>CAIZNP010000186.1 GCA_903934375.1 uncultured Synechococcaceae cyanobacterium
ACCGGCTTCGACGACGTGCATTTCCACGTGCTGATTCCACCGGAAGCAGCCGGCGAGGCGCTTGCGCTGTTGCTGGATCTGGTGCTGGAGCCCCGCCTGAACGGCGACGACTTCGCCATGGAACGGCAGGTGGTGCTCGAGGAGCTGGCTCAGAGTGAGGACCAGCCCGAGGAGGTGGCGTTCCAGGAGCTGCTGCGCCGCGCCTGTCCCGGCCATGCCTACGGCCTGCCGATCCTGGGGCGCCGTGGATCCCTTGAGGCTCACCGCCCCGAGGCGATGGCCGCCTTCCATCACCGGCACTACCGGGCCGACCGCTGTTGTCTGGCGGTGGCCGGTCCGCTGCAGCACCTGGACCTGAGCCGACGACTGGACGATTCGGCTCTGGCGGCTCTGGCGACCGCTACCGGAGCCGACGCGCTCGCGCCCCTCAGCCTCAGCAGCGGTGACACCACCCTGGAGCTGCCGCGCCTGGAGGCGGCACGGCTGTTGATGGCGTGGCGGTTCCCCGGCGCCGCAGATCAGGACGCTGTGGTGGGGGGAGACCTGCTCACCACCCTGCTGGCGGAGGGACGCCGCAGCCGCCTGGTGGAACGCCTGCGGGAGCAATTGCGGCTGGTGGAAAGCATCGACCTTGATCTGAACGTGCTCGAGGCCGGCTGCCTGGTGCTGCTGGAAGCCGTGTGTGAACCCGACCAGCTCGACGCCGTGGAGCAGGAGGTGCGCCAGGTGCTGACGACGCTGCTGGACACCAGGCCACACGAGGCGGAGATGGAGCGCGCCCGGCGGCTTGTGGGCAATGGGTACCGCTTCAGCCTGGAGGCGCCCGGCTCGGTGGCGGCCATGGTGGGCAACAGTGCCCTCTGGGGCCGCGAGCACTCCCTGGACGCTCCGCTGCAGTGGCTGCAGCACTGGGATGGGGAGCGCCTAAGCCATGAACTGATCCCCCTCCTGGCACCCGAGCGCGCCTTCACCCTGCGGGCGGTGCCGGCATGAGCCCGGCGCTTGAGCAACGCCAGCTGCCAGGGGGCTGCCCCCTCTGGTTGCTGCACCGTCCCGGGCCGGCCATCCTTTCGGCCAAGCTCTGGCTGCGTGGGGGCAGCAGCGCCGATCGTCTCGGCCTCCGGGGGGCGGCCCAGCTCCTGGCCGGTGTGCTGAGCCGCGGCTGCGGCCCCTACAGCGGCGAGGCCCTGGCTGATCTGGTGGAGGGCAGTGGCGCCGGCCTTCGCTGCGAGGCCAGCGAGGACGGCACGCTGATCAGCCTCAAATGCGCCAGTGATGATGCGGCTCTGCTGCTGCCGCTGCTGCTGCAGATGGTGCGCAGCCCCTGGCTGGTGGATGACCAGATCGATCTGGAACGGCAGCTGACCCTGCAGACCCTGCAGCGTCAGCGCGAAGACCCCTTCCAGCTGAGCCACGATCAGCTGCGGCACCAGCTCTATGGCGACGGGCCGTATGGCCATGACCCTCTTGGGGTGGAGAAGGATCTGCCAGATATCCAGCGCAGCCACCTCCAGGAGCTGGCCTCCGGCCTCGGCCAGCAGGGCAGCGTGCTGGTGCTCGCCGGTCTGATTCCTGACGGTGTGGAGGAGCTGCTGCTGGCGGGCCACAGCGGCAGCCCCTGGGCAACGCGGGCCAGCGACCGACGCGTTGGCCCCAGGGGAGAAGGGACTGCGGGGCTTGTC
>CAIZNP010000187.1 GCA_903934375.1 uncultured Synechococcaceae cyanobacterium
GAGCAGGAGCTGCCCGACCCGCTTCCCGAGATCCCCGAGGAGGTGCGCGAGGGCGGCCTTGAGGCACTGCAGGCGGAGCTGCGCAGCCTGCAGCAGCGCATGGAAGCCCTCGAGCCGGTGAACATGCTGGCCCTGCAGGAGCTGGAGGAACTGGAGCAGCGGCTGGCGGAGCTGCAGGAGCGGCTCGATGTGCTCTGCAAGGAGCGCGAGGAGCTGCTGCTGCGCATCGAAACCGTGGCCACCCTGCGCCAGGAGGCCTTTCTGGAGGCCTTCAGCGCCGTGGATGGTCACTTCCGTGAGATCTTCGCCGGCCTCTCGGAAGGGGAAGGCCACCTCCAGCTGGAGAACCCCGAAGCACCTCTGGATGGCGGGCTGACGCTGGTGGCCCATCCCAAGGGCAAGGCGGTGCGGCGGCTGGCGGCGATGAGCGGCGGCGAGAAGTCGCTCACGGCGCTGAGCTTCCTGTTCGCCCTGCAGCGCTTCCGCCCATCGCCCTTCTATGCGCTCGACGAGGTGGACAGCTTCCTGGATGGCGTGAATGTGGAGCGCCTGGCCGCCCTGATCGCCCGCCAGGCCGACGACGCCCAGTTCATGGTGGTGAGCCACAGGCGGCCGATGATCAGCGCCGCCACACGCACGATTGGCGTCACCCAGGCCCGCGGCGCCCACACCCAGGTGGTGGGATTACCACCTGCCGCCTGAAGCCCCGCCCCATACCCTCGGCCACAATGCGCCCATGACCAGCACTTCCCCCGGCAGCGACCCGGCCGCCCAGACCGCTGCAGCGGGCGCCACCCCGAGCGATCGTCTCTGGTTGCGCTCCGAGCTGATGGGCACGCAGGTGATCACCCGCGACACCGGCCGCCGCCTGGGTGTGGTGGGCGAGGTGGTGGTGGATGTGGACCGTCGCCAGGTGGTGGCCCTCGGCCTGCGCGACAACCCGCTCACCCGCTTCCTGCCGGGCCTGCCCCGCTGGATGCCGCTGGAGAGCATCCGCCAGGTGGGTGATGTGATTCTGGTGGATTCGGCCAATTCCCTGGCTGAAGGCTTCAACCCGGAGCGCTACTCGAAGGTGATCAACTGCCAGGTGATCACCGAGGCGGGTGAGCAGCTGGGGCGGGTGCTGGGCTTCAGCTTCGACATCGAAACCGGCGAGCTCACCACCCTGGTGCTCGGCGCCCTCGGGGTGCCGCTGCTGGGCGAAGGCGTGCTGAGCACCTGGGAGCTCACGGTGGAGGAGATCGTGAGCAGCGGCCCGGACCGGATCATTGTTTATGAGGGCGCCGAGGAGAAGCTCAAGCAGCTGGGCACCGGCCTTCTGGAGAAGCTCGGTGTGGGCGGCGCCAGCTGGGAGCAGGAGGAGCGGGAGCGCTTCCGCCAAACGATGGTGCCCGTGGAGAACCAGCTGGCCGCCGGCCAGCCCAGCGCCCTGGAGCAGCAGCGGCGCATCGCCCCCGCCACCAGCCGCCGCTTCGAGGAGGAGCAAGACTACGACTATGTGGAGGTTGAACAGCGTCGCGAACGCGAACCCCTGCGGCAGCGCAGGTACCTGGATGAAGAGCGCTACCCGGATGAGCGTCCCGCCGAGCCCCGCGTCAGCGAACGCCCCCCGGCGCGCCGCTATGCGCGCGATGAGGAACCACTGGATGTGGAGCCCCTGGATGGCGATCCCTGGTGAGGCGGCAACGGTTTCTCCAGCATGACTGAGCTGAGCAATCTTGAGGAAACGCTCAGCCAATCCACAGGTGCTGCACAGCCACAACTGGGGCCAGGCAAGAAACGATGGTCCTCAGTGGGAGCGGCTTTGCTGCCTCCGTGGTTGATGGTCCTGCACCATGCGCCAAAAGCGCCGCCCCAACTGGTTTTCACGATGGCAAGGCATCGACAGGATTCGGCGCGGGCGGCTGCAAGACAAGCAGCTCGAGCGGCTGCAGGCCACCAGCACTGACGCAACCAGCCAAGAAGCCGCCCCGACGGCAACCGCAGCCGGCAAAAGCCCTCTGATCGCTTCGGCCGAGCCTGCCTCAGCAACGCTGGAGCCCGCCGGCCCCCAGTTGACCAACCTGGCCGTCACCAATCCTGGGGCTGCAGCCCTCACCTACGCCTTGGCGGACGCCGCTGCCCTGGGCGCCAACGGCAGCAGCCAGACACCGCTGGTGACCTTCAGCGGCACCCCGGAGTCGCCGGAGCACTACGTGCTGAAGGCCGAGCGCACCCCGCTGCTCAGCTCCGTCGCCGAGGCGCTGTGGGAGCAGGCGCTCACCAATGCCAGCCGCACCCTGACTGAGCTGCTCAACCGCAGCGACCGCGATCAACTCCTGCAGGAGGTGTTCGGCAACGCCGGCAGCGATTCCGCCACGTTTGACGCCAACCGGCAGGCACTGATCAACAGCCTCAGCAGCACCGGCCTGCGCATCGAGGTCGAACTGCGCAGCAATGCCGAGCTCAACGGCGCCCTGGCCGCCTACGCAGCCATCGGCCACACCGGCAAGGAGCGGATCTATGTGAATGCCGATCTGCTCAACGCCGGCCAGCTGGGCCTGAGCCAGCTCACCAGCGTGCTGCTGGAGGAGGCCGGCCACGCCCTCGACAGCCGCCTCAACCCCGGCCTCGACAGCCCCGGCGACGAAGGCGAACGCTTCGCCGCCCTGCTCACCGGAACCACGCTCAGCGCCGACCAGTGGGCCCTGATCAACAGCGAAGACGACACCACCACGCTGACGATCGACGGGCAGGTGGTGGAGGTGGAGACTGCCCAACTCACCGGTGATGCGAATGCCAACACCCTCACCGGCGGCGGCGGCCCCGATCAACTCATCGGTCATGGCGCCAACGACACCCTCAGCGGCGGCGGCGGCAACGACCTGCTGCGCGGCGGCACCGGCGCCGACGTGCTCTCCGGGGGTGATGGCGTCGACAGCTTTTTCAACCCCACCGGCGATTCATCGATATCCATCGGTGGGTCCGGAAACAGTGGCACGATCAGTGGCTATGACGTCATCACCGACTTCGTGCTGGCCAACGGCTCAGCTGTCAGCGAAGCGTTGCGGGTGACGCCAACGGGGACAAATGCTTCTCTGGGTACACAAACAAACTTTACTACAGGCAATGCATCGTCCCTGCAGATCGGCAGCCAGACGGTCAAAGCCCGAAGAATCTCAGCCAGCGGGATAGCGACTTTTGACGATCAGACCACATCAGGTTCATTCAGTGCACTCACTCTTTCCAGCTACGCGAATGTAGCGGCGGTAGTTGACTACCTACGGCGCAATAACCTCGGCGCTGCGGGTCGCACTGTGGCCTTCACCACCGCCAGCTTCAATGAAGGCGGCTACTCGGGAGTCCGCACATTTGTCTACACCCAAACCACTACGAACGCGGGTGGCGGATCTTCTCCATTTACCGGAACTAATTACAGCCTGGTCGAGCTCAGGGGCATCACCGCCACCAGCCTGACCCTCACGGGATCCACCACCGCCAACGGCGCCCTGTTCATCAGCAACAACCTGGCGCCGGTGGCCTCCATTGAGGCCCAGTCCGCGGCCCTGGTGGAAGACGGCAACAGCACAGCCACCATCACCGTGACGCCGGTGGATCTGGATGGTACGGCCAACATCGATACGGGCTACCTCACCAGCAATGGGTGGACGGCAGTGTCCTCGACTGGGTCTCCAACAGCGACCCCTACCCCAGCCGGCAGCGGCTATTCCTATGAAATCAAGGACGGCCAGATTGGCGTTCAGAGCTTTTCACTTGCTGGCACAGGGAACTACACACTCTCAAAAATCTCGCTATTCCTGGTTCAAAAAACTACTCAGCCCCAACAAGACGCAACCGTACAAATTACCTCTGCCGCAGGCGGTGGCACTGTTTATTATAGCTGGACCGGGAAAACTACACTTTTTCCCTCTAACTCTAGCCCTTCAGACAATAGCACCGCTACCGAGTTATCCCTTACTCCTAATGGAACAGTAAATCTCGCATCCGGCACAACCTACTTTATCCGGGTTTCTTCTACAGGCGCTCCTGATCTATGGTGGTCAGGCCACAGCGGCAATATCGCCAATCTACCAACAGGCCATGCCTATGAAGCCGGCGGATCGAGCGCCCAAACGAGCAAAGATTTCGAATACACCCTTACGTACTCACCCACGAATACCACTTATTCAAAAAATGCTACCTACGGTTCCGCTTCACTCAATCCCACTTCAGGCGTAGTCACCTATACCCTGAACAACAGCGATCCAGACACTCAAGCCCTCGCTGACGGCGCTACCGCTACCGACTCCTTCGGTTCGGTGAGGGTCACCGATGGCACTCTCACATCCCTGTCCGCTGACATTGCCTTCACCATCACTGGGGCTAGCGATGGCAATGCTGCGCCGGTGGTCTCCTCCGGCGCCACCGCCTCCTTCGCTGAAAACGGCACCGGCACCGTCTACACCGCCGCCGCCACCGATCCCGACGCCGGCACCACCCTCACCTTTTCCCTCGCAGGCACCGACGCGGCGCTGTTCAACATCAAC
>CAIZNP010000188.1 GCA_903934375.1 uncultured Synechococcaceae cyanobacterium
CAGCAGAAAGCTGGCCATCGGTCCCAGTGGCCGGGCATGGCTGCCCTCAGGCACCGGCGCTGGCGGCAGGTTGCTGATCGTCGCGGGGCGACTGGTTCAGTTCTGCCTGGCTTGTCAGCCTGAACACGCGCAATCTCAAGTCGCAACGCGACATTTTGCCCTCAGATTGCTTCAACCTGCAGTCCCTGCAGGTCACCCGCAGCGTTGGCGAGGGATCAGGCCGCGCGACGGTCGTTGCCGAGGATGCCGCGGGCGGCGCAGTCCAGGCAGGTGCGGTAGCCGCCGTGGCCGGTGCGCAGCTGACCGCTGCCTCCGCAGCGTGGACAGCGCATCAGGTCTGTCGGCGTGGCTGCTGTGCCCAGGGGGCTGGTGAGGCTGGCTGGGCGTGCTGGGGTGGAAGGCTCGGACACGGCAAGGGGGAAGGCTTGGCCAGTGTGCGGGGGGATCGGCCAATCTCGGCGAAAGGCTTTGTGAAGACTTCGTCGGTCAGCGTGTGCTCCCCCTGACAGGCCGGGCCGGGGCCGCCTGCCTGCGTCAACGTCCGTGCGGGCCGGCAGGAACCACCCGGTGGCCGCCCCACCAGCCATGACATCCGACGACATCCTGCGTGCCCGCCTCCTGCGCGCGGCCGCCGAGGACCATGACCAGGAGCTGCAATCGCTGCTGCACCAGACCTACCGCCAGCTGGAGCACGCCTACCACTGCTCGCCGGAATACGGCCGCATGGTGGAGCGGTATCCCGTTCTGGCTCAGGCCATCGCTCGCTGCCGTTATGCCGATCTGGTCGGCGACCCCGCCGAGGCCCCAGCGGCCGGTTCGCGGTCCTGTCGCCGGCCTCCCAGCCCCCTGCAGTGGGACCGCAGCCATGGCGAGATCTGAAGCGGCTGAACGCGTTGTAGCTCCCTCAGGGCGCTAAGCCCCCGCTCATTTGCCGCCGAGATCGGTCGGACGGGTCACCACATACACGACCATTCCGGTGATGGCCACGCCCACGGCGATCAGCATCACGATCGCGCTCGTGTAGTCGGTCGAGCCCATGGCTCCCCTCAAACCGTCAACCTACCGCCGCCACTCGGGCTTCAGCTGCCAGCACCTGACGCCAGCCGTCCCGCTCCACCAGCCGCAGCATGCGGCTCCGCTCGGGAATCACCGCCTCAACCTGATACGTCACCAGCAGCAGGGTGTGCTCGCCTTCCAGCAACTGCAAGCTGAGGTTCTCTCACCAGCCGCTCCCCCAGCCAGGCCTGCACCGCCTGCAGTTCGAGGTAGGGGGAGCCGCCCGCCGTTGGCCCATTCTCCGGCTCCGCTGGCTGGGTGCTCCAGCCGACAGGCGCATGCAGCCTGCATGGCAGGAGAGGTCGCTGGCCGCCAACGAACCTGAGGGCGACGTGATGCTCGTCATGCAGGGTTCTCCAGTCGCTCCACTGCCCGTTGTGCTCAGCCCACTCCCGGCGGCAGCCGCCGCGTCTCTGGGCTGGGCCGCCTGGGATGAGGTGCTGACCATCCGCCGTCATCCTGAGACGGCCCGGCCCGATCCAGGGGCCTTCTCCAGCTGGGATGAGCTGCTCGGCTGCCGCTGAGCACACCACCCGGCTTGATTAAGGTCCGGCCCACGAGCGCAGACCCGGGGCCGCCATTAACCACTGCAACGACATCACAGCCGAGGTGCAGCAGTTTGTGGAACCCTGCGGCATCGAGAGCGGACTGCTGGCCGACATCGAACGCTTCTTCCTAGAGCTGGCTCCAGCCGATCGCCCCTGGTTGCACAACGACCTGCACCTGCCCCGGGCGCCTGGGGCTCGGCATCTACCAGGCGGGGTGGCTGGTGGATCTGGATGGCCCGCGCTACCGGGAAGTGCTGCTGCAGTTGAGCGGTGTTCAGCCCAGGGAGCGGGCGGGCTGATCGGGCGCGCGCGGTGGGGCTGCAGGCTGGGGATTCAGCAGCGGCACCAGGCTGCTGAGGCCGAGCATCACGAAGGAGAGGGCACCCAGCAGGGCGAGTAGCCGCAGGCCCAGCGGGCGGCCGGGGTCCACCGGCCAGTCATCGTCGGCATCGGGTGGTGTGGCTGGCGGCAGCGGTCGCTGAGGCTGGCGAGGCGGAATCACGGGGGAATGCAGAGGCTGTCCCGCGGACAGAGCCATGGCTTCAGACAATCTTCCGCTGCAGCGGTGCTGTGTGCCACACGCTGGCCTCGATCGGCGCCATAGCGTTTCGCCACCACAGAAGCAGACCATGGCCCCCCCGCGGCGAGACGACACCACCCCCGATCGTCCGCTGCAACCGGCCACGCTGAAGTGGCAGGAGAACGGCGAACTCTCCGCCCACGACGTGTTCAGCCTGATCTGCCGTCTGCGTGCGGTCGAGTCCGGCGAGCACAGCAATGAACTCTGGCGGCTGGGCCACAAATATCCCGGCACCACGCCGCCTGGCACCATGCCGCCTGACACCAACAAGGGCTGAGCTGGATCGGCCCTGCGCTTGCCCGCCTCAGCCTTCCACCCGAATCGGCTCCAGCCGCCAGATGCGCTCGGCATACTCGCTGATGGCCCGATCACTGCTGAAGAAGCCGCAGGCCATGGTGTTGGTGATCGCGGCGCGACTCCAGGATTCCTGGTCACACCACAGCTGGTCGACAGCGTTCTGGGCCCGACCGTAGTCGGCGGCATCGGCCACCACCTGGAAGGGATCGTGATGGGTGAGGTTGTCGAGCAGGGGCTGGAACAGATCCCGATCGCCTTCGCTGAAGTGCCCCGAGGCGATCAGCTCCATCGCCGCCCGCAGGGCGGGATTGCGGTCCAGCCAGGGCATCGGGTGGTAGCCATCGGCGCTGAGCTGGGCCACCTCTTCGGCGGTGTGGCCGAATAGGAAGAAGTTCTCATCGCCAACCCGTTCGCGGATCTCGACGTTCGCGCCATCGAGGGTGCCGATGGTGATGGCGCCGTTGAGCGCCATCTTCATGTTGCCGGTGCCTGAGGCCTCCTTGCCAGCGGTGGAGATCTGCTCGGAGAGGTCGACCGCCGGATAGACGAGCTGGCCGAGGCTGACGCTGAAGTTGGGCAGGAACACCACCCGCAGGCGGCCGGCCATGGCCGGATCCATGTTCACGATCTCGGCGATGCCGACGATCAGGCGGATGATGCGCTTGGCCATGGCATAGCCCGGCGCCGCCTTTCCGCCGAAGATCACCGTGCGAGGGGGAAGGTCCTCGCCGTTGCGCAGGCGCAGGTAGCGCTGCACCACCTCCAGCGCCGCCAGGTGCTGACGCTTGTACTCGTGGATCCGCTTGACCTGCACATCGAACAGGGAGGTGTGATCCACCAGCACGCCCAGCTCCTTCTGGATGTGGCTGGCCAGGCGCTGCTTGGCCTGGGCGCGCACCTGCTGCCAGCGCTCGAGGAAGCCGCCGTCATGCAGCAGCGGTGCCAGCCCCTGCAGTTGATCGAGGTCGCGGCGCCAGCCGTCGCCGATCGCCTCATCCAGCAACCCCGCCAGGAAGGGGTTGGCCACAGCCATCCAGCGGCGCGGCGTGACGCCGTTGGTGACGTTGGTGAAGCGATCCGGCCAGAGCCGGGCGAAATCCGCCAGCAGCTGCTCGCGCAGCAGGCGGCTGTGCAGCTCCGCCACGCCGTTGGTGTGGTGGCAGCCCACCACGGCCAGATTCGCCATGCGCACCTTGCGTTGTTCGCCCTCCTCGATCAGGGACACCCGTTCCAGCAGGTGGCGATCGCCGGGATGGCGGACGCGCACCATGCGCAGGAAGCGGGAGTTGATCTCGTAGATGATCTCCAGCTGGCGGGGCAGGAGCTTCTCGAACAGATCCACGCCCCATGTTTCCAGCGCCTCCGGCAGCAGGGTGTGGTTGGTGTAGCTGAGGCTGGCGGTGGTGATGCTCCAGGCGGTGTCCCAGTCGAGCCCCTCCTGATCGATCAGCAGACGCATCAGCTCGGCCACGGCGATCGCCGGGTGGGTGTCGTTGAGCTGTACGGCGAACTTGCGATGGAAATCTGCGACAGGCAGCCCCTGCTTCTTGAGGATGCGCAGCATGTCCTGCAGGGAGCAGGACACGAAGAAGATCTGCTGGCTGAGGCGCAGGCGTTTGCCCTGCTCCAGTTCGTCGTTGGGGTAGAGAACCTTGCTCAGGGTTTCGCTCTGGATCTTGGCCAGCACGGCGCGGGTGTAGTCGCCGGCATTGAACGAGGCGAAGTCGAACGCCTCGGGCGCCATGGCCGACCACAAACGCAGGGTGTTGGCGGTGCGGACCCCATAGCCGGTGATCGGCGTGTCGTAGGCGACGCCCAGCACGGTGTGCTCGCCGATCTGCACCGGATAGCTCCACTCCGGCCGGATCACCTCCCAGGGGTTGCCCTGGGAGAGCCAGGCATCGGTGCTCTCCTGCTGGCCGCCTGCGCTGATGTGCTGGCGGAAGATGCCGAATTCGTAGCGGATGCCGTAGCCGATGGCCGGCAGCTCCAGACTCGCCAGCGATTCCTGGAAGCAGGCCGCCAGCCTGCCGAGGCCGCCGTTGCCCAGGCCCGGTTCGGGTTCGCAGGCGATCAGCTCGTCGAGCGTCAGCCCCAGCTCCTGGCAGGCCTGCTCCGCCTCAGCCCGGAGGCCGAGGTTCACCAGGTTGTTGTCGAGGTGGGGCCCCAGCAGGTATTCCGCCGAGAGGTAGGCGGCCGTGCGCACGCCACGGGTGGTGTAGGCCTCGGCGGTATCAACCCAGTTCTGCAGCAGCTGATCCCGCACAGCCAGGGCCAGGGCCATGTAGTGGTCATGCCGTGTCGCCAGCGATGGCGACTTGGCCTGGCTGAAGAAGAGGTGACGGCGAATCTGCTCCGCCAAGGGCGATTGCTGAAGTGTGCCGGCGCGCTGATCGGCCATCACCCGGATCTGGATATTGACGTTGTTCTGACGGCGATCCTGAGCCGTTGCGGTGTGGATAGCTACCGAACGTGGTGTGTGTCAGCGCTTCGGCGTTCGCCTGTGAAACAAGGGCAGCGGGTTGCAGCCGCTGCCAACGAGCTTGCTTTTGCCGCCGCAGATGCAAGACCGCTGTCTGAGCGCCCGGGCCATGGTCGAATCCTCAGGGGTTTCCTGGCCCTGTGGCGAGGCCGTCGCCCGCCCCGACCCCAACCGCGTTCACGATCCGTTACGATGGCGCCACGTTTCGTAACGTTCTTGCTCCATGGCTGATTCCACCTCCCGCTTCGGTTTCGTTGGCTTCGCTGAAACCTGGAACGGTCGCCTTGCCATGCTCGGTTTCGTGATCGGCCTTGGCACCGAGCTGCTCACCGGCCAGGGCATCCTCTCGCAGATCGGCCTGGGCTGATCTGGGACTCCCCTGAATCAGCAAGCCCCCGCTGGAGGGATCCAGCGGGGGCTTTTTGCTGACCGCGGCCGACGCAGCTGCGTCGGCTGTCCAGCAGCGAGATCTGAGATCAGGCGGTCGCCGGGGCCTGCCAGTCGTCCGGCGGGGCCGGCTTGTCGCTGTCCTGCAGCGAGGGGAACAGCCTGCGGATCTCGGCACTGATCGCTGGCCGCAGCTCGGCGCGGAAGCCGGTTGCAGCCTCGGCGCTGAGCACGGGATAGGACTGATCGGTGTTGCCCTCCCCCCGCAGTGCTTTCCAGCTGGTGGTTTCCTGCCGCTTGAGCGCCTCGAGGGGCTCAACGAAGTCGAAGCTCAGCACCCTGCCTTGCTCGGCGGCGGTGGCCATCCACTGGTCCCGGAACGCGATCAGCTCGCGGGCCTTGAGTGTGTCGGGCAGCCCCAGCACCGGCTCGTAATAGTCGAGCACCCGCAGCTCCTCCTGCAGCAGGATCGGCCAGGCTCCCTGCTCGCCTGCCTCGAGGCCGGTTTCGACGCTGCTCGTCTGCATGGCCTGCAGATGGAAGGCGAGCCAGCGGTAGTGCGATTTGTCGCGGGTGCGCTTCTTTTCCGATCCCTTGCCGCTGACGCGCCTTGGCAAGGCTGCCTCCGCTTTGCGCAAGAAGACGCGGTCTTCCCGTTCCAGATTGATCGCACCCCAGCGCTGGCGGTACTCCCAGAGCTCCTCGTAGCGGCGCACGTCCTCGGGGCTCCAGCCCAGGCTCCGCAGTTCCTCGGCCCGGTTCTCCTCGCTCGTCTGCACGCGCCCATCACTGGATTCGCTGCGCACCCTAGATCCCTGCATTCGTGGATGTTCAGGCTCGATTTCAGCCATTGCGTCTGCCGGGGCAGGCCTGATGCAGCGATGGCGCCAACATCGGCACCAGTTGGAATCGATCGCGCACAGCCGGGTTGCGGCCGTGCACCTCCAGCCAGTGCTGCAGCCTGCGGGCCGCCGTTGCTGGTTCGATCACGGTCCAGGCCTGGTCGGCGGCGAGGCTGAAACGCCCATCGCTGCGCAGCCAGCGCGGCCGGGCGCGCCGCTGGCCGGAGCTAGGCAGCAGTGCCACACACCAGAGGTCCATCGGCAGCTCCTCAGCACCGTCCCAGGCTGCGTCGCCCGCAGGTTGATGGTGTTCGCTGGCTCCGCCGCTGCGGCGGGATTGCTGCAGGGGGCCGCTTCGCGCTGGTGCTGTTGGCTCATGGAAGCGGCAGTGGGCACAGCAGCCCCCGCAATCGGGCTGTAGCCGAGGTGCTGCAGCGCGCCGGCCTCGCCACCCCTGCTGTTGGATCTGCTGCCCGGCTCACCGGTTGCGCTGCACCAGGACATGGACCTGAGCCTGGCTTGCCAGAGCCTGCTGGCCGCGGTCGATTGGGCCAGCCAGGAGCTCACACTCCGTGCCTTGCCGCAGGGGAAGTTCGGAGGCGGCACAGTCGCGCTTGAGGCCTTGGCCGAGGCGAGTTGTCGCTGGTTTGCCACTCAGCTGTGCTGCAGCTGATCACGTCGGTGGGCCACGTCCGACTGTCACATCTGCAACCAGCGTCGTCATCTTGCTGCAGATGTGGTGTTTGCGCGTACCGCAACAAACTGGTTGCCCTGGATTTTCGTTTCTATTGTTGAGTTGCTGAGAAAGCTCTTGTCTTCACCTCTCTCGGCATTATTTCCGTTGTGAATCATCCAGGAGTTCGGCAATGAATGATCGCTTCCGTGTGCTACAGCGCCAGCCACGCCGCATCTCAATCACGCTCAGCTACTTCGTGCATGAATCTCTGTTGAGTCGCTCCGAGGAAGAGGGCCGTTCGGTCTCCAACCTCTGCGCCTTCCTGCTCGAAGATGCCCTGCGCGATCAGCAGCGAGAGGGGCAGCAGCCCCTGCCGGTCATGCCCCATTCCCATGGGCCGATGGGCAACGGACGCGTCAAGACCCACAGCTTCTGACCCTGTTGCTCCGGGGCCGCGATTGCGAGCCTCGGAGCATTTTTATCTCTTCGGACCACTGCCATTTCCGCGGCCCTCTTGATGGGCGTCACAACGGCGGGGCTTTCGGCCTCGCCTACCGGTTCTGTCGCATCAAATGGCACGCGTTCAGATCATGCGCTGAGACGCAGTTTGTTGAGCAGGAACATCAGAACTGTGGTGCGGCGCGTCACCACATCCGCGCTCGCCTCCATGCCGGGTCGGAGCGGGCAGTTGCCCTGGCGCCCGCGCAGGGCGATCTGTTCGGGATGCAGCAGCACCTGGTAGGCAGCGGCTCCGGACTCGCCAGCCCCGGCTTGAGTCGCCAGCGGAATCGTGTCGGCCGAAACGCTCGCCACCCGTGCCGGCAGCACACCGAATTCCGCTGTGGGACAGGCGGACACCCTGAGAGTGGCCGATTGTCCGGTCCGCACCTGGCTGATGCGGTCGGCGGGAACCTGGAGCTTCACGTCGAAGCGGGTATCCAGAGGTGCCAGCACCGCCATCACCTCCCCAGGTTGAAGAACCTGGCCGGCATGGCGCAGGTTGGTGTTCAGCACCGAGCCGCTGATCGGAGCCCGTACGCTGGCCAGATCGATGCCACGCTGCACCTGCTGCAGCCGGGCACGCCGCTGCGACATCTGCTTGCGCAGTTCATCCGCTGAGGAGCGGGCCTGGGAGGCGTTCTGGCGCAGCCGCGCCAGTTCGCTCATGCCGCGGGCCCGCTGTTCGGCCACACCTTGCAGGGATTTCAGCACCTCCGACTGACTCACGATCTGCCGCGCCTGCTTCTCTTCAACCAGGCTGCGGGGCACAGCGCCGCTGTCCAGCAACGAGCGGTAGCGCTGCAATTCGCTGCTGTCGAAGTTCAGGGCGGCGCGGGCCTGCTCCACACCCCGCCGAGACGCCTCCGTGAGCGATGTGCTGAGGTTCTCGAGCGCCTCGGCCTGCGCTGTCAGGGAGCGCTGCTCATCGCGGGCCTGGCGCGCCTGGCCCTCCAGCATCGCGAGCTCCTCCAGCAGCTGCTGGCGTTCGGCCTGCAGCGGCCGGCTGTCGAACACCGCCAGCAGATCGCCGGTCCGCACGGCCTGGTTAGGCCGCAGCAACACCCGAAGCACCGTGCCCCCCTGCTCGCTCTGCACCACGGTGTTCTCACCGCTGGGGCGCACCACACCAGCGGCCTTCACGGTTTCGCGCATCGGCCACAGGGCCAGAGCACCGCCGCCGAGCAGCATCAGAACGAGCAGCTGCCGGCCCAGGGCCGACGCCCACGGGCCGGGTCCCGGCAGGAAGTCGTCACCGCTCACCCCCATCAGGGTGGGTGGCAGCACCGGCTGAGCGGGTTGTGCGAGGGCGTCGCCGCTGGCAGCGACGGGCAGATCGGAGGATGGCGTGGTCATCAGGCGGCTTGGAGATAAGGGGCAACCTGAAGGTGATCGCGCAGGTCGCCGGGATGGCTCTGCTGACGCACCGCGCCGTGTTCCATGTACACGATCCAGTCGGCACGCAGGATCACCGACGGCCGATGGCTCACGAGGATGGTGGTGCGACCACTGCGATGGGCCAGCAGGCGATCCATCACTCGCGCCTCCAGCACTGGATCGAGGGCGGAGGTGGATTCATCCAGCAACAGCACGGGAGGGTCGCTGGCCAGGGCTCGAGCGAGAGCCAGTCGTTGGCGCTGCCCGCCGGAGAGGTTGGCTCCGAATTCACCCAGCACCGTGCCGTAACCATCGGGAAGATCGCGGATGAAGTCGTCGGCCAAGGTGAGCTGACAGAGGTTCACCACCTGCTCGTAGCTGAGTTCCGGGTATGCGAATACGAAGTTCTCAAAGATCGAGCGGTTCAGGAACGTGTCGTCCTGAGGGAGCAGCACCACCTGCTGTCTCAGGCACTCGAGACTGAGATCCCTGGAACTGAAGGGGCCGTAGTGAATTGTTCCCTGCTGCAGTGGATAAAGCCCTGCAATCAGCTTGCTGAGGGTGCTCTTGCCGCAGCCGGATTCACCGATCAGAGCCGTGGTGAGACCGCCGGGAATACGCAGCTCGAGGTGTTCGATCAGCGCGCAACGGCCCGGGTGATGGAAGCTGAGATCACTGCACTGGATATCGGCATCGGCCGGGATCGCGGCCCGCTGCTGGCCCCGGACCAGGCTGGTCTCATCGGGGTGCTGCAGGGCATCGTCGAGCCTGGCCATCACCACCCGTGAGGTGATCAGTTCCTGGCTCAAGCCACCGAGCGCCGCCAGGAAGGCCAGCACGTTTGCTCCCATGCCGTTGAACGCCAGCAGCTGGCCGATGCTCAGTTGCTGGCTCAGAACAAACGAGCTGCCGTACCACAACAGCATCACACTGGTGACGTTGCCCAGAAAGCCAGTGGCGGTGCTTGCCTTGAGATCCAGCAGGCCAACGCCCCAGGACAGGCGTGCCAATCGGCCCTGATTGCGGTGAAACTCCTGCCAGGCCTGCGGACTGGCCTGGGTGGTCTTGAGCAGGGCCTGACCGCGGAACAATTCCACCAGAAAGCCCTGGTTCTCGGCCGACTGCACCACGAGCCCCTGGGTGCGCCGGTGCAGCGATGGCAACACCGCCAGCTGGCAGCCGATCACCAGCCCGTAGCCCAGCAGGGCCGCCAGGGTCAGGGCGCTGCTGTACTGGGCCATCCACACCAGGGAGATCAGCGCAATGCAGAACTGTCCCGGCAGGCCTAGGGCCAGGTTGGCAATCAGCTGATTGAGCTTTTGGATGTCATCCAGGCGGCTCACCACTTCGCCGCTGCGACGACTCTCGAAGTAGGTGAGCGGTAGGCGCAGTAGGTGCTGGCCGTAGTGCAGCACCATCTGCAGCTGCAATTTCTGGCCGAAATGGCCCACCAGCAGCCCCTGTAGCAGGTTCAGCAGGGCCCGCAGCAGGAACAGCACGAGGATGCCGATGGCCAGGCTGCGCAGCATCTCGCTGTCACCACGAACGAGCACGTCGTCGGTGAGGATCTGCATCAGCAGAGGCATGCCCAGCGCCAGCACACCGGTGGCCAGATTGAGGCCAAGGGCCTGCAGCAGCAAGGGCCGGAACGGCAGCACGTAGGGCAGAAAAGCGCCGAGCCCCTTGCCAGCCTGCCAGCCTTCCTGGGCGCTGTCCACCGCTGGAAAGCGCTGGGGATCTGGATCCAGTAGGAGGAGCACGCCATTGCTCCAGCCGGCCAGAAAGGCCTCCTCTGTTAGCAGGCGAATGCCGCAGGCGGGATCGGCCACCAGCAGCTGTTCACCCTGCCAGCCATGCAGCACCACCCAGTGGCACCCCTGCCAGTGGCAGATCACCGGCAGCGGCAGGGAGGCCAGGTCGTGCAGCAGGGAGGCGTCCGCCTTGGCGGCCCGGGCATGGAACCCCAGGCTTTCAGCCCCTCGCTTGAGTCCCAGCAAGGTTGTTCCCTGGGCGGAGGTGCCCACCCGATGGCGCACCAGGGGCAATGGCAGCGGCTCACCATGGCTTTGGCACACGGTGGCCAGGCAGGCGGCGCCGCAGTCTTCCTCGTCGTACTGCCGCACGCAGGCGGCTTGGGGCAGGCGGGCGGAGAGGCCAGGAAGCCGGAGCAGCCAGCGGGTCAGGCTGGTGGTATCCAGCCAATGGGAAACGGCCATCGTGGATGGAAACCTAGGGAAAAATGCCGGAACTCAGAACCGCAGCGTTACAGCATCAAGCCGATACGGAAAGGCCAAGACCGTTCAGCTGGTTGTTCACGATTGAGCCACCATTGAAGATGATGTTGATAGCAATGTTGAACTGATTCACGTTGGTTGTGATCGAGTTGCCTAGGTTCATCAATCCACCACTGCCGAACAGCATGCCGCCGGCGGCCATGCGCCTCAACAGTGACACCATGGGCAAGCCACCGCGGCCCCTGGCTTGACGATGGCCACCGGAGAGGCAAGCGGCTTCGCGATCACAGAGCAGATCCATTGTTGGGATGCAAAGATTAATTTGAGACAGAAAAAGCCTGAGCCCGCAGGACTCAGGCGAAAGAAGGCTTAGATTGCAAAGCTAGCCAGATAGCTGGACAGACCAAGCCCGTTGCCCTGAATCAGGCCAGCGGTGCCAGTGCCCAGAATCCCCAAGCCGATTACGACACCGTTATTGCCCTGAAGGCCGGTGGTAACGGCTGTGGACACGGCAATGGTGGGGCTCACGGTGATAGTGAAGCCGCCGCTTACGATCTCCGCCTGATCGTCTGATATCTCAAACATGATGGCTATGGTAAGGGAATGGGAAAAGGGCCTGTAATTCAGGCCCTCAGTTCAGGTCTTGTCAGCCCGCGAAGGTGAGGATTTCGGCGGAATTGCCCTGGATGCTCTGGGCGTTGCCGCTACCGCCCAGCAGGCCAATGCCCAAGTTGGTCACATTGTTGGTTTGACCCAGCCTTGTTGAAACCTTGGTGAAGCTTGAGCGGTTGATCCGGGTGCTGCTCCAGCCACCGCTGATCAGTTCGGCATGATCATCGGCGAGAATGGTGAGACGCGACATAGTGATGAGTGCGTGTAATAGTGTCTGAGATCTGAAAAGAATGATCGACTGCTGGATCAGACCAGGATCGTGCCGACGATGGCGACGTTTTCCTGAATGCTCTGGGCATTGCCAAGGCCGCCGATCCCCAAGCCGAGGTTGTTGGAGTTGTTGGACTGGCCCACCCAGGTTTTAGCCGACTTCATCGACTTGCTGGAGTAGTTGAAGAAGGAGCGGTAGCCACCATTGATCTGCTCAGCGTCGAGATCGGCCAGGGTCATGTAGTTGGTCATGGTTGAAACTGCTAGTGGGAAGAGGCAACCAAGTGGTGCCCATTGCCGTTTTAGGAAGCAAAAAACGGCGGGGAGGTAATTCGGCAGGGCTGCCTCGCGAGTGCTGCAGGAGCGCACACTGGCGAGTGCATTTGATGTGAGGAGCTGGCGGCTGGGTCTAGTTCGCGCCCACGGCTGCAGCCGCCGGTGCGGGGAAGAGCATCGGAGTCAGGTGTCGCCGCAGCTTGGTGAGCGCATGTCGTTCCAAGCGCTGCACCTGATCCTTGCTGCGTCCGGTCAGGCGTGCCACCTCGGCGAAGGATCGTTGCTTCTCCTCGCCGTAGCGCAGTTGAATCACGGTTCGCTCCGGGGTGGAGAGCTGCTGGATCTGACCGTGCATCCAGCTGTAATCGTCCTCAATATTGGGAAGGCGGCTGTCAGAGACCGTGTCCTGAAGAGTCATGTCGCCGTCGCTGCCGCTCAGCTGCTGATCCAACGACACGGTGTGGCTGCGGTGCTGCACGGCCATGGCATAGAGCACGCGATCACCGCTTTCACCCAGCTGGCGTCCGAGCTCCTCGCTGCTGAGGAGGTTCGAGCCCAGGCTCTGGAGCGCTTCGGCACGGTTCGCCAGGCTCACCAGATTCACCGGTGTACGGATGCCTCCGTTGTGCTCCTGCAGATGCCGATTGATGGCCTGGCGGATCCACCAGTAGCCGTAGGTCGAGAACTTGTAACCGCGGGTGGGGTCGTATTTCTCCGCCGCCCGTAATAGCCCGAGATTGCCAGCTTGTACCAGATCCATTGGATCGTGGGCGAGGTGTTTGAGCCGGCGCAGATAGCGCAGGGCAACCGTCACCACAAGTCGCAGATTGGCGGTGACGATGCGCCGTAGTGCGCGCCTTCCTCGCCGCTCAAGACCTGCGGATGGTTGTGGGGCTTCCATCCATTCCTTGACAATCAAACCCAGGTGAACCTCTTCCTGGGCCGTCAACAGTGGGATTCGTCCGATGCTGCGCAGATAGTCGCCGAAGGCATCGCTCATGGTCTGTCTGTCGGTTCGGCTCAATCCTCTGCGGTACCTCCAGATTTCAGTGAGCCCTGCCGCGGCGATGCTGTCAGTTCGCCGCTGCCCGCAGCGCAGTGGTTTCGGCAGGCCGCCAGGAGCGGTAGCTGCCGTTACGTTCAGGCCGGCTCAGCACCACCTGCCACAGCTGACCCTCCCGGGAGCGGAAGAAGCCGGCGCAGCTGAGCAGGTAGTACCGCCAGAAGCGATGGAACTCCTCGGTGCTGTCCCGTCGTAGTTCCGGCCAGGCGGCCTCGAAGTTCTGCCACCAGGCCATCAGGGTGCTGTCGTAATCGGCTCCGAAGTTCTCCCAGTCCTCGATCAGGAAGTGCTCTTCCAGGCCGCGGCAGAGCTGCGAGGCGGAGGGCAGGCGCCCACCGGGGAAGATGTGGGCATCGATCCAGGCATCCGTGCGGTGCGTGGTGCGGGCCGTGCCGATGGTCTGCAACAGGGCAAGCCCATCCTGCTCCAGGCAGTGCCTCATGATTCGGTGAAAGGTTGCATCGTTGCGGCGACCCACGTGCTCGAACATGCCGATCGAGGCGATGCGATCGAACGGCTCGGCCTGCAGCAGCGGTAGCTGGCGGTAATCGCACAGCACCACCTGCAGAGGCAGGTCGCCGTGGCGTTGGCGAATCGCCTCCACCTGCCGGGCCGAGACCGTGATCCCAACCACCTCCACGCCGTAGTGACGGCAGGCATAGGCCGCCAGGGAGCCCCAGCCGCAGCCGATGTCCAGCAGGCGCATCCCCGGTTGCAGTTGCAGCTTCTCGCAGATCAGCCGCAGCTTGTGATCCTGGGCACTGTCCAGATCGGAGGCCTGGCGCCAGTAGCCGCAGCTGTAGGTCATCTCGGGATCGAGCATCGCCGCATAGACGCGGGGATCGATGTCGTAATGGCACTCCCCCACGTTGAAGGCCCTTGCTGGGGCCTGCGGATTGCCGAGCTGCTCGCGGAGTTGGGTGGCGGCATCCGCCAGCCAGGCCCATTTGCTCAGTGGGCGCTGGGCATTCGCACGCAGCAGACGGCAGATCAGCTCATCGATCCGCTCGCAGTCCCAGTCGCCGCGCACATAGCCATCGCCCAGGGCCAGGGAGCCATGGCGCAGCAAAGCGGGGTAGAGCTGTGGGTTATGGACCTGCAGATCCCAGGGCCGATCGCCGTTGAAACGCACATCGGCGGCGCTGGTGGCGGTGACAAGGCGCGTGGGGATCGGCATGGCAGTGGGATGCACGTCCCAACCAAAGACATGCCAGCTGCCGACACCGCATGCCTGCAGGAGATCTGCCGCAGGTTCAGTGCGTTGTTACGGCTCGCAGGACCCGTTGCCTGGGAGAGCCTCCGCCAGCGACTGCTGCAAATCGGCAGAGCTTGCGTGCTTCTGCAGCGCTGCCGAACGACGATGTGCATAGAACGGCAGACCCCCTCGGTGGTTGTTGCCACCGACAGCCGCTCTGTTCATCCTGACCATGTCTCCCCTGTCCTGTCAGGTATCACCACCATGTCCAGATGCTCCACAGCCCTGAGTTGCGGCGGCCTTGGCACAGCCCTCTCTCTGGCTCTGCTCGCAGTGCCGCTGCCGAGCCAGGCACAGCTGCTCTACAAGCTCGAGACCCGCTGCAGCCTCAAGGGTGCTGAACCAGTGGCCTGCACGGTGGCGGCCACCAACGAGGCCAATGCCACGCTCTATCGGCATCAGATCGGCAGCGAGGTGGTGACTCTGCGCATCAGCGATGCGCCGGTGCGGATGGCGCTCTGGGATGCCGGCAGCAAGCAATGGCAGAGCCTGAAGCGTGCCTCAGCCCGTTTTTCGGCCAACACGGTGTGTTTCAACGGCCGTGATCTGTGTGTGATCAATCCCAACTACCTCAACAGCGTGCGCGAGACCAATCCCGCCGCCACCGCCAAGCGGGACCTGGTGAAGGTCAACTTCGGCGAGGACGGACGCATCAACGCCAGTTGCTACGACGACGGCTGCGAGGTGACCCTGAAATGACAACCCAGAACCGTATGGCAACAGGGCTGCTGCTCAGCAGCCTGGTCCTGACCTCCACGGTCTCGCCTGCGCTGGCCTTCTCGTCGTCGGGTCTCGGCAGCGCGACAGCCGGCGCTGAGCTGATCGCCCGTGGCGGCGGTGGCGGAGCCCGAGGTGGCGGCGGCGGTGGCGGCGGTGCTCGCTTCGGCGGCGGCGGCGGAGGTGGGGGTGGTTCCCGCCTCGGCGGCGGCGGCGGTGGTGCCCGCATGCCTCAGACCGGCTTTCAGACCGCGGGCGGTGGCCTGAATCGTGGCTCCACAACCCCTGCCGGTGGCTGGAGCAACCGGGTCGGGTCGGGAGCTGCGCGCCCCTCAATCGATCGGCCTGCAGTGAACAGAACCGGCAATCGCGATCTTGGCGGTGCGGTTAATCGCGATTGGAACCGCGATCTCAATCGCAATGTCAATCGCACCACGAACCGCAACGTCAATCGCGATATCAATCGCAACTGGAACCGTACGGTCAACGTCAACAGCCTCAATGTCTCGCCGGGATGGGCCAGGGCTGGCTGGGGGGTCGCTCGACCCTGGAACACCGGCTGGTACGGCGGTTGGGCCACTCCCACCTGGGGTTGGTGGGGTGCCCGGGCTGCGGCCTGGGGGATCGGCACCCTGGCAACGGCGGCGATCATCAACAACGCCGTTGACAATGCCATCAGCAACAATGTGAGCTACATCGCTGTGCCTGACAGCAACTATCAGTTGTTGTACGGCACGGTGGCCCCCAGTGGAAGCAGCACCGTGTCGTTCGCCGTCACCGCAGAGGGAAGCACCTACCAGTTGTCGGCTGATTGCAACGCCGGCACCATCAACGGTCAGCAGCCCAGCAACGCCTCTGAGGCCGAGCTTCTCAATGCCGCCTGCCAGGTGGCCTACGGCTCCACCTGATTCAGCACCATCAGGTTTCAGGGTTCTCATGCCTCCTGCGCCCACCGGCTCTGCCGGTGGGCGTTTTGCTGGCGGCTGCTCAGTTCCAGCAAGGCTTGCGTCATCCGGTAGAGAACGTCGCCCTGCGACAACCTGACCGCTCGAATCGTGCGGAGCAGGGGCAAGCTGTGCGCTCGTGCTGTGATCAAGGCCCGTGCCATTGCTTCGCAAGGCTCACCTCCGCATCCGCGCCCTGGCGCTGGTGGCCCTGGCCTGCGGCGGCGCGACCGCTCCCGTTTTCGCACAACCCCAACCGCAATCCCAACCCCAACCGCAATCCCAACCCCAGCCGCAATCCCCGCAACCGGTTCCACCCGCGGCCTCAGCGGCCCAGGCAGAGGACCCCTGGCACTACACGCTTGAGCTCTACGGATTCCTGCCCTGGGTGCAATCCACCACCACCGTGCGTGGCTTTGAAGCGGAGACGGATCTGTCCCCTGGGCAGCTCCTCAACCTGTTGCAGTTCGCTGCCAGTGCCCGTGCCAGTGCCGAGCGAGAGCGTTTGGGGGTGCTCGTGGATCTGGCTTACAACCGGGTCGGCGATGCCCGCTCGCGTAACACCCCCAACGGTCTGCTCACCGGCAGCAGCGAGGTCAGCTCGAGCCTCGGCGTTTATGACCTGGCCCTTCGCTATCGCCTGGGCCAGAAGGAGGCGGCCAGGGGCCGCGCCGGTGATTGGTCGGTCATTCCCTACGCCGGTGTGCGTGTCGTGGAGGCCGGGCTCAATGTCGCGGCTGAGCTGCGGGGCAACGGACCGTTCGGTCTGCAGTTCCGACGGGAAGGGAGCCTTCAGCGCACCTGGGCGCAGCCGTTGCTGGGCACCCAGGCCTCCTTGTTTCTCGCACCCGACCTGCGCCTGTTCGCCCGCGGCGATGTGGGTGGCTTCGGCCTGGCCGGTGCCCAAGACCTCAGCGGTAACGCCCAGGTCGGGTTGGGCTACGCGTTGGGCAACAACACGGATCTGAATGTGTCCTGGCGCTACCAGGGCATCGCCTGGAACAACGGCGCGACGCGCTCCACAGGTTTCAGCACCGACCAGAACGGCATCGAGATCGGTCTGAAGTTCTTCTTCTGAGCCGCACCGGATCCGCGTTGCTCAAGGGCTTCCCCGTCGCCCTTCACGTAGAAGCTCCGAGGGGCGCAGCCCATAGGCCAGCTGGAAGTCGCGGCTGAACTGGGAGAGATGCTGGTAGCCGCAGCTCGCCGCCACCTGCGACACGGTGTCTTCGGGCCTCGGGTCCAGCAGTCGCGCACGGGCCGCCTGCAGCCGCTGGCCGCGGATCCACTGCACAGGACCGCAACCGAAGCGCTCATGGAAGGCGTTCCGCAGGCTGCGCTGTGAATAGCCACTCTGCTCCACCAGATCCTGTAACTGGATCGGGCGGTGCAGGTGCGCCTGAATCCACTCCACCAGATCCTCAAGGATCCGCGCCTTGGTACCCAGGGGGGCCTGAGTGTCATGGCCGACCTTCAGGATCAGGTCGCCGCAGAGCAGCAGCAGCAGCAGGCGTTGGATCACACGGTCTTGCCCCACCAACGCCAGATGGCGCTGGCCATGGGCCGGTGTGACCTCACAGACGCGCAGCAGTTGGCGCAGGGCTGCGGCGAGGTCTCGCTCGGGAGTGAGCTGCGGTTGCAGCGGGCGCGTGGTCTGCAGACGCCGGCGACAGCGTCCGGGGCTGAGGCGATGGCCGGAGAGTTCAGCGGCCAACTGGCAGAGCCGTTCGTGATCCATGCTGAGACGCCAGCCATGGAAGGGTGCGACCTGCACCCCATCGGCGCCCTCCGGCAGGAAGAACAGATCCAGGGGGGGGCGCAGGATGTGATCCAGGTTCCCCTGGCGCACGTGCAGGGGCTGGCTCACGGGGATCAGCAGCTCTGAGCCACGGGCCGGTGCTCCAGCACGGGCCTGCCAGCCATAGCTGAGGCTCAGGTCCCCCAGGTTCCATTGGCTGAGGGGCGCCGGCGCCGGCAGTCCCAGTCCTGGGTTGCTGCTGATCATGGCAATGGCCTCACGATGCAGCGAAAGCCCATGTGGCCGGTGGAGGTGTCGATGCCCTGGGCCATGCGCGCAGCGGGGCGATAGCGGCGGCAGTAGCTGGGGGCGCAGAGGTATGAGCCACCCTTCACCACCTTGCGGGCAATGGCGCCGTGTTCCGAGTTGTGATCGATGCTGGCCAGGCGTGCCGCCTCAGCGGAGGCGCAACACCCGGATGGGCTCGGCTCCGACGGCCCGAGATCGGAGATGCGTTGATGGCTGTCGCTATACCAGCTGCTGGTCCACTCCCACACATTGCCGATCATGTCCACCAGGCCGTAGCCGTTGGCCGGATACGAGCCCACGGGTGAGGTGCGTTCGTAGCCGTCGGCGCGGCTGTTGTGATGGGGGAAGGCTCCCTGCCAGGTGTTGGCGAGCATGCGTCCGTCCGGATGGAGCTCATCGCCCCAGGCAAATTCGCTGGTCTCCCTGCCGCCCCAGGCGGCCCGCTCCCATTCCATTTCCGTTGGCAGCTGCTTGCAGGCCCAGTGCGCATAGGCCTCGGCATCGGCGTGGCTGATGTGCACCACCGGATGCTGCTCGCGGCCCTTGATCGAGCTGCCCGGCCCCTCCGGGTGACGCCAGTTGGCACCGGGCAGGTAGTGCCACCAGGCATGGATGTTGTCGAGCTGCACCGGCTGGGTGGGCGCCAGGAACACGATCGAGGCCGGTTGCAGCTGCTCCGGCCGCGCGCCTGGGTAGTCGGCCGGATCGGCCGTGCGTTCGGCCTGGGTGCGGTAGCCCGTGGCCTTGATGAACTTGCGAAACTCGGCATTGGTCACCGGCGCCCGGTCGATCCAGAACCCCTCCACCTCCGCCTGATGGGCTGGCGCCTCCTCGGGGTAGTGGTGGTCCGAGCCCATCACGAACCTGCCGCCCGGAACCCAGACCATCCCCCGCGCTGGCGGACGTCCCGGAGCACTCCCAGGAGGACTCTGCCGATGCTGAGGAGCTGGGAGGGACACGCAGACCGTCATGACGACGTGATCGGTTCGGCTGGGATGGGCGGTCGCAACGGCTCAGGCGCCGCCGCTGCTGGCCCGTTCCAGTGTCTCCATCACCCGCTCCAGGGAGAAGCTGGCCGCCTTCTGGCGCGGCGGATAGGCCATGAACGTCTTCAGGAAATCGCCCACGTAGGTCTGGGCCGGCACAAGCATGAACACGTGATCAAACATCCAGTCCCAGTAGGTGTTGGACGTCACGTCGGCGCGCTCATAGGGATCGGTGAGCAGGTTGAAGATCTTGGGCACCCGCAGTTCCACGAAGGGCTCGGCCCAGATCTGACAGGTGCCCTGCTCCCGCTGTTCCTTGAATACGAACTTCCAGTTGTCGTAGCGCAGGCCCACCAGATCACCGTCGTCGGAGAAGTAGAAGAACTCCCGGCGAGGGCTTTTGTCGGTCTGGCCGGTCCAGTAATCGAGCATGTTATAGCCATCCAGATGGATGTGGAAGGTCTTGTCTCCCACCTGATGGCCATCAAGCAGTTTCTGCTTGATCTCCGGTTCACCGGCGGCGGCCAGCAGAGTCGGCAGCCAGTCGAGGTGGCTGCAGATGCCGGTGAGGTCGGTGCCGGCCGGGATGTGCCCAGGCCAGCGCACCATCGCCGGAACGCGGTAGGCGCCCTCCCAGTTGGTGTTCTTCTCGCTGCGGAAGGGGGTCATGCCGGCATCGGGCCAGCTGTTCATGTGCGGGCCATTGTCGGTGCTGTACATCACGATCGTGTCGTCGGTGATGCCGAGCTCATCGAGCAGATTGAGCATTTCGCCGATGCACTCATCGTGATAGATCATCACGTCGTGATACTCCGACTGCCAGCGCCCGCTACGGCCCACATCCTGGGGCCTGGCGTAGGTGCGGAAGTGCATGTGGGTGGTGTTGAACCACACGAAGAAGGGCTCCCCGGACGCCACCGCGTCGCGGATGAAGCGCTTGGCTTCCACCAGGAATTCATCATCGGCCGTCTCCATGCGCTTGCGGGTGAGCGGGCCGGTGCTCTCAATCCGCTGGCTGCCATCGCCATTCGCCCAGCAGTGCATCACGCCGCGAGGGGCGAAGCGCTTGCGGAAGTTGGGGAACTCCGGATCATCCTCCTTCGGGTAATCGCGCAGCTCCGGCTCCTCCTCGGCATTGAGGTGGTAGAGGTTGCCGAAGAACTCATCGAAACCGTGCATCGTCGGCAGATGCTCGTCGCGGTCGCCGAAGTGGTTCTTGCCGAACTGGCCGGTGCGGTAGCCCTGCGGCTTGAGCAGCTCGGCGATGGTGGGATCCTCGGCCTTGAAGCCCTGCTCGGCGCCGGGCAGGCCCACCTTGCTGAGGCCGGTGCGGAACACGCTCTGGCCCGTGATGAAGGCAGCACGGCCGGCGGTGCAGCTCTGTTCGGCGTAGTAGTGGATGAACTTGGCGCCTTCCCTGGCGACCCGATCGATGTTCGGGGTCTGGTACCCCATCAGGCCGTGGCTGTAGCAGCTCAGATTGCTCTGGCCGATGTCATCCCCCCAGAGGATGAGGATGTTCGGTTTGCCGTTGGGCATGGCAGGAATGGGGCACTGCCCACAGTTTGCAGAGCCTGCGTCGCGCCGTCCACATTGCCCCGCTTCTGTTTCGTTGTTGAAACAGCGTGAATCATCAAGTGCTGCACTTCGCTTCGCCTGAGGCCGTCGTCGTGTGCGTGCATGGCTGGCCAGGATTCAGCACAGGCCCATTCGTTGGCGCACAATTTGACCGTATGCGCATGCGCCTTGGCGTCCGTGACGCCCTGGTTGCACGCGACATCAAGGGAGGTGTAGGTTGGACTGGGTATTTATGCTGCCCATTTGGCGTTGGAACAGCTGAGGCCGTCTCGCCGATGAATCGCATTTCAAGTAACAGTCCGCATGGCACCGTCGAGCCGAAGCGTCTCCTGATGTCTGGGCCTGGCCGTGATGCTCACGCCTGATCACGCCACCCTGGCAGCGATGCCCCTGGTCTTTCATGACCGGCGGGCCGTGGTTGATCGTGATCCGGATGCCCTGGCTGCACGCCTTGCGCAGCATTATCGGCTGCTGGATTTTGGGCCACGCCAGGGCTTGGAACGCAACTTCCTGCATCGTTCCTCGAGTGCCGTGGCGGGTGATTTAATCCTGAGTTGTGGTTTTTCCTCGCCCATTCAAGGTGCAATCGAAGAGCATCCTGGGGTTGGCTCGATCAATCTCTGTTTTGGCGGATCTATCCATTATGAGGTTGATGGCCGGTCGCTTCAGATCACGGAGGAGCGGCCGGTATTTTTTACCCCTGGCCATCACTATCGCTACAGTGTCGACTGTTTTAATGGTGTGGTCTTCGATGTTGATCTTTGCCGACTCAAGGCCACGGCTGCGGCGATGGCTGGATTTGGCGTGTCGGAACGTCGTTTCTGTCAGGATATTGATAGGCCAACAGTCCTCAGCATTGAAGTTGGCCGCACGGCTCAACGGTTGAGCCTGCTGCGCCGCACCTGTTCCCTGCTGGATGGCATTGATCCTGCTGACGCTGCCACTGGTAGGATATTGCAGATTGATGATCTAATTTATCGGACCTTGGCCTTGCTGCTCTTCCCAAGGTTGGATGCCCTGCTCAATGCTCCCTCGGGCGGTAATGCTGCCCGTGAACGCATCTTTGATGAGCTTCTGGAGTGGGTCAATGCCAACCTGCGGAGCCCGATCAATCTGACGATCTTGGAACAGCGCAGTGGGTATTCACGGCGCTTTCTGCAACTGGCATTTCAGCAACGCTTTGGCTGTGGCCCGATGCAATGGATCCGCCAGCAACGGCTGGAGCAAGCCCGCCTGTCTCTGCTGAATCCTCAGGATGACGACAGTGTCGGCTGTGTGGCTGCTCGTTTTGGTTTCAGCAGTGTTTCGGTGTTCAGTCGCGAGTTCCATCGCCGTTTCGGCTCGAGGCCCTCGGATGTGCTCCGGGAAGGGCGGCGGTTCAGCCCCTGACGGCACGATCTGAAGGCCAGGCCGTGTGCTGCCCCTAGGGGCGCTCCACCAGGGCAGGCATCGACCATCGCCCGGACAGGGCCGCCGCACTGGGGCCGTAGAGACGTGCCACGAAGAAGAATGGCCCAGCGGGAGCCGGCAGCCAGTTCGCGACTTTATCCGGTCCAGGATTTTCACTCTGGAGATAGATCTCCAGCGAGCCATCGGCC
>CAIZNP010000189.1 GCA_903934375.1 uncultured Synechococcaceae cyanobacterium
GCCGCCCCAGCCATCCCCTCGGCGCCAGTCCATTCGTGATCGGGGGCGGCCCCCTGCTGCTGCAAAACGGACGGCTGGTGCTCAACGGCGCCGCCGAGGGTTTCAGCGCCAGCTTCCTCAGCCAGGGAGCCCCGCGGACGGTCATCGCCAGTGATGGGCGTCAGCTGTGGCTGCTCACCCTGCAGGGTCTCAACGGGGCCGGCCCCACCCTGCTGGAGACAGCCCTCCTCCTGCAGCAGCAGGGCCTGAGGGATGCGCTCAACCTCGACGGTGGCAGCTCCACCGGCCTGGTGCTCGGGCAGGAGCACACGGTCAAGGGTCGGGGCGTGGCGGGGGCGGTGCACAACGGCCTGGGGCTGGTGGCCCGTCCCTGACACACTGGCTCGCATCCGCCACCGCCCCTCCCCCATGCCGAAGGGCCACAGCCTGCGTCTGACTGCCGCTGCAGCCGCCGAACTGGGCCGTCAGGCGGCCGTGGCCGGCACCCCCGGAATGATGCACCTCGATCTGGTGGAGGGAAGCTGCGAGCGCTGGGTGATCCGCATCCGTCCGGGCCACCTGGCGGGGGTGGCTGTGGCCCGCGCCGATGGAATCACCCTCTTCGCCCCGGGCGAGCAGAGCGAGCGGCTGAGCGGCCTGCAGCTCGACTATCGCGGCGACCTCAGCGGCGGGGGCTTCCTGGTGCGCGCAGGCCGCGAGCTGCGCATCTGCCCCTGTGGGGCCGCCTTCAGCCCTGCTGGTGAGCCACCGCCGGAACAGGGTCAGGCGACAAAGTAATGTGGCGGATTGTCGAAACGGTCGGGCTTCCGACCAACACCGGCGCTCCGCGAAAGCCCCCGTCCAGACCCCAGAAACCAACGGCCCTCGATGCCCACGATTCAGCAGCTGATCCGCAGCGAGCGGCAGCGTCTCACCCGCAAGACCAAGTCGCCTGCGCTGCGCGCCTGCCCCGAGCGCCGCGGGGTTTGCACCCGCGTCTACACCTCGACTCCGAAGAAGCCCAACTCGGCCCTTCGCAAGGTGGCCCGTGTGCGCCTGACCTCCGGCTTTGAAGTCACCGCCTACATCCCCGGCATCGGCCACAACCTGCAGGAGCACTCGGTCGTGATGATCCGAGGCGGTCGTGTCAAGGACCTGCCCGGTGTGCGTTACCACATCATCCGCGGCACGCTCGACACGGCCGGAGTCAAGGATCGGCGCCAGTCTCGCTCGAAGTACGGCGCCAAGACTCCGAAGGGCTGATCGCTCCCTGCCTCTCCTCCCCTGACATCCACACTCCAGGTTTATGTCCCGCCGCAACGCCGCTGAGAAGCGCCCGGTTCTGCCGGATCCCCAGTTCAACAGCCGTCTGGCCACCATGATCGTGGCTCGGCTGATGAAGCACGGCAAGAAGTCGACCGCGCAACGGATCCTTTCCGACGCCTTCTCGCTGATCAACGAGCGCACCGGCTCCGACCCCCTGGAGCTGTTCGAGACCGCCGTCAAAAACGCCACTCCGCTGGTGGAAGTGCGGGCCCGCCGCGTCGGCGGTGCCACCTACCAGGTGCCGATGGAAGTCCGTCAGGAGCGCGGCACCGCCATGGCCCTGCGCTGGCTGGTGAACTTCTCCCGCGCTCGCAACGGCCGCAGCATGGCCCACAAACTGGCCGGTGAGCTCATGGACGCTGCCAACGAGGCCGGCAGTGCTGTCCGCAAACGGGAGGAGACCCACAAGATGGCCGAGGCCAACAAGGCCTTCGCCCACTACCGCTACTGAGGTTGCGACTGAGCAGGGCCGCAGCGGGCGGCCCTGCCTAAAAGGTCGGTGAAGACCGGCTTGTAAAATAATCCCCGCTTTTTGTCGATCTCACCCCCCGAGGACCCCCGTGGCTCGCGCCTTTCCCCTGGAACGCGTCAGAAATATCGGTATCGCCGCTCACATTGACGCCGGCAAAACCACCACCACCGAACGCATCCTGTTCTATTCGGGCGTGGTGCACAAGATCGGCGAGGTCCACGACGGCGCAGCCGTGACCGACTGGATGGCGCAGGAGCGTGAGCGGGGCATCACCATCACCGCAGCGGCAATTTCCACCAGCTGGAATGATCACCGCATCAACATCATCGATACCCCCGGCCACGTGGACTTCACCATTGAGGTGGAGCGTTCGATGCGGGTATTGGACGGTGTGATCGCCGTTTTCTGCGCCGTGGGTGGCGTGCAGCCCCAGTCTGAAACGGTGTGGCGCCAGGCGGATCGCTACAGCGTGCCGCGCATGGTCTTCGTCAACAAGATGGACCGTACGGGCGCTGATTTCCTGAAGGTCTACGGCCAGATCAAGGACCGCCTCAAGGCCAACGCCGCCCCCATCCAGCTGCCGATCGGTGCCGAGGGTGAACTGAGCGGCATCGTCGACCTCGTCAAGAACCGCGCGTTCATCTACAAGGATGAGCTCGGCAAGGACATCGAGGAGGCCGACATCCCCGCATCGATGGCTGATGAAGCCGCCGAATGGCGCGCCAAGTTGATGGAAACCGTCGCTGAAACCGACGAAGAACTGATCGAGCAGTTCCTTGAAACCGGTGAGCTCACGGAAGAGCAGCTGCGCAAAGGCATTCGCGAAGGCGTTCTCAAGCACGGCCTGGTGCCGATGCTCTGCGGATCCGCCTTCAAGAACAAGGGCGTGCAGCTGCTGCTCGACGCTGTTGTCGATTACCTGCCGGCCCCGGTCGACGTGCCGCCGATCCAGGGTCTGCTGCCCGATGGCAGCGAAGCACTGCGACCCGCCGAAGACAGCGCTCCCTTCAGCGCCCTTGCGTTCAAGGTGATGGCCGACCCGTTCGGCAAGCTGACCTTCGTGCGCATCTATTCCGGTGTGCTGCAGAAGGGCAGCTACGTGCTGAACTCCACCAAGGACAAGAAGGAGCGCATCTCCCGCCTGATCGTGCTCAAGGCCGATGACCGCGA
>CAIZNP010000190.1 GCA_903934375.1 uncultured Synechococcaceae cyanobacterium
CACGGCCTCAGCCAAAGGCACCTGGGACAACGGCTCAAGCGGCAGCGTCAACCTTGATATCGGAAGTAGCGACACAGTCACGGCCAAGGCACTGGCGATTCAGAAATATGCCAGCACCAGCACAGTCCTACCAGGCGGCGATGTCACGTTCACGCTTAATTTCCAGATCTCTGATTACTTCGCTTTCGGCGATCTGATCGTCAAGGATCTGCTCGGGGATGGCCTCACCTTTACGCCGGGCAGCGCCACGATCAGCCTGCAGGAGCAGGGCATCTCCCGCACCGGCGGCGGCAACGTCGCATTCGATCAGGCCTATATTAGCTACCTACCTGATGTTGCAGGCACCGGCATCGATGGCAAGGACAGCCTCAGCTTCAATCTCAGCAACTGGCTGAAATCAGTCGGCGACGACGGCATTCTCCAAGGTGGACGGGTCAGGAGCAGCACAGCGGGTGCCACCAAAGGCACGATCACGTTCACGGCCAGCGTCGACGACGCCTTCACGGCCCCGAAAGTCGCCGGTCAGAACATCAAAGCGGGCGACAAGCTGGGTAACGACGTCACCCTGCAGGGAGACATCCAGAAGCCACTGCTGAGCGGCTTCCTCGACACCAACCGCCTGGTCAGCGACACCAGCTCGGTGGGACTGAGCGTGGTCGATATCGGCTTCACCAAAACAGCAGTGGCTCGCAACGGCCAGGCCCTGGGCTCCAATGCGCTGGTGCTGACCCCTGGTGACACGGTCACCTATCGGATTCGGACCAGCTTCCCCACCGGCGATATCCAAGGCTTCAAGCTTGCGGATTACCTGCCCACACCGGTTTACGACGTCGACAAGGAGGCCAGTGGCGGCAGCAGCAGCACGGCCTTCGAGCTGTTCAGCTCCAATGCAAGCGTCAGCAACCCCGGCAGCCTTCCGCCCACGGGCTTCTTCAGCTACGGCAACCTGAACACGGCGCCATCTCTGGTGGACAACCAGCTCAAAACCGGAGCGGCTGTCAATGATCTGGTCGCAACACTCCCCAACACCAGCGATCCAGGGAATACCCCAAAGGTTCTCGATCTCTACTACACGGTCACGGTGACAGGTGCGGCGATCGCCGATCGCCTGCCGCTCACCAACATTGCCAACGCCAGCACCGTTGACTCCAACGGTGTCAGCCGGCCCAACCAGATTTCAGCAGTAACGGGCGAAGTCCTGGCCCCCAGCCTGAAGATCCGCAAGGGCATCGTCGTCACCAGCCGCGACAGCCTCACCGGCAACCAGAAAGCCACCTACACACCTGGCCTCAACACCGGCGGTGTCACCTTCCCAGCCGCGCTTGGTGCTGCACCCTTCACCGGCACCATCAGCAGCGGCGGCATCAGCGTGGCCGGCGGCAACGGCTCCACCGGTGCCGTCAAGACCAATGCCCTCGATTCCAACGTCGCGGGGCTGGATGCGGGCGACAGCGTCCGCTTTGTGATCGTGATCGAGAACATCGGCACCAGCTACCGCGGTGCCTTCAATGTTCAGCTTCGCGACGAGCTGCCCGCCGGACTCACCGTCACCACTGGCAGCCTGAGGATCGTTGATGGCAGTGGCGCTGCGCTGAGCTTCACCCGGCCGGATGGCTCGGCCGCCAGCGATGCCGACATCTTCACGGCGGCTGGCATCCGCCTGCGTGACCCCGGCTCGACCCCCGCCGATGTCAACGGTGTCGGCGGGGGGGCCATCGATGGCTACAACGCCGGCAGCGGCCGCAACATCGCCGTTGTCAGCTTCGATGCCAGCGTCGATAACGATGCCACCAGCCGCTTGGTGAATGGCAACCTCACCAATGTGGGGGTGCTGGAGGACTACACCAACGTTCCGAGCGGCGGAGCCAGCTATCTGCCCGGCAGCGCCAAGTTGAGCGACAACGCCACGATCGCACTGCGCAACGCCACGGTCAGCAAATCGGTCGTCGCCACATCCGAGAGCTCGACCAGCAGCAACAACGTCGCGATCGGCGAGATTGTGCGCTACCGGCTGCAGGTCACGGTGCCCGAGGGGAACCTGGCCAACTTCAAGCTGGTGGATGCCCTCCCCAGTGGGTTGTCATTCCTGAACGACGGCACCGCCTCGGCCCCGATCTTCTCCGCCGGGGTCAGCAGCACCCTCCGCCCCCTCACGCCAACGGTTTCCGGTTCCAACCTCACCTGGGATTTCGGCACCCTCACCAACAGCGACCGCGACAACACGATCGACGACACGATCGCGCTCGAGTTCAACGCCCTGGTCACCAACAGCAGCGGTAACACCAACGGCACCACCCGCAAGAACACCGCCACGGTGAGCTACACCGGCGGCTCCGCCAGCGGCAGCGCCGATGTGAAGATCAGCGAGCCGGGTATCACGATCAGCAAGGCGGTCAGCCCCACCAGCAACGTGCAGGCGGGCGACAGGCTCACCTACACGGTGACGGTGAGCAACGCGGCGAACCGCGCCGATGCCTTCGACCTCGTACTCAATGATGCCCTCGGCAACCTGGGCAGCAACTTCGATCTGCAGAGCATCAACCTGCCCGGCAGCCTGCCGTCGGGCACAGCCTCGATCATCAACACCTCCACGACCAGCGCCGCCAGCGCCGCGGCCGGTGATCGGATCCAGCTCAGCATCGATCGCTTGAACAGCGGCCAGAGCTTCAGCTTCACCTACACAGGAGTGGTGCTCACCAACATCGAGCCCGGCACCACCCTCACCAACACCGCCAACGTCACCTACACCGGCCTGCCCGGCACCGGCACGCCGAATGGCAGCGGCGGCAACAGCACCGGCAGCAGCACCCCGGGGGCCTCAGGCACCGCCACGGGCGAGCGGGATGGCAGTGGTGGCAGCCTTAACAACTATGCCAAAAGCGCCAACCAATCGGTGGTGAGCCAGGCCCTCGGTGCCATCAAGAGCATCCGGCTCACCTCCGAAGCGCACACCAGCGGCAACGACGTGGTGATCGGCGAGATCGTGCGCTATCGGCTCAAGACGGACCTCCCCCAGGGAACCGTGGGCAAAGCGACCATCCGCGACGCCCTGCCCTCCGGACTGACCTTCCTGGCCGACAACACGGCAACACTGGCCGTCGTCGCCGCCAATGCTGCCGATCTGAGCTGGAACCTTGGGCCGATCGATCCGTACTACCTGCCGAGCATCGGCAACAACAACACGGTGATCCCCACCGCCAGCTTCGCGCCAACGATCGCGGGGCAGACGCTGAGCTGGAATCTGGGAGCGATCGTGAACCGCAACACCGATCCGACGCAGATCGAATCGGTGCTGATCGAGTTCAACGCCCTGGTGGCGAACGTGGCCGGCAACCAGGCCAGCACCACCATCACCAACAGCTTCATCGCCAGCGCAGGCCTCGACGGAGATCTGGTGGAGAGCACCTCAAGTGCCCCACCACTATCGGTGCGGGAACCGCTGCTGCAGACCGACAAGACGGCGGTGATCCAGAAGACCGGGGCCAGCGGCAACGCCAACGCCACCCCCGGCGACACCCTCGTCTACACCGTCGTCATCCGCAACACGGGCACGGCCAAGGCGTTCAACCTCAGCGTTGACGACAACCTCGATGTCCTGGGCATCAACTTCGACCTCAGCGGAGCGCCCACCGTCGTGCAAAGCCAGCCGGCGGCGCCAGCGGTGATCGACACCTCGATCTTCAGCGGCAGCGATGGCCTGAGCGATCGCATCCAGTTGGTGGTGCCTGAACTGGACATCAACCAGTCGGTCACCATCACCTATCAGGGGGTCTTGGCGGCGACCCTGCCACCGGGCACAGCCCTCACCAACAGCGCCAGTGTCAGCTACACCAGCCTGCCGGGCACCGGTACGCCAAATGGCAGCGGCGGCAACAGCACCGGCAGCAGCACACCGGGAGCTTCGGGCGCTGCCAACGGCGAGCGCAACGGCAGCAACGGGCCCGGCGGGCTGAACGACTACCTGAGCAGCAAGACCCTGATCCTGGTCGCCAACCGCCCTCCGGTGGCGGTGAACGACACGGGCTCCGCAATTGAAGCCGGAGGTCGCTTCAACAGCGTTGCCGGCTCCAACGCCAGCGGCAACCTGCTGGGCAACGACACCGACCCCGATCCCGCCGATAACCCTCTGACCCTCAAGGGAACGGTGACCGGCATCCGAACGGGAGCCAGCGAGGGAGCGGGCACAGCTGGCACCCTTGGATCGCCACTACTGGGCATCTACGGGCAGCTGATCGTTAATGCCGACGGCAGCTTCACCTACAGCATCGACAACAATGACCCCATTGTTGATGCCCTCGATCCTGGCGCCAGCCTCAGCGAATCGTTCAACTACACCGTCTCCGATGGCGCCCTCAGCGACATCGGCGTCCTGACGGTCACGATCCAGGGCGTCAATGACGCACCCGTAGCCGCCAACGACAGCGGCGTGGCCATCGAAGCGGGGGGCACCCTCAACGGCACACCTGGGGCAGATGCAGCCGGCAACGTGATCAGCAACGATCGCGATGTTGACAACGCCGATGGCAACAATCTGGTGGCACCACCCCAGGGCAAGGTGGTGTCGTTCCGCACCGGAGGCAAGGAGGGATCAGGAACTGCGGGCAGCCTGGGTGCGGCACTCAAGGGTCTGTATGGCGCACTGACACTCAATGCCGATGGCTCCTACCGCTATGTGCTGGACAACAGCAACCCCACGGTGGATGCACTCAACCCCGGTGACACACTCACCGAGTTGTTCAATTACACCCTGCTGGATCACCCGGGTGGCCTGAGTGATACCGCTGTTCTGACCCTCACGATCCTCGGTAGAAACGATGCACCGGTAGCCTTCAACGATGTGGGTTCAGCGA
>CAIZNP010000191.1 GCA_903934375.1 uncultured Synechococcaceae cyanobacterium
AGCGGCGGAAGCCTTCGCCACCGAACTGGAGGCGATCCCCTTCGCCGATGCCACCATCCCGGTGCTGAGCAACACCGATCCCAGCCCCGAAACCAGCGGCGCTGCCCTCAAGGCCCGTCTGCGCCATCAGATGACCACCGGCGTGCGCTGGCGCGAAACGATGGAGCGCCTCTCCAGTGAAGCCATCGCCACCGCCGTGGAAATCGGCCCAGGAGCTGTGCTGAGCGGCCTGATCAAGCGCAGCTGCGAGGGCGTCAGCACCGCCCAGATCGCCGGCGCCGCGGATCTCGGGCTGTGAGCGACACCCCCGGCGGCGACGGCTCCAGCGGCGAGCCGAATCGGCGGCCAGGCAGCCGGCCCGTGAATGCGGTGAAGCGGGTGCTGCGCCGCCGCCGCAAACCGGCCGAGCCACCGGCACTGCTGCGCACACCGAAACCCAGCCTCACCTACCGGCTGGTGAGCTACCTGCTGGTGTTTCCGGTGTATCGGCTCCTGTTCCGCGGGCGCACCGCCGGCAACGCCAATGTTCCCCAGGAGGGGGCGCTGGTGGTGGTGGCCAACCACGGCTCCCACCTCGACCCGCCCCTGCTGGGCCACGCCCTGGGCCGGCCGGTGGCCTTCATGGCGAAGGCGGAGCTGTTCCGGGTGCCGCTGCTGGGGCCGATCATCCGCGCCTGCGGCGCCTATCCGGTGGCCCGCGGCGCCAGCGACCGTGAAGCCATCCGCACCGCCACCGACCGGCTGGAGCAGGGCTGGGCCACCGGCGTGTTCATCGACGGCACCCGCCAGGTGGATGGGCGCGTGAATCAGCCCCAGCCCGGTGCAGCCCTGCTGGCGGCCCGGGCCGGGGTGCCACTGCTGCCGGTGGCGATCATCAACAGCCACCGGGCCTGGGGCACCGGTTCGAGCCGCGCCCGCCTGGTGCCGGTGCACATCCGCATCGGTACGCCGATCCCGCCACCGGCCTCACGCAAACGAGCCGATCTGGACGCCGCCACCGCCGCCTGCCAGGCGCAGATCAACGCGCTACTGGATCAGGGGCTGATCAGCGGCGCCGCCCTGCCTCCAGCAGCGGAACGAAGCGCTCTGCCGCCCAGCTCCTGAGGTCGCGGCCGGTCAGCACCCACAGAGCTGCCCGCAGCCCGTCGCCCCACACCTTGCGCCGTCCCTCCGGCAGGCAGCGTGCGCCGCAGGGCACCGCCACCGGCGTGAGGGTGATACCGCGGCTGCCCGCCACCAGCCGGCCCACCAGCAGGGCCCGGTTCATGTGATCGCTGCTGGTCACCAGCAGCACGTGGCGCACCCTGGCGCGCCTGAGCTCATCCACAACCGAGGTGAAGTTGGTGAGTGTGTCGGTGGCGCGGTAATCGAGGTGAACACGCGCGGCATCCAGCCCCTGCTGGCCGAACTGCCAGGCGGCGTACTCCGGATTGCTGCCGCCGCTCACCAGCACCGGCAAGCCATCCCGTCGGGCCAGCGCTCCGGCGACACGCTCGCGATCCACATCCCCGCCCAGCACCAGGATCAGCTGGGGTGGTGGCAGCGGCGGCTGCCACAGGCCCCGCGAGAGCCAGGCCAGCCCGCCGGCAGCCGCCAGCACCAGCAGCAGTGACGCCAGAGGGCGCCGTGCGGCGCGTCGTCTGGCGCGTCCTCTGGAGCGTCGGCCCCGTGCAGGGCATGGCTGCCGCGGGCCGGAGGGGGTCATGCCCCCTCCACCGGACTGGTGGGATAGAGCGGCAGCACCGGCTGCCAGGGGCCCGGCAGGGCCGTGGCATGGGCCAGCTGGCCCAGACGCAGCAGTTCGGCGGCATCGGCTTCCGGATCCACCACAGCCGGCAGCACGGGATCAGCCGCCGCTCCTTGCCACGGCAACGGGTCTCCCGGCCGGAACAGCCGCGGCACCTGCCGCTCCGCCATGCCGCCAAAGGCCTGGGGATCGGGTCCGTAGCAGCCGGCCACCGTGCCACGACGAGGCAGCTCCTGCTGCAGCCAGAAGCGGGGCAGCCCAGCCATGGGCCCCTGCGGGGCTGCCAGACGGCGGGCCATCAGCAGAAAACTGCTGCTGCCATGCAGCGGAATCGCCAGCTGCTGGGCCAGGGTGCGGGCCAGCACCAGGGTGAGACGGGTGCCGGTGAAGCCTCCCGGGCCGGTGGCCACGATCAGCCGCCCCAACTGCGGCCAGCGTTCTGCCGGCAGCAGCTGCTCAACGCAGGCGAAGAGGTCGTTGGAGAGCCGCCGGCCGAGGGGGAAGCTCAGCAGCTGAAGCGGACCGGCCTCCTCCTCCGGGCCCGGCAGGGTCTGCAGCCCCACCGCCAGGGTTTCACTGGAGCTGTGCAGGGCCAGCAGCAACGGTGGGCCGGCCTTCATGTGGGCACCGTCAGGCCGGGGCAGAGCCGCTGCCAGCGGCCCGGGTCCGCCAGGAAGCTGCCACAGGCACGCACGTCCCACTCCACGCCCACCTGCCCACCAGACAGATCAAGCACCTGCACGTGGATACGGGGCTGTTCGGGCTGGAACACAGGGTGTGCGCTCAGATGTGGCACACCGTGCTGGCGCTCGACCGCGTGGTAGGCCTGGCACTGGTCGACCCAGCGGCAGTCCACGCAGATGCACATGCCCGGAGCCGGTGCGGATGGCGCCATTGTGGCCTGGCATCGCCTGGCCGCGCAGCGCTGGCCCATCCCCCTGGAGGCCTTCCCTCCGGGTACGGCCCTAGTGGGCGGAGCAGTGCGGGATGCCCTGCTCAACCGCCTGGGGCCCACGCCGGACCTGGATCTGGTGGTACCGGGAGATGCGATCGCCGTGTGCAGGGAGCTGCGACGCAGCCACGGCGGCAGCGCCGTGGTGCTCGATGCGGAGCGGTCGATCGCCCGGCTGGTGGTGCAGGGCTGGAGTCTCGACCTGGCCCGGCAGGAAGGCGACGATCTCAGCGCTGATCTGCACCGCCGCGATTACACGATCAACGCCATGGCACTGCCGCTGGCGGAACCGCGCACCCTGGTGGATCCACTCGGTGGCGCCGCCCACCTGGCGGCTGGCGAGCTGGTGGCGGTCGCCGAGGTCAACCTTCTGGATGATCCCCTGCGCTTGCTGCGGGGCCTGCGACTGGCCAGCGAACTGGAGTTCCGGCTGGAGCCCCGCACCCGTACCTGGATCCTGCAGCACGGCCCCCGGATTGGGAGTGTGGCCGGCGAGCGGGTCCTGGCGGAACTGGAGAAGCTCGCCGCTGCTCCGGCTGGGCATCGGGGCCTGGCCGACGTGCTCAACAGCGAACTTCTGC
>CAIZNP010000192.1 GCA_903934375.1 uncultured Synechococcaceae cyanobacterium
GACCTGGATGGCCGTTCCCTGGCGGAACTGCAGCTGGGCCGGCGCAGCGGTGCTCTGGTGCTGGCGATCCGCAACCCGCTGCCGGAGCCCAGCCCCTCGGCACGGGCGCCCCAGGAGTCGCCTCTGATCGCCAACCCCGGCGGCAACGTCTGCCTGGCCCCGGGGCAGCTGCTGGTTGTGATGGGCAGCCAGCAACAGCTGCAGCGTTTCGCCGATCTGCTCGGCGGCGCCCTCACCGGCGTGGAGACCATGCAGGCCTGAGGCGGGCAAGGCAGGGGCCCGGCCTACGCTCGGCCGACCGTTTTGCCTCAGCCCATGGCCCACGCCACTCCCCTCACCGGCCAGGTCGCCCTGGTGACCGGCGCCAGCCGGGGCATCGGCGCCGCCATCGCCCGCGAACTTGGCGCCGCCGGCGCCACGGTGGTGGTGAACTACGCCAGCTCACCCGCTGCCGCTGAGGCTGTGGTGGCGGAGATCACGGCCGCAGGCGGCAGGGCCTGGAGCCATCAGGCCAACGTGGCCGACGAGGAGCAGGTTGAGGCCATGGTGAAGGCCGTTCAGGAGACGGAGGGCCGCCTGGATGTGCTGGTGAACAACGCCGGCATCACCCGCGATGGCCTGCTGATGCGCATGAAGACCGCCGACTGGCAGAGCGTGATCGACCTGAACCTCACCGGCGTGTTCCTCTGCACCCGCGCCGTCAGCCGCTCGATGCTCAAGGCCAGGGCCGGCCGGATCATCAACATCACCTCGGTGGTGGGCCTGATGGGGAACGCCGGCCAGGCGAACTACAGCGCCGCCAAGGCGGGCGTGATCGGCCTCACCCGCAGCAACGCCGCCGAATTCGCCGCCCGCGGCGTCACCGTGAATGCGGTGGCCCCCGGCTTCATCGAGAGCGACATGACCGCCGAGCTCGACAAGGAGCCGATCCTCAAGGCCATCCCGATGGGCCGCATGGGCAGCGCCACCGAGGTGGCCGGCGCCGTGCGCTTCCTGGCGGCGGACCCCGCCGCCGCCTACATGACCGGTCAGGTGCTGCAGGTGGATGGCGGCATGGTGATGCGCTGAGGCCGATCTCAGGGCTGAACGGGCTGTCCCAGCTCCTCGCGCAGGCGTCGGATCCTCTGCAGCAGCCGCAGCCGGCGGCTGCGGGCGGTGATGGTGAGGAACACCCGCAGCGGCACGTAGATCAGGGCCATGCCCAGGCCCAGCCCCGCCACCAGCAGGAAGAGCATCACGTTGCTGCCGGAGGTGGGATCGGCCAGGGCCTCGCTGAGCGGGCCGCTCAGGCTGGCCGTCAGGCCATCGCTGAAGCTGTCGTCCATGGGGCGAACCCTATCGGCCTGGCCGGCGCCTGGCAGGGCCTGCCACCGACTTGATTCGGCTTTCCCCACCAGCGCCGGGGCCAGCCGCAATGGGATCCTGAGCGCACTGCCCCAACAGACTCCGGCGATGGCCAAACTGCTTTCCTTCTCTGATGCCTCCCGCGCCTCCCTGGAACGGGGCGTGAACGCCCTGGCGGATGCGGTGAAGGTCACCATCGGTCCCAAGGGCCGCAATGTGGTGCTGGAGAAGAAGTTCGGCGCCCCGGACGTGGTGAATGACGGCGTCACCATCGCCCGCGAGATCGAGCTGGAGGATCCGTTCGAGAACATCGGCGCCAAGCTGCTGCTGCAGGTCGCCACCAAGACCAAGGACAAGGCCGGTGACGGCACCACCACCGCCACGGTGCTGGCCCAGGCCATGACCCGCGAAGGCCTGCGCAACGTGGCCGCCGGCGCCAGCCCCGTGAACCTGCGCCGCGGTATGGAGAAAGCGGCTGCCCAGGTTGTTCAGGGCATCGAGGCCCGCGCCAGCGCCGTGGCCGGCGACGCCATCCGTCAGGTGGCCACGGTGAGCTCCGGTGGCGATGAGGAGGTGGGCCGGATGATCAGCGAGGCCATGGCCAAGGTGAGCGTCGACGGCGTGATCACCGTGGAGGAGAGCCGCAGCCTGGCCACCGAGCTGGAGATCACCGAGGGCATGGCCTTCGACCGCGGCTACAGCTCCCCCTACTTCGTCACCGATGGAGACCGCCAGGTGTGCGAATACGAGAACGCCCTGCTGCTGGTGACCGACCGCAAGATCAGCGCGATCAACGACCTGGTACCGGTCCTGGAGGCGGTGTCCCGCGCCGGCAAGCCCCTGGTGATCCTCTCGGAGGAAGTGGAGGGCGAGGCCCTTGCCACCCTGGTGGTGAACAAGAACCGCGGCGTGCTGCAGGTGGCGGCCGTTCGCGCCCCCGGCTTCGGCGACCGCCGCAAGGCCACCCTGCAGGACATCGCCATCCTCACCGGCGCCACCCTGGTGAGCGAAGACCGGGCCATGAACCTCGACACGGTCACCCTGGCGGACCTGGGCAGCGTGCGCCGCATCACGATCAGCAAGGACGAAACCACGATCGTGGCCACCGGTGAGCACCAAGCCGCCGTGGCGGATCGGGTCGCGGCCATCAAGCGCGAACTCGATAACACCGAGTCCGACTACGACCGCGAGAAGCTGATCGAGCGCGTGGCCAAGCTGGCCGGCGGCGTGGCCGTGATCAAGGTGGGCGCTCCCACCGAAACCGAGCTGAAGAACCGCAAGCTGCGCATCGAGGATGCCCTCAACGCCACCCGCGCCGCCGTGGAGGAAGGCATCGTGGCCGGCGGCGGCAGCGTGCTCGTGCAGCTGGCCGGCGAACTGGATGGCCTGGCTGCAGGCCTGAGCGGCGATGAGCGGACCGGCGTTCAGATCGTGCAGCGGGCTCTGGCGGCCCCCCTGCAACAGATCGCCGCCAATGCAGGGCACGACCCCAACGTGGTGGCCGAGCAGGTGCAGCGCAGCGGCCTGGGCTTCAACGCCGCCAGCGGCGCCTACGAGGATCTACTGGCGGCCGGCATCCTCGATGCCGCCAAGGTGGTGCGCCTGGCACTGCAGGATGCCGTGTCGATCGCGGCGATGCTGCTCACCACCGAAGCGGTGATCGCCGACAAGCCCGAACCTGCAGCCCCGGCCGGCCCCGGCGGCGACATGGGTGGCATGGGCGGTATGGGTGGCATGGGCGGTATGGGTGGCATGGGCGGCATGGGCATGCCCGGCATGATGTGAGCCCCACCGGGAGCTCTCCCGGCCGGCTGCTCAGAGGGCCCGCACCAGGCGGGCATGCAGCCGGCAGACCGTCAGGGCTTCGCGAGGGGGATCACTGCACAGTCGCCCCAGCTCACGGTTGAGTGCCTGGATCTCTGAGATCGGCAGGCCAGCCATCGGCACACTCAGGAGCAGGGCACCCAATCCGAACGCCAGCAGACGCGGTGCCCCGTCGGCCGACAACCCCGACAGCAAATCGAGAGGCGAGTCCACTGCGCACCCCCAGCCAAGACGAGCGGGACACGCCCAGTCTGCAATCCGGCACACTCTTGGCGGCTCTGGCTTCAGAAACCTTTCGAGAGGGTGACTTCCCCTACCCCATGGCTCGGCGGTAGGCCGCCACCTGCAGATCCACACCCGTGATCGCGGTGCCCACCACCACGGCATCGGCACCGTCCGCCAGAGCGCGACAAGCCTGCGCGGCGGAACCAATGCCCCCTTCACAAATCAGGGAGACCGCCGCAGGCAGCTGCTGGCGCAACGGACCAAGCAGCTCCCAGCCAGGCGGCCGCTGGCCTGCCGTCTCCTCGGTGTAGCCATAGAGCGTGGTGCCCACCCAGGCACAGCCCAGAGCAGCGGCCCGCAGACCGTTGGCCAGGCTGTCCACATCGGCCATCAGCACCGCCCCCAGATCACAGCGGGCGCGCTGCAGCAGATCCGCCAGGTCCTGCCCCTGGGGCCGGTGGCGGGCGGTGGCATCGAGGGCGATCACATCGGCACCCGCGGCCCAGACCGCCCTGATCTCCTCCCAGCCCGGGGTGATGTACACCGAGCTGTCGGCAAAGGTGCGCTTCCACAGGCCGATGATCAGGGCTCCGGGGCAACGACGGCGCACGGCTCCGATGTGCTCAGGGCTCTCGAGCCGCACGCCGATGGCGCCATTGTTGAGGCTGGCCTCGGCCATGGCGGCGATCACGTCCGGGTGCCGCATCGGTGAGCCCTCCGGGGCCTGCACCGAAACGATCAGGCCACCCTTGAGCTGGTCAGCGGTGAGCAGGGCCATGGGTTGATCAGGCGAGTTTGCGATCCAGCAGGGGCCGGATCAGCAGGAACAGTCCAGCCGCCAGCAGCGCCAGGATGGCCAGGCACTGGGCGGCGGTGAGGTCGCCGTAGGGAGCCTGGAGCACCACAGCCGAGAGACTGAAGTGGCCTGCATAGGCGGCGCGGATCGGCTCAATCGCGAAGGTGAGCGGGTTCACGGAGGCCAGCCAGCCGAGCCAGGTGGGCATGAAACTGATCGGAGCCAGGGCCGTGCTGGCGAACAGCAGCGGCAGGTTGGCCACGAAGATCACAGCAATCAGCTCGATGTGGCCTGGCAGGGCGAAGGCCAGCCCCAGGCTCAGACCGGTCACGGCAAACACCAGCAGCAGCAGCGTGACCAGAACCAGCAACAGACCCGACCCACCGGGCCAGCCGTAGCCCAGCAGCCAGGCGGTGCCCATGATCGCCAGGCTCTGCACCAGGCTCAAGGCGGTGATGTAAAGCACCGAGGCCAGCACGATCGAGCTGCGCGAGCGCAGCGGCGCCACCAGCAGACGATTCAGGAAGCCGAATTCCCGGTCAAACATCACGGGCAGGCCTGCGTTCAGGGCTGCGCTGAACGCCGTGAACACGATCACGCCGGCCCCGAGGAAGCGGCCATAGCTGAGGCCATCCGGCAGCAGCCCCGCCGGGGCATTCGCGAACAGGGCCCCGAACAGCACCAGCCAGATCAACGGCTGCAGAACTCCCGCCACCAGGGTGGAGGGGCGGCGGGCCAGCTGCAGAAACAGCCGCCGCGTCAAAGCGATGGTCTCCTGGCTGAGATCGGCGAAAGCGGAGCGAGGCTCAGTCCTGGCCGGAGCCACGGGGCTGAGCAGGCTTGGGGTGGCGCTGGTCATGGCGACGGTGCGGCAGGGGGCGAAGCGGGTGAGGGCTCTGGCGGGGAGGGGGGGAGAGAGGGAGAGTCCAACGCGGGATGGGTCAGCGCATGGCCTGCTTGCGCTCCGCCTTGGCATCGCGGCTGCCGGCCACCGCCAGTTCCGCGTCCATCAGCGTGCGCCCTGTGGCCTGCAGGTAGACGTCGTCGAGGCTGGGGCGGCTCTGGGCCAGGGCGAACACCGGCAGCTGAGCCTCGTGCAGCTGACGCCGCAGCTGCTCAACGACGCCGTCGTGCTCCACCACCAGGTTGAGCGAATAGCCCTGAGCCCGGTTCACCACCACCTGGCGCACGCCCGGGCAGGCCTGCAACAGCTGCTGCACGCGCAGGGCCTCCGGCTCATCGCTGAACTCGCGCACCCGCAGGGTGACGCGATCGCCGCCCAGGGCGGCCTTGAGCTCACTGGGCCGACCGGAGGCGATCACCCGGCCACCCTCGATGATCGCCAGGTGATCGGCGAGGGCGTCCACCTCCTCGAGGTAGTGGCTGCTGAGCAGCACCGTGGTGCCCTGATCGCGCAGCTGTTGCAGCACCTGCCAGATGGCGGCGCGGCTTTCGATGTCGAGGCCGACGGTGGGCTCATCCAGCACCAGCACCTCGGGGCGATGCAGCAGTCCGGAGGCCAGATCCAGACGGCGGCGCATGCCGCCGGAATAGGTGCCGCAGCGGCGATCGATCCAGTCGCCCATCGCCAGCAGCTCCACCAGCTCGCTGATGCGACGATCCCGTTCCGACCGATCCAGGTGATAGAGATCGCCCTGCAGCTGCAGCAGCTCGCGGCCACTGAGGATCTTGTCGAGGGCCACCTCCTGGGCCACATAGCCCAGCCGCTCGCGCACGCCACGCGGGTCGGCCAGGGCATCGAGGCCCGCCACCCGAACCAGGCCGGAATCGGGAGCCAACAAGGTGGCGAGGATGCGCAGGCTGGTGGTCTTGCCGGCGCCATTAGGGCCAAGCAGCCCATAGAGGCTGCCGCGCGGAACTCTGAGGTTGAGGCCCTGGAGGGCCTCAACCGCCTTGTCGCCCCGGCCGTAGCGCTTGCCGACGTCCTGGAGCTCAATCACCGCCTCTGGCACCGCCGCCAATCTCCGCTCAGCCGCAGGAAGAGATCAATCTAGAAAGGCGGCACCAGCACGGGAGCGGCGAGGGTGAAGGCTGGAGGGCCGGACCCGGCCAGAGCCAGCAGCTCCAGGCCCTGCACGCTGAACTGTTCGCCCGCCGGCATCCGGGCCAGCAGCAGCAGCAGACAGATGCCGAAGAGATAAAGGATCGACCAGCGGAACAGACCCCGGGCCCGCTGGACGTCCTCGGGCGCCTGATGCAGGCGCCAGGCCATCTGCAGCAGGCGGCCGTTGAATGGCAGCAAAAGCAGGCCATAGAGCAGACCGCCGCTGGGCAGGGCCCAGATGCCCGCCAGGCTGAGCAGCACCGTGGCGGCGGCGTAGACGCTGATGGCACGGGCGGTGGCGGCGGAGCCTTTGACCACCGGCAGCATCGGGATGCCCACCGAGCGGTAGTCCTCCTGCAGCAGCAGGGCCAGGGCCCAGAAATGGGCCGGCGTCCACACCATCACCAGAGCGAACAGCCACCAGCTGCCCAGGCCGAGATGGCCCGTGGCGGCAGCGGCCCCCACCAGGGGTGGGATCGCTCCGGCCACACCACCGATCACGATGTTCTGGCTGGTGCGGGGCTTGAGCAGCACCGTGTAGAGCAACACGTAGCTGCAGAGCCCCAGCAGCGACAGGCTGGCCGCCAGGCAGTTGACCCCGCTGACCAGCAGGGTGGAGGCCGCCAGGGCCAGGGCCACGGCGATGGCGAAGGCACTGCCAACCGAGAGCCGGCCGGAGGGGAGGGCCCGGCCGCTCGTGCGCTGCATCCGACCGTCGAGACCTTGCTCCCACAGGCAATTGAGAACGCCGGCGGCGGCCGCCGCCAAGGCACCACCTCCGAGGGTGCAGGCCAGGCGACCGGTGGGCAGGGGCCAGCCCTCCGAGAGGGCCATGCCCCCCAGGGTGGTGGCTAGCAGCAGCGGGATCAGCCGGGGCTTGGCGATCTCCAGCCAGGGGGGCAGCTTGACCCGCGCCCGGGAGGGAACGATCTGCTCACGGCTCAGCGTGGTTGCCGTTGCACTAACCATGGGTCGTCTCCGGCAGGTTGGGGGCGATCCGCCAGCCGCGGACCGTGAGGGACGACAGCACCGCCACCAGCAGCGCCGCCGAGATCTGATGCGCCACCGTCACGCCCGGCAGCGCCAGGCTGAGGCGCAGGCTGAACACGCCCAGACCGATCTGAGCCAGCACCAGCAGGGCGGCCAGGCCGGCCAGGGGCCTGGCCGTGGGATGACGCCAGGCCAGCAGAGCCGCCAACGACAGCACCAGAGCACCAGCGAGCCGGGCGCCGAGCCGGTGGGCCAGCAGCCAGCCGCAGGCCTCACCACTGCTGATGCAGCGGGCCGCGGCCCACTGACTGGCCATCAGCCCGCCAAGCAGGCACTGAACCAGAACGGCCACCAGGGCGACCACCAGAGTCGCCCTGGTGGCGCTCGACCACATCCCTCTGGTGCGCTGGGGAGCGCCATCGCCATCGGCGATGCCGTTGCAGGGGTTGACCTGGAGCGAGGCGCCGCGCAGTCCCTGATGGCAGGCGCTCAGCAGCGCCACCAGCAGTAAGGCTGTGAGCAGGTGAGCCGTTACCACTGCGCTTGGCAACAGCTGCAACACAGTGAGAGCACCGAGCCCCCCTTGAACCGCCACCAGCAGAACGCAGGCCGTGGAGAGCGGCGGCAGCCAGGCGGGCAGCTGACGCCTCTCCCACCAGCTCACCGCTGTGAGCACCAGCAGGCCCACCCCGACCACAAAGGCATCGAGGCGGTGAAACCATTCCAGAAAAACCTGCAGGTTCATCTGGCGGCCCGGCAGCAGCGAGCCGTAACAGAGTGGCCAGTCCGGGCAGGCAAGGCCGGCCTCCATCACGCGGGTGGCGCCACCGATCCCCACCAGGGCGATCAGCGCCACCAACAGATGGGCGGCAAGGGCGGCCAGCCTGGGGCGCAGAGCCGAGGAGGAGCCAGGTTCGCCGATGGGCGAGACATGGCTCGCAGTGACTGCAGCGAGGGTTTTTCGCTGCAGTGGTGGGGCCGTCATCATTCCCCTCTGAGCGCGATGGACGTCACGCTAACGACGGCGATCAATCACGCCTGAATGGCAACCTCCTGCAACAGGACGTCGACACCAACGGTGACGATTGCCCCTACTCGGGTGTGTGAACCCTCACGCCGACGCCGGTCCATGGGGGGATTGAGACAACCGACAACAGCATCCTCACCAGCCCAGCTCAACCTCCATAGGCTGAGCGCTATCGACTCCCCGCAGTGATGCCGATCCCGCCGGCCATCCTCACCCTGCTGCTGGGCATGGCCCTCGTGCTCACTGGGCTTTGGGTGGGGCAGAACATCAACCTGCTGCCGGTGGATGCCAGCAGCAACGCACCCGTCTACGACGAACTTTTCAAGGTTCTCTTCAGCATTGGCACGATCCTTTTCATCGGCATCGTCGGCTTAATCGTCTACAGCCTGGTGCGGTTTCGCCGCAGTCCTGCCGACACCAGCGATGGTGTGGCAATCGAGGGCAATCTGCCGCTGGAGATTCTCTGGACCGCCATCCCCGCGGTGGTGGTCCTGTTCGTCGGCATCTACAGCTACGACATCTACGAGCGCATGGGCGGCATGACGCCGCTCAACGACCACAGCATGCATGCCATGCACAGCGAACCGGCCGACGGCCGCACCTGGGCCGGCATCAGCCCAGCCCTGAGCACCGACGCGAACGCGGCCCCTGCCCTGCCGGTCGAGGTCACGGCCATGCAGTTCGCCTTCATCTTTCACTATCCCGATGCCGGCATTACCAGCGGTGAGCTGCACGTGCCCCTCGGCCAGCCGGTATCGCTGCTGATGCGCGCCAACGACGTGATCCACGCGTTCTGGGTGCCGCAGTTCCGGCTCAAGCAGGACGTGATCCCCGGCCAGCCCACCCTGCTGAGCTTCACGCCAACCCGGCCCGGTCGCTATCCGATCGTCTGCGCCGAGCTCTGCGGTCCGTATCACGGCGGCATGCGCTCCAGCGTGATCGTTGAAGAACCGGAAACCTTCGCCGCCTGGGTGGCCCAGAACAGCCCAGCTCCTGTAAGCCCAACCCCCGTTGCCGTCACCTGAGCCAGCCGATCTGCTGAAGCTGACGCTGATTCGATACCGCTGATCCCATGACCCTGAGCCTCGCCCCCGAAACAGCCCACGACCCAGCCCCCTCCCTGCAGCCGCAGGGGTGGCTGCGCTACCTGAGCTTCAGCACCGATCACAAAGTGATCGGCCTGCAGTACATCGTCTGCGGGTTTCTGTTCTATCTGGTGGGTGGCGCCCTGGCCGGTGCGATACGAACGGAACTGCTCACACCGATCTCAGATTTCCTGCCGCGCGAAACCTATAACGAGGTGCTCACCCTGCACGGCACGGTGATGATTTTCCTCTGGATCGTGCCGGTGGTGAACGGTGGCTTCGGCAACTACCTGATTCCATTCTATGTGGGCGCACGGGACATGGCCTTTCCCCGCCTCAATGCCGTGGCCTTCTGGTTGATCCCGCCGGCGGGCCTGCTGCTGATCAGCAGTTACTTCATCGCCGGTGCCGCCCAATCGGGCTGGACCGCCTATCCGCCCCTGAGCATCACCACACCGGCCACGGGTCAGATCATCTGGATTCTCAGCGTGCTGCTGCTGGGGGGAAGTTCGATCTTCGGTGGCATCAACTTCATCGCCACAATCCTGAAGCTGCGCAGGCCAGGCCTGAAGCTGATGCAGCTGCCGATGTACTGCTGGGCGATGCTCGGCACCAGCCTGCTGGTGGTGCTCTCGACGCCGGTGCTGGCGGGCACGCTGGTGCTGCTTAGCTTCGACATCGTCGCGCACACGGGGTTCTTCAACCCGGCCATGGGTGGCAACGTGGTGGTGTATCAGCACCTGTTCTGGTTCTATTCACACCCGGCCGTTTACATCATGGTGCTGCCGGCCTTCGGCCTGGTGAGTGAGATCCTGCCGGTGCACGCCCGCAAGCCACTGTTCGGCTACACCACGATGGTGTACTCGATCATGGGGATCGTCTTCCTCGGTCTGATCGTCTGGGCCCACCACATGTTCACCAGCGGCACGCCGCCCTGGATGCGCCTGTTCTTCACGATCGCCACCGCCTTCATCGCCGTCCCAACTGGCATCAAGTTCTTCAACTGGATCGCCACGCTCTGGGGGGGACGCATCGCCCTGAACAGCGCCATGCTGTTCTCCTGCGCCTTCATCGTGAATTTCGTGTTCGGCGGCATCACCGGCGTGGCCCTGGCCCAGGTGCCGTTCGACATCCACGTGCACGACACCTACTTCGTGGTGGCCCATTTCCACTACATCGTCTACGGCGGCACTGTGTTCGTGATCTTCGCCTCCATCTACCACTGGTACCCGAAGGTGACCGGCCGGATGCTGAACGAACCGCTGGGCCGGCTGCACTGGCTGCTCACCTTCGTTGGCTTCAACCTCTGCTTCGCGCCGCAGCACTGGCTGGGCCTGAACGGCATGCCACGCCGCGTGGCCGAATACGACCCTCAGTTCCAGCTGATCAACCAGTTCAGCAGCGTCGGTGCCTTGCTGATGGCGATCAGCACCCTGCCCTTCCTCATCAACGTGGTGATGAGCGCCTTCAACGGCGAGATCGCCGGCGACAACCCCTGGCGAGCCCTCACCCCCGAATGGCTCACCAGCTCCCCACCACCGGTGGAGAACTGGAAGGGCGAAGCGCCGCTGGTGCACGAGCCCTATGGCTACGGCGTCAAACCCGGTGAACTCAATCTGGCCGCCACCTCCGGCCGTGAGCTGTGGAGCCTGGGCAATGACCCAGGCCGCGGTCCCAACCGTCCCCTCTGATCGCCATGACCACCCTCAGCACCAGCGAGAGCCAACTCCCGAGCACCGAAGAGGCAGCCGATCAACACGGTGAGCACCACGGCGATCACCGCCTGTTCGGGCTGGCCACCTTCTTGGTAGCCGATGGCATGACCTTCGCCGGCTTCTTCGCCGCTTACCTCACCTTCCGGGCCGTGAACCCCCTGCCGGCGGGGGCCAGCTATGAGCTGGAGCTGCTGCTGCCCACGATCAACACCGCCCTGCTACTGGCCAGCAGCGCCACCTTCCACAAGGCCGGCTCAGCCCTGAAGCGCTCAGACAACGCCGGCTGCCGCCGCTGGCTGCTGATCACCGCCGCCATGGGCTTCCTGTTCCTGGCGGGCCAGATGAAGGAGTACTTCACCCTGCCGTTCGGCCTCACCGACAACCTGTTCGCCAGCACCTTCTATGCGATCACCGGCTTCCACGGTCTGCATGTGACCCTCGGCGGTCTGATGATCCTGATCGTGTGGTGGCAGAGCCGCCCGGGCGGGCGGGTGAACGCTGCCAATCCCTTTCCACTGGAGGCCACCGAGCTCTACTGGCACTTCGTCGACGGCATCTGGGTGGTGCTCTACGGAATCCTTTATCTGCTCTGAGCGGGAAACGCCCGAGCACCAGCACAAATCTGAACAGTTTCCTTGCGATTTGCCCTTGCGGTTGATCGCAAGGCCTCGGCACAATCGGCCCAGTCAACCTTTGCGCGTCCGGTGTTCGTCGAAGAGAAAGCCAGCACGCCACTGCCGATGCTGGAGGGAAAAGCCTTGCTCGACAAGGCCCGTTCACTCAGCAATCGCCCCGAGGATCAGATCGCCAAAGCCTGTGGCTATGTCGGCCCCAGTGGTCGTGTGCTCAAGAAGAGTTTCTACCGGGCACTCGTTGAAGCGAAGGGCTACAAACTGCCCTCCCATAGCAGCGGTACCAGCGGCAGCAAAGGACGGCAGGCCGAGTTCCGCACCCGTGTGCACGGCAACGGCAACCTGCTGATCGGCCAGGCCTATACCCGCCGCATGGGTCTGGAGCCGGGCCAGGAATTCAAGATCGAGATCCACCGCGAAACCGGCGCCATCTGGCTGCTGCCCCTTGAAGGAGAGGGCGCCGGCAGCGACGACTGAACCGGAACAACTGCAGCGCCTCAGGCGATCCGGTCACCCCGCTTGGGAGCGTGGAAGGCCGCGCTGAACACGAGCAGATCGATGCCGCTGAACAGGAAGCTGATTCCCACCAGGATTCCCAGCACGCTCAGCAGACCACCGGGCCGCATCGTCACGATGATCAGGCCCAGCAGAACGGTCACGATCCCGTTGGCCAGACCCCAGCCCCAGCCGGCCATCTGCCGGTTGGAGAGGGCCACGATCGCGGCCACCAGGCCCTCCAGCAGAAACACCAGACCGATGGCAAAGGCCAGGGCCGCCACCTGAGCCGCGGCGGGCACCAGGCCAACGCTGAACTGCTGAATGATCCAGGCGCCGGTCACAAGGAACAGCGTCGACAGCACCAGGCGCAGGAAGCAGTGCCAGCGGCTGAGGCGACGGGCCCTGTTGAGGCCGTTGACCCAGCCGATGATCCCCGCCACCAGGAAGGCCAGGGCCACCACCACCGTGACCCAGGCGGAGGCAATCACCGGGAACACCAGCGCCAGAACCCCCAGCACCAGCAGCAGGATGCCTTCGGCAAGGGTGAAGGAGCGCAGGGATCCGGGATCCAGATCCTGACCGTCGGAGGCCATCGGAGGTTTCGGGGCGGCAGACGCCCGGACCCTAAGCATGGGCAGCGCCGGCGTCAGCCCCAGCCGTGCTCCGCCAGCCAGGCCCCGGTGATGGCCGGCCCATCGGCGCCAGCTGGCGGCTGGCCTGCTGACGCCCGGCCGGCCAGCAGGCGCTCGGTGTACTTGGCCAGCAGATCCGCCTCCAGATTCACCGCATCGCCGGGGCGCAGGTGCTGCAGGGTGGTGCTGCTCCAGGTGTGGGGGATCACGGCGATCCAGAACTCAGCACCATCGGCACTGCAGCCCGCCACGGTGAGGCTCACCCCATCCACCGCCACGCTGGCCTTCTCGCAGATGTAGCGGCCGTAGGCGCAATCCCGCCAACGCAGCACCAGCCGCCAGGAGGCCGGCTGCGCCTCCACGGCCACCACCGCCGCCAGGCCATCCACATGGCCGCTCACCAGGTGTCCCCCCAGCCGATCCGCCAGCCGCAGCGCCGGTTCCAGGTTCACCCAGCCGCGCCGATCGGCCTTGGCCGCCAGGGTGGTGCGCGCCAGGGTCTCCTCGCTCACATCAGCGCGAAAACCCGCGGCGCTGCGGGCCACCACCGTCAGGCAGACCCCATCCACCGCCACGCTGTCCCCCAGGGCCAGGGCGGCAGGATCGAGGCCCGATCCGGCGGGCACCAGCAGCTCGACCCCACCGCCGCAGCGCTGCAACTGAGCCACGGCCTGCACCAGCCCGGTGAACATGCGGTGTGCCCAGCAACCCTGGCCATAATCGGGCAAAGGGCCCTGTGGGCAAACCATGGTCGAGATGCGCGTTGCCGGCATTGCCCTGGACGCGGCCAGCCGCAGCCCGATCGTGCTGCTGCGCGATCCCTCCGGCCGGCGGCAGGTGCCGATCTGGATTGATCAGGCCCAGGCCCAGAACATCCTGGCCGGCCTCAGCGATGACATCCCGCCGCGGCCCCTCAGCCACGATCTGATGGCGAGCCTGCTGGAGATCGGTGGTCTGACCCTGGAGCGGGTGATCATCCACGCCATCGAGGACAACACCTTCCGCGCGGTGCTCAAGCTGAGCGGCGCCGGCGGTGGCAGCGAGCTGGATGCCCGCCCCAGCGACGCCATCGCCCTGGCCCTGCGCTCTGGCAGCAGCATCTGGATGCTGGAGGAAGTGGTGGCTGACGCCTCGATTCCGGTGGATGCCGAAGCCGACGCGGAGGACGACGCCGACTTCCGGCGTTTCCTCGATGCCGTCAGTCCGGCGGAACTGGTGCGCCAGATCTCGAAAGCCCATCCTGAAGCGCCAGCCGAGGGCGGCGAAGCGGACGTCGAACCAGACGACGCACCAGACGCTGAGCCCGACGCCGACAGCGAGGCTGATCCCGGCAGCCCGGGGGGAACGCTCCCTGGCTGACGCCGGCCCACCGTTCAGCGCCGGAACGCCTCGTCTGCACCGCTTCGGCCGCGGCAGGCCCGTGTCGGCCTTCAGCCTGGGCACGATGCGGGCCGTCGAGAGCCCGCAGCAGATGGCGACGGTGCTGCAGGCAGCCCTGGCGGCCGGCATCCGCCATATCGAAACAGCCCCCGCCTACGGCCCGGCCGAGGCCTATCTGGGTCAGGCCCTGCGGTCGCTGGCGGCGGCGGACCCGCAGCGCAGCGCCGAGCTGGTGCTCACCAGCAAGCTGCTGCCCGGCCCCGAGCTGGCCGCCTCCCAGGAGCAGCTGCGGGCGATCCTGCAGCGGCTCGGCGTCTCCAGGCTCGACAACCTGGCTGTGCATGGCCTGAACCGGCCCGACCATCTGGCCTGGGCCTTGCATGGCCCCGGCGCCGAACTGCTGCACTGGGCCCTCGAAGAGGGTCTGGTGGGCCAGGTGGGCTTCTCCAGTCATGGCGATACCGCCCTGATCGAGCAGGCCCTGGCCTCCGGGCACTTCGACTTCTGCAGCCTGCATGTGCACCTGTTCGATCAGACCCGCCTGCCGCTGGCCCGCGCCGCCCTGGCCAGCGGCATCGGTGTCCTGGCGATCTCCCCGGCCGACAAGGGCGGCCGCCTCTACGACCCGCCGCCCGAGCTGCTGGCCGACTGCGCTCCGTTCCACCCCCTCGAACTGGCCTATCGCTTCCTGCTCGATCAGGGGATCTCCACCCTGAGCCTGGGGGCCGCCCAGCCGGGCGACCTGGCCTGGGCCACGGCCATCAGCGGCTCCCTGCCCTGGCTGAGTGATGCGCACCGGCAAGCCCTGCAACGCCTGAGCGCCGCCGGCGAGGCCCGCCTGGGCGCCGAGCGCTGCGGCCAGTGCAGGGCCTGCCTGCCCTGCCCCAGCGGAGTTCCGATCCCGGAGCTGCTGCGGCTGCGCAACCTGGCCGTGGGCCACGGCATGCAGGCCTTCGCCGAGGAGCGCTACAACCTGATCGGCCGAGCCGGCCACTGGTGGGAGGAGCGCAATGCCAGCGCCTGTGTGCGCTGCGGCAACTGCCTGCCCCGCTGCCCCCACGGCCTGCCCATCCCTGACCTGCTGGCCGACACGCACCACCGCCTGGCGGCCGCCCCGCGTCGCCGGCTGTGGGGCTGAAGGATCCGGATCCTGGGCGCCAAGCCAGGGGGCTAGGCCAGGGCCCGATCCCAGAGCTCCTGCCAGCGTTGCTGTTCGGAGGGGCTGAGGGCCTCGAGGTTGCTGCAGCGCTGCAGCACAGCCTCCGGGGGCAGCAGCAGCGCCCGCAGACGCTCAGGCCAGCGCGCCAGGGCCGGCTGCAGCCGGGCGCGCGGCAGCGGCGGCACCCACCCGCCGGCCAGCAGGCGGTCGAGCAGCGGCAACTCCAGACCCTGACGCAGCCATGCCAGTGGTAGAGGCAGATCCGCCGCCAGGGCGGACATGGGGGCAGGTCGCAGCAGCAGCTGCCACCACAGGGGTGACCCACTCGCCGGCAGCAGGGCCTGCAGGCGCGGATCGCTCTGCAGCAGGGGGATCACCCGGTGGCTGGGCAACACCGCCGCCTCCGCATCGCCGGCCAGCAGCAGGTTGAGGCCATCCACTTCATCGAGGGCCACCGCCTGACCCACCAGTCGGCGCAACTGATCCGGCAGGCGGGGATCATCCGCCGCCGCGGCCGTGCCGCCCGACAGCCCCAGCTGCCGGCAGGCCAGATCGATGACGACCCGCGGGCTGGAGGGCAGCACCAGCCGCCCCCGCAGGCTTGGATCGAGCAGCAGATCCCAGCCCTGCTCACGGCGTTGCCAGAGATCGGATCGACTGCGCAGCAGCAACAGCCAGGTACCGAAGGCCCAGGGATAGGCCAGGGCGTCGGCACCAGCGGATGCGAACAGACGACTGGCCGACTGGGCGCGGGCATCCAGCTGGGCCAGCAGAGCCGGGGCAGCGAAGGGCTGCAGCTGGCTGCGTTCGAGCCGTTGGGCCCAGCCGTCGCCGAGGGCCAGCAGCTGAGCCGAAGTCTCATGGGGCCGGACCGCGGCCGCCAGCACGGCCTCGGGGGAGGCCATGGGGTCCGCACGCCAGTCGCTCGGCAGCTCCTGCAACCAGGCGGCTGGCAGCACACCACGTACGCTGACCAGCCGCCCAGCCGGCTCCTGGCGGCTGCACCCCCCGAGGCCGCCCCCGGCAACCGCCGCCCCCGCCAGGGCGGCCAGCTGCAGAGCACGACGGCGGCCAACGCTCGCGTTGAAGCTCACGTGGAAGCTGGAGTGGGAGCGATGGGCGGGCGCCATGGCCGCGACCCTAGGCCGGCCCTTCGGGGGCAATCGCCGCCAGGCGCAGCTCGACACAGGCCTGATCACAGGCTTCGGCCAGGGCCAACGGCGAGCGGCCACTGAGCTGCCAGAGCAGGGCCAGCCCCCCGGCCCCCACCCCCTCCTTGACGAAGCCCTGCTCGTAGGCCTGCAGCGCCGGGCTTCGGCAGCTGCCGAAGCGCAGCGCCGCGGCAAAAGCCAGGGGCAGGCCACCCCAGCGGCGGCCGATCAGCGCCAACAGGCCCTGAAGGTCGCTGCCGGCGTCGGCGGCCACCCAGGCCGTGGTGGCGATCGCCGCCTGCTCCAACAGCCGCGGGCGGTCCTCCGCTGCGCTCAGATCGAGCGCCAGAGCGAGCACCGCAGCCATCTGGCTGCCACCTGCCAGCAGCAACGGCAGCCCAGCAGCGGCGGCCGTCCGCACAAGTCCCGCCGCCACAGCCTGCATCGGATCCCCCACCGCCGCCAGCACGGCAGCCGCCGGCGCCGGCTCAGCCAGTCCGGCAGCCGCCAGGCCGCGCTCCACCATGGCGGCCTTGAGGCCATGAACGGGCTGGCGCAGGCTGCCGCTGACCCGCCCGGCCGCCGCAACCCCCAGGCCCTGCAGCACCGCCTGGGCCGTGCTTGTTCCGCCCGGCACACACTCCGCCAGCAGCACCGGCGCCCGCTGGCGCGCCAGAGCCGCCCCCCAGCGGTCCCCCAGAGCCAGCAACCCCGCCACCCGCTCAGGCGCCATGGCGGAGCCAGTGCTCAGGCAGCGGGCGGGGGTCTGTCCGAGCGTGAGATGGGGCACGGCCGGCGGCACCGGCACCCCGAGATCGATCACCAGGGGATCCAGCGCCAGCTGCTCCACCACCACCCGGGCAATCAGTGCCGGGCTCACACCCGCCGGCAGCGGGGGCAGCGCATGGGGCAGCGGCCGCGATGGGCCGAGCAGCAGCAGTTCAGCATCAGCGGCAGCGGTGCGTCGCCGCGATTCAGGCGTGGCACCGGCGGCCGAGATGCCAGGCACCGCGGCGGTTTCGGTGCCGGCGAGCAGCAGGAGCAGCCGACAATCCGCCACCACCGGCGCCAGCCGCCGGCACCAGCGATCGGCCTGCTGGGCCTCCCCGCTCAGGCAGCGGGGAGGCGTGAAGGCCGGCATCAGAGGGGATCGAGAGCCAGCAGCGGCCGCAGCAGGGCGGGCGGCTCGCTGATCGGGCTCTGCAGACGCGGAAAGATCCAGTAGGCCACTGCGTGGAGGGCCAGCACGTAGATCAGGTTCTGCACCAGCACCAGCGCCAGCGCCATCAGCTGCACCTGCAGCAGATCGGGGCCGCCGCCCAGCTGCAGCAGTCCGCTCAGGCGTTCCAGCACCTGGGCGGCGGCGGTTGTGATCAGAACCCAGAGGTTCTCGCCCAGCAGCACGGAGAGCACCGCCACGCGCACCAGAAAGCCGGCGCTGCCGATCAGCAGGCCGATGCTCCAGCTCAGCCACCAGCTGCAGCGGCGCCGCCAGCACCAGCCCAGCCACAGGGCCAGCAGGCCGTAGGGGAACAGCACCAGGGGGCCGCGGATGGGCCCCATCAGCGCCACCAACAGCAGAGCAGCCACAGCAACGCCCTCGATGGCGCAGCGGCCGTTGTGGCGCAGCTGCAGCAGGGCCAGCGGCAGCGGCAGGGCCAGCCGGAACAGGGCGCCTCCCACCGGCAGGTAGTAGAGACCCACCCAGAGCAGCGCTGTTGCCGCCGCCAGATAGGCGCTGTCGGTGATCTGGCGAGCCTGGCGGCGGCTGAGGCTCATCGGGGCGCCGGAGCCGGGGTGCGCAGCGGTGCCACAGGACTGGTGGCGGAGCCGGCGGAGCTGCCGATGCGCTCGATTGTCTCCACCTCGAAGGGCACCCCGGCCGCCCGCAGCACTTCGGTGACCTGCTCGGCCGGAGCCGAGGGATCGGCGGCCGGCAGGCGGATTGTGACGCGGTAGGGCGCTGGAGCGCTGGGGGGTGTCGCAGGCCGGGGCACGGGCCTGGCCGCGGCACCGGCGGCGGGAGCTTTGGTGGCCTGGGCTGCTGGGCTGGCGGTGCTGCCTGGAGCCGTTCCGCTCGGGGTGGCCGCACCGCTTGGACGGGCCGGCTCTCGCGCTAGCTTGCTCGCCTCGGTGCTTGTACCGCTGGAGGACTGGGTCGCCGGAGCTGCCGGCGGCGCGGAGAAGCTGCGGGCCAGCTGATCGCCGAAGCGAGTACCGCTGCAGCCCGTCAGGGCCGTGGCTGTAAGCAGAGCCACCCAGGGGCAGAGGGGCCGGAGCGGTGGGCGTCGGCGGCGGGGCCGGAACCTGCCCATCAGCTGTCTGCGGCCTTGATCACCCGCACTGCACTGGCCCGCAAGCGGCCGGTCTTGGTGGTGGCGGGAGCTTTGCGGGCGGCAGCGGGCTTGGCGGCGGGTTTCTTGGCAGCAGCAGCCTTGGTGCCGGCAGGCTTGCGGCCCTTGGTCTTGCCGCTTGTCGCTTTGGCCGCCAGCAGCTCCACCGCCTGCTCAAGGGTGATCGTCTCGGCGGTGGTGCCCTCCGGCAGGGAGGCATTCACCTTGCCCTGCTTCACATAGAGCCCGTAGGGACCATCGAACAGCTGGATCGCCTCATCGCCCCCCTCAGGGGTGCCGAGATCCTTGAGGGCCGTGCGGCCACCGCGCCCCTTCTTGGGCTGGGCCAACAACTCCAGAGCACGGCTCAGGCCGACCATCAGCACATCGTCCTCGGCCTTGAGGGAGCGATAGTCCTTCTCGCCCTTGCCCTTGTGGTGCACCACGTAGGGGCCGAAGCGTCCGAGGCCGGCCTCCACCTTGCCCCCGTCCGGATGCTCACCGAGCTGGCGCGGCAGGCGCAGCAGGCCGAGGGCATCCTCCAGGCTGAACTCCTCAGGCTTGACCCCCTTGGGCAGAGACGCCCGCTTGGGCTTGGGATTCTCGTCGCTCACCTGACCCCGCTGCACGTAGGGCCCGTACTGACCGAACAGCAGATAGACCAGATCGCCGGTCTCCGGATCTTCGCCGAGTGACTCGGGTCCATCGGCTTTCTGCCTGAGGATCAGCTCGGCCCGCTCCGCATCCAGGTCTGAAGGGGTGATCTCCTGCGGGAGGGTGGCCTTGAGCAACTCCTCAGTGCCGTCGTCGGCCACACGCTTGGTTTCGAGGTAGGCCCCGAAGCGGCCTATGCGCACCACGCAGGGCAGCCCCTCCAACTCCACGGTGCGCGAGGCGCCGGGGTCGATGTCCCCTTCACGCTGGGCCACCTGGTTCTCGAGGCCCTTCTCCCCCTTGAAGAAGCTCTCGAGATAAGGCAGCCATTGCACCTGACCGTGGGAGATCTCGTCGAGGGTGTTCTCCATCCGGGCGGTGAAGCTCGTATCCACGAGGTCGGGGAAGTGCTCCTCCAGCAGGGCCGTCACCGCGAAGGCGGTGAAGCTGGGAGTGAGGGCGTTGTTCTGGAGGGTCGCGTACCCGCGGTCCACGATCGTGCCGATGATCGAGGCGTAGGTGGACGGGCGTCCGATGCCCTCCTTCTCCAGCATCTTCACCAGCGCCGCTTCGCTGTAGCGGGCGGGGGGCTGGGTCTGGTGGCCCAGGGCCTCCACTCCCTTGCAGGCAGGCTTATCGCCCTGCCTGAGGGTGGGCAGCAGCACCTCCTGACCCTCAAGGGCGGCGTCGGGGTCGTCGGAACCCTCCACGTAGGCGCGGAAGAAGCCCGCGAAATCGATGCGCTTGCCGCTGGAACGGAAGGCGGCGGTGCCGAGGCTGCCGCCGTCGACCTCGAGATCCACGCTGAGCATGGTGAGGCGGGCATCGGCCATCTGCGAGGCCACCGTGCGCTTCCAGATCAGCTCATAGAGGGCAAGATCACGCCCATCGAGGCCGGTAGCGCCTGGATCGCGAAAGCTTTCGCCGGCGGGGCGGATCGCCTCGTGGGCCTCCTGGGCGTTGCGGGCCTTGGTGGAGAACTGGCGGGGCGCCGGGCTGAGGTAGTCCTTTCCGTACTTGGCGCTAACGCAGCTGCGGGCGGCGTTGATCGCCTGGTCGCTGAGATGCACCGAATCGGTGCGCATATAGGTGATGAAGCCGCGCTCGTAGAGGCCCTGGGCCGTGCGCATCGTTTCGCGGGCCGAGAGCCGCAGCTTGCGGTTGGCCTCCTGCTGCAGGGTGCTGGTGGTGAAGGGAGCCACCGGTTTGCGGATGGTGGGCTTCTCCTCCACCGCCGCCACCCGCCAGGAGCCCGCCAACACCGCCTCGCGCAACTGGCGGGCCTCGGCCTCGCTGAGCAGCCGCACCTTGCTACCGACCTTGAGGCCGCCGGTGGCCTCATCGAAATCGGAGCCGCCGGCGATGCGATCGCCCTTGAGGTGGCTGAGCTTGGCCTCGAACGGGCCACCCTGATCGAGCTGGGCCTTGAGGTCCCAGTAACTGCCGCTGCGGAAGGCGCGCCGCGCCCGCTCGCGCTGCACGATGAGCCGTACAGCCACGGACTGCACGCGGCCAGCCGAGAGGCCCCAGGCCACCTTCTTCCACAGCAGCGGCGAGAGGGTGTAACCCACCAGGCGATCCAGGATCCGCCGGGTCTCCTGGGCATGCACGAGCTCCATGTCGAGCTCACGGGTCTGCTCGAGGGCGCGGCCGATCGCCTCCTTGGTGATCTCGTGGAACACCATCCGCTTCACCGGCACCTTGGGGTTCAGCAGCTGCAGCAGGTGCCAGCTGATCGATTCCCCTTCCCGGTCTTCGTCCGTGGCCAGCAGCAACTGGTCGGCGCCCTTCAGGGCGTCCTTGAGCTCCTTCACCACCTTTTTCTTGTCCTTCGGCACCACGTAGAGGGGCTCGAAGTCGTTGGCGGTGTTCACGCCGAGGTTGGCCCACTTCTCGCCCTTGTGGGCCGCCGGGATCTCACTGGCGTTGTTGGGCAGGTCGCGCACGTGCCCCATCGAGGCTTCCACCTTGAAGTCCTTGGGAAGGAACCCGCGGATGGTGCGGGCCTTGGTGGGGCTCTCAACGATGACGAGGGTGTGCGCCACAGGCAGGCGGTGAACCGGTTCCCTCTTTATCGCACCGGCGGGCACAACGGCGAGGCTCAGGCCCAGGTGCCCAGGTTGACCTGAGCGCTCGACCACACGCCATCGAGCCGGGCGAGCAACGTTCGACCCAGGATGAGATCGGTGAAACCAGGGTCTTGATCCGAAACCACGAAGACCACGTCACGGAGCGACTGGCCGTTCTTGAACACGCCGCGATTCAGCTCGATGGACTCTCCGACCTGCAGATCGCGGATCCAGACGTCCCCCTTGCCAGAGAGCCGGAAGCTGTCGAGCCCATCGCCGCCGAACAGGTTCAGACGGCCCTCACTCCCCGGGTCGATCAGCAGGTCGTCACCACCGAAGCCATAGGACTCCCGCAGGCCGTCCGAAGACTCGGCGGGGAGCCCCGTGAGCACATCCGCTGACATGGTGCCGAAGTCCTGACGGATCGGGGCTTCGGCTTCGGCCTCACCGCTGAACAGGCTGAAGGCCTTCAGGCTGGCATTGCTGCCGGCACGGGTGCCAAGGATCTGGCCTAGCCAGTTGCCATCATTGAAATGAATGCCCCCATACAGGCGTGAGAGGCCGGCTTGCTCAGCGGCAGCATTGAGGTAATCCCAGGACAGCGTGATCGCAGAGCCATCGCCCAGCAGCCCATCAAAACCGTTGGGATCAAAGCGAGAGGCACTATCCGCCAACGTCACCGACCGTCCGAAAACATTGCTGCCCAGATAATTACGAATGAAGGTTGAAGCTGCGCTGCTGTAAGCCGAGTGGCCCGAATTCGCATCGGGAAAGTTTGGCGTCAACGAGGCAGGGTTCTGATATGGCTGCCAAGCCTGTCCAACAAGCGGGGTCTCACGCCAATCGGTTAGCAGTTCGTCCGAATCCGTCGTGGTGCGGCCGTAGTAGTACTCACTAATCGCCGTAATCGGGCGAACGGAGTCAAATTCATATTTAGTTGCCCAGGTGCCTATGGAAGCATCCATCAGCGACTGGCTGACCCCAAAGCTCAGCTTCATCGCCTGATCAAGCGACAGCTGGCGGTCCCGGATGAGGTCGTTGGTGAAACCCATCCAAACACCGGGGGGGAAGGCTGAGCCAGGGCCCGCCTCCCAGTATTCCGCGATGGCCTTCTGTGTGGCCGTGAGATTCATGCTGTACTGCAACACCTGATTGAGTTCAGCCACAAACAAGGGGTTCAGACTGCCGTCACTTGTGTAGGGGGTGAGAACGGAGTCGGGCACCAGATCAGCCCCCGAAGCGAAGGGGGTCACTTCCCCCCAGTGCGGTGTCAGCGGGCGCTGGACGTTGCCGTCGGGCAGGGTGAGCGGCTGCCAGGTGGTGTCGAGTGTGTCCCTGGGGTTGGTGGGGTCGAAGCGGCTTGGAGTGGCCACATAGCCGGTGGTATCGGCATAGTTGTTCTGCTGATTCGAGCCATCCAGCAGGGCAGAGTTGTTGATGGCCGCAGACACCTGCCCCCCCAGCTTCTGTGCGATGGTGCGCAGGGCTACGGCTTCAGGGGTGCCAGGGCTGAGGGCAGCCAGCTGCTGATCCAGCAGGGCAACACTGCGGTCCAGAAAAGTCTGCGGCAGCGTGCCGCCAGGGAAGAGCGTGGCGCCCACGGCGTGTATCACGTTATTGGCGGCCACCGCCATCACCGCATCGCGCAGTGACTGCAATCCGGAGCCTTCATCCAGATCGCCAGCCTGTTCGAGAAGCTCCTCAAGATCATCTCCGGAAGGTCGGTTGTAAATTGACCCTTTAGCGTCCTCATCAAACATCGCCCAGCTGTCATAGAGAGCGGTGTTCACCAGGGAGTAGAGACGGGAGCTGATGGTGGGCCCCCTGCGAGCCGCAGTGGCCAGATCCAGGGCAAGCTGATTCCAGGCCAGCAGCTGATCGGGGGAGGAAGCCCGCTCTGAATCAGCATCCTCATCGCCCTGGTCACGTCCATCCGAATCAGCTGCCTGAGGCCCCTGAGGCGCGAGTTGTGGCGATGGGGCCTCATCGTGATCGTGATCGTGATCGTGATCGTCACGGTCGTCGTCGTCAGACGATGCAGCTGCAGGACGCACCGCCACCACCGACTGAGGCAGGACCTCTACCGCCGCCGCCAGTGGGCGATCGAGACTGGCGGACAGTGACACAGCGGAAGCGACCGATATCTGCCGCGACAGTGCAGAACCGGTATCGCCCTCAGGCTTGAACGTGCCCATGACAGGCAAGCCAGCCTGAGGGCTCTCAGTGGTACCCGGAGATGGGGGCGGCTCTGCCAACAGGGACGGAGCAGGAAACGTGGCCAGAGCTCCGTACTCGTTGACCAGAGACAACGCAATACCCTGCTCTGACATGGCGTAGAAAGGACCAGGCCCTCCTGGAGGCGCGATCCCTCGAGCAATCACATCGCCGCGAGAGCTGCGCCAAGACCAGATTGCAGCGATCGACATGTCTCGACTAATGAGCAGTCAGCTGCCAATCAAAGCCGAGCCCCACGAGAGAAGCAAGCACATAGACGCGCTTAGTACAAGTTTGCGCATCATGGACATCAGCGAAAACCCAATCACAGGCCAGCAGCGGAGATCACGAAGAAAGATGAGGTTTCGCAATATTTCTTTGCATTACAGGGTCCAGGATGAGCGCCGGGCGGCCTGGAATGCTACGGACAAAGGTTGAGGACCCTGGCAGAAGCTCTGGCGCAGCGACGGAGGTGTGCAGAGAATCTCGCCTGGCGATTGGCCGCAGAGGCAGCATTCACGCCGTGGTTGGCCCACTTCTCGCCCTTGTGGCGCGCCGGGATCTCACTGGCGTTGTTGGGCAGGTCGCGCACGTGCCCCATCGAGGCTTCCACCTTGAAATCCTTGGGAAGGAACCCGGGGATGGTGCGGGCCTTGGTGGGGCTCTCACCGATGAACAGGGTGTGCGCCACAGGCAGGCGGTGAACCGCTTTCTTCTTTATCCCAACGGCGCTCAGGCCTGTGGGCGCTGATGCGCGGGCGGCCACGACCAAACCCCAGCGACAACGCGGCTACAGTCCGATCCAAACGGCCACCCTTGCCAGCTGTGAACGATCCGGCCTCCGCCGTCAGCGCCATCAGTTCGCTGCAGCTGAACGCGGCCGCCATCGCCCCGGAAGGTGCGGTGCTGCTGGCGATGCTCGCCTGCCTGCTGGTGGATCTGGCCGGCGAGAAGGCTGCCAGTCGCTGGGTGCCGCTCTTCTCCTATCTCGGTCTGGGTGGGGCGCTGGTGCTGCTGGCCCTGCAGTGGGACACCGCCCCATTGATGCCATCGTTCCTTGGCGCCTTCCTGGCTGACAACCTGGCGATCGCCTTCCGGGCGGTCGTCGCCGCATCCACCCTGCTGTCGCTGCTGATCAGCTGGCGCTACGTGGAACAGGCCGGCACCCCTGTCGGCGAGTACGCCGCAATCCTGCTGGCCGCAACCCTGGGAGCGATGTTGCTCTGCGGCTCAACAGACCTGGTGAGCATCTTCGTGTCGCTCGAGACCCTCTCGGTGGCCAGCTACCTGCTCTCGGGCTACATGAAGCGCGACGCGCGCAGCTCCGAGGCTGCTCTCAAATATCTGCTGGTGGGTTCAGCAGCCGCGGCCGTGTTCCTCTACGGAGCATCGTTGCTGTACGGCCTCACAGGCGGCAGCACCAGCCTCGATGCCGTAGCCCTGGCCCTGCAGACCAGCACCGCCCCGGTGGCAGCCCTTGCCCTGGTGTTCGTTCTGGCCACCGTGGCCTTCAAGATTGCCGCAGTGCCCTTCCACCAGTGGACGCCCGACGTCTACGAGGGATCGCCCACCCCGGTTGTTGCCTTCCTCTCGGTGGGCTCCAAAGCTGCGGGCTTCGCCCTAGCGCTGCGCATCCTGGTGGGCTGCTTCGAGCCCTTTGAGGCCCAGTGGAAGCTGCTGTTCACCGTGCTGGCGATCCTCAGCATGGTGCTGGGCAATGTTGTTGCCCTGGCTCAGACCTCGATGAAGCGGATGCTGGCCTACAGCTCGATCGGCCAGGCCGGCTTCGTGATGATCGGCCTGGTGTGCGGCACCGAGGACGGCTACGCCGCCATGGTGCTCTACATGGCGGCGTACCTGTTCATGAACCTGGGCGCTTTCGCCTGCATCATTCTGTTCTCGCTGCGCACCGGCAGCGACAGGATTTCCGACTACGCCGGTCTCTATCAGAAGGATCCCCTGATCACCCTAGGGCTGAGCCTCTGCCTTCTTTCTCTGGGCGGAATCCCGCCGATGCTGGGCTTCTTCGGCAAGATCTATCTCTTCTTCGCCGGCTGGGCCGATCATCAGTACCTGCTGGTGGTGGTGGGCCTGCTGACCTCGGTGGTGTCGATCTACTACTACATCTCGGTGATCAAGATGATGGTGGTGAAGGAGCCCCAGGAAGCTTCTGATGTGGTCAAGTCTTACCCCGCACTCACCTGGAATGTTGCCGGCCTGCCGCCGCTGCGCGCCGCTCTCGTGTCGTGCGTGGTGGTGACCGCCATCGGCGGCATCCTCTCCAACCCGCTGTTCAACTGGGCCAGTGGTGCCGTGGCCGGTACACCGATGCTTCAGAAGGCCCTGGCCACATTCACCACAGCGCCGGTGGGCTGAATGGCCGCCGCTACGACCCCACCCACTCAGGCCCCAGCTCCATCAGCAGCAGCCTCCGCTGGGAACCAGGTCGCGGTTCTCGACCATGTCTTCAAGGTCTACGGCAGCGGTGAGGCTGCCGTCAGTGCCCTCAATGACCTCTGTCTGAGCGTGCGTCAGGGTGAATACCTGGCGGTCATGGGCACCTCCGGTTCAGGCAAGAGCACAGCGATGAACATCCTTGGCTGTCTCGATCGCCCCAGCGGCGGCAGCTACCGGCTCAACGGAACGGCCGTGGAACACCTCAGCGACGATCAGCTGGCGGATCTGCGCAACCGGGAGCTGGGCTTCGTGTTTCAGCAGTTTCATCTGCTGGCGGAGCTCACCGCCCTGGAGAACGTCATGCTGCCGATGGTCTACGCCGGGGTTTCTCCCGCCGAGCGCCAGGAGCGCGCCCGGGCAGCCCTTGAGCGTGTTGGCCTGGCGGACCGCATGCACAACCGGCCGAATCAGCTCTCCGGTGGCCAACAGCAGCGGGTGGCCGTTGCACGGGCGATCATCAACCAGCCCAAGCTGCTGCTGGCGGATGAGCCCACCGGAGCTCTGGATTCCCGCACCACCAGCGAAGTGCTGGATCTGTTCGATGAACTGCACCGCGACCAGGGCATGACGATCCTGCTGGTCACCCACGAACACAACGTGGCCGATCGGGCGGAGCGGATCGTGCACTTCCACGACGGCCGCCTGGTGGACAGCGGCGCCGGCTCCCAGCTCTAGCCGCGGGGGCGTTCAGGGCTGGCTGGTCGCTCCAGGCTGGCCAGCAGCTGGCCCATCAGCAGGGCGATCGCATCGCTGCCCTTGAGCTGGGAGCCAGGATCGAGGTCGCCGGGGTCCATCGCCACCCAGCCGCCATCGGCGGGCTGCCGCAGCTCGAAGTGGAGATGGGGGCCGGTGCTGAGCCCCGTGCTGCCAACACGGCCCACCACCTCGCCCTGACGCACCCACTCACCGGGCTTCACGTAGAGCTCCGAGAGGTGGCCATACAGGGTGCGCCGCAGCGGCCGCTGATGCTCCACCTCCACCGCCAGGCCATAGCCGCCGGCAAGACCGCTGCTCACGACCCGGCCGGAGAGGGCCGCCACCACGGGCGTTCCCTCCGGCGCTGCCAGATCCTCGCCGGCATGCAGGCGCCAGATCCCGAGCAGGGGATGGAGGCGCCAACCGAAACCACTGGTGGGCACCGCCGCGCCGATAATCGGCAGCAGCAGGCGCCGGTTGCCGTTGCCCAGCAGGGGCGCAGGCCTGGGCGTGACCCGGAACACGCTGGCCAGGTTGAAGCTGCCGCCATTGCCGGCGAGCAGAGCGGACACAGGCACCGTGAGCGGCGGCAGGGGCATGCCATCGGCACCGAGACGCCCGCCATCCGCACCGGGGAGCAGAGCAGCCTCGCCAGCAGCGGCGCCCTGCCCGCCGCGGCGGCCCCAACGGATCGCCAGGCCTCCACGGCACTCCTGACTGGAGAGGGCGCCGCTACGGCAAGCCTTCTGGAACGCCCCCACATCAAGGGGCGCCAGGCCACCAGCCGCCCCGCCGCGGATCAGGCTGCGCTCCGTGGGGGTGACCACCCCCTGACGCACCAGCTCATCGAGCGACTGATCAAAGCGCCGCGGCGGTGGAGCTGCCCCCAGCTGCTGCGGATCGGGCCGCAGGGGTGCCTGGGCGGGGGGCAGCACAGGGCTGCCGGGTCGCGCTGGAGACAGCTGCGCCTGGGACGCAGGCGCAGGGGCTGCTGCCGGAGTCGGAAGGGCGGGCTGTGGCGTCAGCGGATCCGCAGGCCCCTCCGCCTGGAGCTGGGCCCAGGCCAGGCCTCCCCCCAGCAGAGGCACTGCGGCCGCCAGGAGGCTGAACAGGGGGAGGAGTGACACGACGAGCCGCCGCGGGCGTTGCAACAACAGCCGCACTTTAGAAATCGCGCCGAAGCTCCACCAGCCTCTCGTCACAACGCAGCCGCAGGGCACCATCGAGCGCAAGGCCATCCACCTGCCAGGCACGGCCCTCATGCCAGTGGCTGCCCACCCGCCAGAGGCGCTGCTCCGCCTGCCGGCGCACCAGTTCCGCCTGGCCCGACGCCGCCACCGCCCACTCGAGCGCCCCCAGTGCAAGGGCTGCCAGGCGCTCCGGCCGGGCCTGGGGATGGTGCGGGCGATGGGTAGGACCATGCCGATGGCGCCTAGGGCCCGACTGAAGGGCCTCGGCCAGGGCGATGGCCGCGGGCGGCACCCGGTTGAGGCCATTGATCCCGATGCCGACACGGCAGCCCAGCAGAGTGCTGCCGCGCCAGCGCAGCCGCGGCAGCACACCGGCGAGCTTGCGGCCCTCGAGCAGCAGGTCGTTGGGCCACTTGATGCGTGGCTGCAGCCCAAGCCCCTCCAGCTGCAGGCACAGACCAAGGGTCACCGCCATGCCCGGCGCCGCCATGCCCGGCGCCGGCACAGCCCAGGGCATGGCGGCACTGAGCCAGAGGCCGCCCGCCGGAGAGTGCCAGCGCCGACCCCGCTGGCCGTGGCCGCGGGTCTGACGGCGGGCGATCACCGCCAACGGCGGACGGAGGCCCCGCTCCAGCAAGCAATCCAGCTCTGCTTCAGTGCTCGCCGTGACCGGCTGCCAGACCAGCCGCCAGGGCAGTGGCTGCGGCCCGCATGGCCTGGCACGCAGGGCCGCGGCGACCAGGCCGACGCTCACAGGTGTGCCAGCCAGCGGCCGATGCGAGCGGCGCCAGCCTCCAGCTCCGCGCTGGGATGCACCAGGGCCAAGCGGGCATAGCCCTCGCCACCGGCGCCGAAGCCGTTGCCGGGCGTGAGGCAGACACCGGTGGCCTCCAGCAGCCGGGCGCAGAACGTTTCCGAGTCAAGGCCGAGCGCCACCGCCTGCTGCGGCAGGCGCAGCCAGAGGTAGAGGGCCATCGAGGGCCGTTGCACCGGCCAGCCGGCCGCCTCGAGTGCCGCCGCCATGCGGTCGCGGCGGTCGCGATACACTGGCAGAAGGGTCCGTGCCCAGTCGGGCGTCTGCTCCAGGGCGGCGATCGCACCGGCCTGCAGCGCCACGGACTGGTTGAAATCCACCACCCCCTTCACCTGGCGCAAGGCGGTGATCAGCGGCTCGGCACCGATGGCGAAGGCCAGCCGGTAGCCCCCCAGGCACCAGCCCTTGGAGAAGGAGAAGAACTCGATGCCGCAGCGCCGCCAGTGGGGCGAGCGCAGCAGCGCCGGCGCCTCCCCCTCCAGGGCCAGATCCACGTAGGGGTTGTCGTGGGCGAACACAACGCCATGGCGCACCGCCCGCTCGGCGGCCGCCTCCAGCCAGGCCTGCTGGCCCGTGGTGGCGGTGGGATTGTGGGGAAAGCCCAACACCATCAGGCGCAGATCGTCCCACTGGCTGGGGCTGATCTGATCGAAATCGGGCGCGAAACCCTGCTCAGCCGCCAGGGGCAGGAAGCGGGGCCGGGCCGCGGCCAGATGCAGGCCACCCAGATGGGAGGGGTAGTAGGGATCGAGCAGCAGAGCCTGATCGCCGGGATTCAGCAGCGCCAGGGGCAGGTGGGCGGTGCCCTCCTGGGAGCCCACCAGCAGCAGCACCTCCCGCTCAGGATCCACCGCTACGGCGAAGCGGCGCACAGCCCAGGCAGCCACCGCCTCGCGCAGGGGCAGGGTGGCGCCGTGCAGGCAGTAGGCAGCGCTGGCGGGCTGGCCCAGCTGGCTGCGGATCGCTTCGATCGCCTGCGGCGGCGGCTGCAGGTCGGTGGAGCCGAGCGAGAGATCCAGCAGGGGCGGCAGGCTCTGCCAGGGCTCGGCAGCAGCAAGCGCCTCCCGGTAGCGCAGCTTGCGCCCGTCATTGCGGGCGAAGACACCACTGCCGAGGCGCTGAACCCGGTCCGACAGCCGGAACCTGCCGGCCGCCGGATCCCGTCCGGGCTGCTCAGAGGTGGGCATCCAGGAACGCCTTGAGCTGCGGCTGAGCCATGGCGCCCTCGTGGCGGGCCAGCTCCTCGCCGTTACGGAACACGATCAAGGTGGGCAGACCCTGAATGCCGAGGCTGTCGCGGCAGACGGGATTGGCATCCGCCTCCAGCTTGCCCACCACCAGGCGGCCGGCGTACTCGCGGGCTGCCCAGTCCATCAGCGGCGCCATCAGCCGGCAGGGGCCGCACCAGGCGGCCCAGACATCCACCAGCACCGGCGTGGCCGCCTCAAGCACCTCGGCCTGAAAGGTGGCGTCGGTGAGCTGGGCGACGGAGACGTCGGCGGACACGGCGGAAAGGGGCTGGGTAAAAGGGATTGTATGGATCGGCCTTGACGGGCGGAATGCCTCAGAGCTTGTCGATCGAGCGCTTCAGCTCCTCCAGCTCAGCGTCGACCGGCTCAACCTTGACCGCCTCCACCTTCACAGGCTCAACAACGCCGCTGGCGGCGGGCAGGCTGCCGGCCACGCTGGTGCCGGCCAGCCGGCCCTTGAGGGCGGCCAGTTCGTCATCCACATCGGGGGATGCCTCGAGGGCGGCGAACTGGCTTTCGAGATCCGAGCCCGCCAGCTCCGCGGCGGCCTGGCTGCGGGCCTCCAGGGCCTGCACCTTCTCCTCCATCTGCTCGAAGGCCGCCATCGAGGAGTTGGTGCCGAGGCTGCCAACCGCGCTCTGCAGCTGCTCCTGGGCCTGGGCCGCCTGAGCCCGGGCCTTGAGCATGTCCTTCTTGGTCTTGGCCTCGGCGATCTTGCTCTCGAGCTGCACCAGGCTCTTCTTGAGCTGGTCCACCTGACCGGCCTGGCTCTGCAGCTGCGTGCGCAGCGCGGTGGCGGTGTCGGTGCAGGTCTTGCGGCGGCCGAGGGCCTCGCGGGCCAGATCCTCCTCCCCCTTCTTGAGGGCCAGTTCAGCCCGCTCGTACCAGGTGGCGGCCTGGGCCTCGGCCTGCTCCGCCTGGTTCTGAATGCGCTTCTGGCTGGCGATGGCGGTGGCGACCGCCTGGCGCAGCTTCACCAGGTCGGCCTGCATGTCTGCCACCGACTGGTCGAGAATCTTGCCGGGATCCTCCATCGCTCCGACCGCCGCGTTGGCGTTGGCGCGGATCAGGCGGCTGAGACGATCAAAGAAGCCCATGGATCAGAGGGATGGATCGAGGGGTGGGGCAGGGTCAGAGGCTAGCCAGAGTCGCCGCATCCAGACAGCGGGATTGCCGCACATCCCCTACGGTCATTGCACGATGGCGATCGCACCGCGCAATCAGAGCCGGCGGCAGGGCGAGGTGACCCTGCTGCTGCCGCCGCCGCCGCCGCCAGCCCAGGGCCTGGCGGCGGTGCTGGCGGAGCTGCAGCGCGACTGGCGGAACGATGGCCACCTGGCGGCGCTCTGGCAGGCCTGGCCGCGGATCGCCGGCCCGCAGCTGGCCCAGCACTGCCGGCCACTGCGCCTGCAGGGGCGGCGTCTCACCGTGGGGGGCAGCCATCCCCAGTGGCTGCAAGCGCTGCGCTTCAACCGCCACCAGCTTCTGGGGGCGCTGCAGGGGGCGGGCTTTGCGGTGCAGGAGATCCAGATCCAGCAGCACCATCCCGGCGAGCTGCCGCCACCGGGCTCGCAGCAGGAGGCGGGCAGCTGGGCCCTTCACCCCAGCCGGGTAAATGTGCACGGCATGGCCAACTGCCCCAGCTGCCGGCGCCCCTCGCCGGTGGGCGAACTGCAGCGCTGGGGACACTGCAGCTTCTGCCAGCGCGAACGGATGGGCGATGGGGTGGCGATGGGAACCCCCAGCGAGCCTCAGTAGCGCTCAGGCCGCGGCCGCTGCCAGTCGGCGGCGGGAACACCCTGGCTCCGGAGCGTCGAACCAAGGGCCTCCAGGTCGGTGCGGTGCACGCGCCAGAGGGCATAGAGCCCGCGGCGGGCCAGGGTCTGATGGGGCAGCTCGCGCCAATGGGGGAGCTGGGCTGTTCCCGCATCGATCACCAGCAGCAGGGTGGCCGTGGGGCTGGCTGGCGAGGGGGTGAATCCGCGCCGCTGCTCACGCAGCAGTCGGTCGCTGAGGTTGAGCGGGCCGTTGGGCTGCACCCCTTCGTAGAGAACCACCTGCCGGGTGTAGTAGTGCAGCGAGGGCTTGAGAATGCCAACCATCGCCAGGGGCTCGCCTGGGCGACGCAGAGCCAGCACATCAGCGGCCACCTGCCGCACCGGCAGTTGCCGCACCCGGTCCCCCAGGCGAACCATCGGCAGCAGGGCTGTGAGCACGAACAGCACCAGGGCGAGCTGGGATCCCAGCAGCCAGAAGGGCCGCCAGTGCGCCGACCCCCTGGGCAGCACCAACGCCAGCAGCAGGGCCAGGCTGAAGCAGGCCGCTGCCCGCAGCACGGCACCGCTGGCCAACAGCTCCGCCGGCAGGGTGGGCAGCTCCGGATCGCTGATCAAAGGAATCCAGCGCGGCGATGCGGCCAGGCCGGCGCTGACCAGCGCCAGCAGTGCCAGCGTGGCGCCCCAGATCACGGCGCCGGCCCGGCCGGCGCGCAGCAGCCTGGGGTCGAGGGCCGCCCAGCCGATGAGCAGTCCGGCCGCCGGAGTCGCCGGAATCCAGTAACTCGGCAGCTTGGTGGCCGCCAGGGTGAAGAACAGCAGCACCGCCAGCAGCCAGCAGGCGGCGAACAGGGGCAGCGACTGACCTGGAGCCGGGGGGGCGGATCGGGATTGCCGCAGCGCCGCCAGCAAACCCGCCAGCAGCAGCGGTGTGAACGGCAGTGAGGCCACCACCAGCACCGGCAGGAAGAACCACCAGGGCTGCAGATGGTTGTTCACCACGCCGGTGAAGCGCTGGAGGTTGTGGTAGCCGAAGAAGCTGTCCCAGAAGGGCTTCCCCTCCACCAGCAGTTCCAGCAGATACCAGGGCAGCGCCACCAGGGCGGTGAGCAGCAGGCCGGGCCAGGGACGCAGGCAGCGCAGGAGTGTGAGGCCATCGCCCTGCCGCCAACCGAACAGCAGCAGGCTCAAGCCGACCAGCACCACGGCCACCGGCCCCTTGGCCAGCACGGCCAGCCCCAGCACGAGCCAGGGGAGCCACCAACGGCGGCCGCCTGCGGCATAACAGCGCCACATCAGCAGCAGGCTCGCCGAGAGCAGTGCGCTGAACAGGGCGTCGCTGACGGCGATGCGGCTCCAGAGCAGCACCAGCGGCGACAGCGCGAAGGCCAGGGGAGCCACCAGGGCACTCAGCAGCCGCGGCCGCTCCTGCTGCGGCCAGCGCAGCAGGGTGGCGGACAGCAGCAGCATCGTGCCGACGCTGCTCAGGGCCGAGGGAAGCCGCGCCGCCCAGGTGCCGAGAGAATTCCAGCTGTCCTGACCCGGCAGCAGGTAACCCAGCGCCATCAGCCAGTACACCAGGGGCGGCTTGTCGTAGCGGGGCAGACCGTTGACCCGCGGCGTCAGCCAGTCGCCCGTCTCCGCCATGGCCCGGGCTGAGGCGGCGAACAGAGGCGGCGTCTCATCCACAAGGCCGGTGAGGCCCAGCTGCCAGACGAACAGGGCCAGACCGAGCAGCAGAACCGCCAGCAGGAGCAGCCGCCCAGGTCGCCGCAGCGGTAGCGCGGCACCGGGGCGCATCGGCGGGCTGTCGGTGGCGTCAGCAGGCAGCACCGGGGCCAGGCATCAGCGGCATGACCTTATCGCCCGAGCCCCGCGCACAGCCACGCCTCAATTCGCTCCGCCAGCACCGCCCGCGAGGCGTTGTCCTCCACCCAACGGCGACAGGCCGCCCGATCGATGCTGCCCGCTCGCTCCACCGCCGCCACCAGGCCCGCCACGTCGTCGGGCTCCACCAGCAGGCCGTTGAGGCCCGGCTGCACCAGTTCACCGGGCCCGCCGCGGCGGTAGGCCACCACCGGTACGCCACAGGCCATCGCCTCCACCACCACGTTGCCGTAGGCCTCGTTCCACTTGGGGGTGTTGAGCAGCGCCTGGCACGCACCCAGCTGGGCCTGCAGCTCCGCCGTGGGCAGGAAGCCGCGCCAGTCGAGGGTGCCGGCCGGCACCGAGGCCGCCACCGCCGCCGCATAGGCCGGGTCCTCCACCAGACCCCACACCGCCAGGGGCAGCCCCAGCTGCGCAGCCGCCGCCGCCGCATCCTCCAGCCCCTTCTCCGGCGCCACCCGCCCCACCCAGCCCAGCAGGGGCTCGGGATCAGCGCGGAAGTAGTAGGCCAGCAGATCAAAGCCATTGCCCACCACCACCGGCGGCTGCGGCAGGGCAAAGTCCGCCGCCTGCGCCAGGCTGTGGAAGGCCAGTCGCCGCTGATCCCAGGCCGCCACCTCGGTGATCACCGCATCCATGGCATCGCTCACCGAGCCCATGCTCACCAGGTGGAAGATGGGTAGCGGCGCCGTGGCCGTGAGCCAGAGCGGCAACCAGTCGTAGGCGAGGTTGATCACCGCATCGAAGCCCGCCGGCGGGCCCTCCTGGAGCACCCGCCGCCAGAGGCGGGGCAGAAGGGCGTCGACCGGCAGGGTGATGGGAGCCTCACGGCCCTGATGCTGGGCGCTGGGCTGGGGCCCACCGGCACAGGTCCAGAGCTCGGCAACGGCACAGTCGGCCGGCAGCTGCGACCCTTCGGCCGCCAGCACCGTGAGCCGATGACCTCGGAGCAGCAATCCCGCCACCAGGCCGGTGAGGGTGAGCTCCACGCCACCGCCTCGGCCGCTGCCGAGCGGGCCGAGCGGGGTGGCCACCACCAGCAGCTTCATGGCAGCACCTCAGCCGATCCCTGCAGGCTGGCCGGAGGCTGCCAGAGCTGGGCGCGCCTGTTGATCAGCAGCACGCTCACCAGGGCGAGGGCTGCACCGCACCACTGCAACGGGCGCAGGCCCTCCCCCAGCAGCACCACGCCGCAGAGCAGGGCGAACACCGGGGTGAGGAAGGTGAGCGAGGTGAAGCTGGTGAGATCCCCCTGGCTGGCGAACCAGAAGAACAGTCCATAGGCCAGGGCACTGCCGAACAGAGCCGCGTAGGCCATCAGCGCCCAGTCGATGCCGGTCCAGCTGGGCCAGAAGGGAGGTGCCGCCGGATCGACGAGCGGGGCCAGGGCCGATGCCAGCAGCAGCGGCAAGGCGCCCAGCAGCATGTGCCACCCCGTTACTGCCACCGGATCGCTGTGGCGGCAGGCGTAGCGGCTGATCACCGTGCCCAGGGCCATGGCCAGGGCCGCCGCCAACATCCACAGCTCACCATGGCTCCAGGCCCGCTCCGTGAGGACATTCGGGCCCATCAACCACCAGTGCCGCAGCAGCGAGGCCGGCAGGCCCAGGCAGAGGATGCCGAGCAGGCCCAGCAGCAGCCCGAACCAGCCCACCGGGTTGATCGCGTCGCCGAACAGGCTGCGGGCCAGCAGTGCCACCGCCAGGGGCTGCGAATCGATCAGCACCGACCCCAGCCCCGCACCGGTGCCCACCAGCCCGCGCGCCAGCAGGCCCTGAAAGGCGGTGGCATCCACCAGCGCGAACAGCAGCAACCAGCCCCAGTCGCGCCGATCCACCCGCCAGCCCGCCAGCCCGCCAGGCAGCCCGCCACCGCGCCAGAGCGAGGCCGCCAGCAGCAGCAGCAGCCCCGCCGGCAGCAGCCGCAACCAGGCGAGGGTGAGCGGGCCGGCCCCGTCCAGCAGTGGTTTCATGGCCGCCATCGCCGTGCCCCAGAGCGCGAAGGGCAGCAGCATCAACAGCCAGCGCCACGTCACAGTTCAAGCCGGCTTGGCCCACCTTTTTAAGATCCAGCCACTCCTCAGTGCATCAATGGCCTGGCCCTGGCGCCGTAAGTCCCGCCGCAAGCTGGCGCGAATCGCCATCGAAGGGCCGATTTCAGGCAGCACCCGCAGCCGCGTTCTCAAGGCGCTGCGGGAGGTGGAGGAGCGTGAATTCCCAGCGTTGCTGCTGCGGATCGACAGCCCCGGCGGCACCGTTGGCGACAGCCAGGAGATCCACGCCGCCATCGGCCGCCTGCGCGCCAAGGGCTGCCGGGTGGTGGCGAGCTTCGGCAACATCTCCGCCTCCGGCGGCGTGTATGTGGGCGTGGCGGCGGAGAAGATCGTGGCCAACCCAGGCACGATCACAGGCTCCATCGGCGTGATCCTGCGCGGCAACAACCTCTCGCGGCTGCTGGAGCGGATCGGCATCCAGTTCGAGACCGTGAAGAGCGGCCTCTACAAGGACATCCTCTCGCCGGATCGAGCCCTCACGGACGGGGAGCGTGAGCTGCTGCAGAGCCTGATCGATTCCAGCTACGACCAGTTCGTGGCGGCCGTGGCCGAGGGCCGCGGCCTCAGCGAGGAGGTGGTGCGCGCCTTCGCCGACGGCCGGGTGTTCAGCGGCGCCCAGGCACAGACGCTGGGGCTGGTGGACGCCCTGGGCGATGAGGAGGAAGCCCGCCGGCTCGCCTGCCAGCTGGCCGAGCTCGACGTCGAGAAGACACGCCCGATCACCTTCGGCAAACCGGTCAAGCGCATCGCCGGCGTCATCCCCGGGCGGTCGCTGCTGGGCCAGCTGAGCGAGAGCCTGCAACTGGAGCTGGCCTGGAGCGGTCAACCCCTCTGGCTGCATCGCCCATGAGCGACCTCCCCCAGCTGCGGGCCCTGCGCGGGGCCACCACCGTCAGCGCCAACTCCTGCGAGGCGATCGCCGAGGCCGTGGCCGAACTGCTGGATGCGCTCGTGCAGCGCAACGGCCTGGAGGGCGAGCAGGTTCTCTCCGTCACCTTCTCGGTGACTGCCGATCTGGATGCCTGCTTTCCCGCCGCCATCGCCCGGCGCCGCCCCGGTTGGGATGCGGTGGCCCTGCTGGATTGCCAGCAGATGGCCGTGCAGGGGGACCTGCCGCGCTGCATCCGACTGCTGGCCCACGCCTGGCTGGCCGCGGGTCGGCCGGTCTGCCACGCCTACCTGCGCGAGGCGACGCGGCTACGCCCAGACCTGGTTCATCCCGCAGACTGAGTCGCACCTGGTCACATCTGCCAGCTGCCCGGCCGCCCACTGCCCCCTGAGTGCAGCGGCAAGCCTGCCGAGAATTTCAGCAGGCCTCCGCGCGCAGGCTGCCGCCTCCTCCCACACCTCCATGTCTTTCTTCCGGTCTCTCAACCGCAGCGCCGCCACCGGCACCGTCGTGGCCGCCGCCCTGGGCCTGGCCGGCATCGGCACCGCCCTGTCGCCCCTGCTGGCACCGCTCGCCGCCCCGCCCGGCGCCCGCGCCCAGGGCACACCCGGCCTGGTGGAGTTCCGCTGGGACAACAGCCGCGACTACCGAAGGCTCTACTTCTTCATGACCGAAACCCAGCGGCTCAAGCGATCGGAGTACTACCTGATCCTCAAACCAAAGGACCGCAACACCGCGATTCTCAAACTCTCCGTGGGCATCCCCAAGAGTTTCGATGTGGACATCGATCCCAAGAACGTGCAGCTCTGCTACATGAAGGAAGGTGGCATGCTCGCCCGCACCCGCTGCGAGAAGGTGATCCCTGCCGTGGTGGAGGTTTCGAAGGACAGCACGGCCGTCGAGATCTTCCCCGAGACACCGGTGCCCGTGGGCAAAACCATCGGCGTGTACATGAATCTGTTCAACCCGTTCAACGTGGGGATGTATCAGTTCAATGCGTTAGCCCAGGCCCCCGGCGATGTGCCGATCTCGGGCTATCTGGGCAGCTGGCTGATCCAGATTGATCCCCCCAACAACTGAGCGCCACCAGCCAGCTGATAGGTTGGTGGATCGACGTTGAAGGCGCAGCCGAGCCGGAGCCATGACCAAGCGGACCCTTGAAGGAACCAGCCGGAAGCGCAAGCGGGTATCCGGTTTTCGCGTGCGCATGCGCAGCCACACCGGCCGCCGCGTGATCCGCACCCGCCGCAAGCGCGGCCGTGCCCGCCTGGCGGTCTGAGAATCCGAGCAGCCAGGAACCGCTCGAGCAGGGTTGACCTCCCCGGGTTCGGCTCTGTTGTCTCTGATCCGTTGTCTTCTGTTCGTTTGTCCTCGGCTCGGTTGACGCCGGCCCCGGCCATACCAAGCCTCAGCGGCACCACTGCCGCCATCGCCCCCACAGCACGCGCTCCCGCAGGCCCTTCCCCATGGTGCTTCCCCGGGACCAACGGCTGCGGGGGCGTTTTGTGTTTGACCGCCTGTATCAGAAAGGACGGCGCCTGCACGGCCAGTTGATGGTGCTGC
>CAIZNP010000193.1 GCA_903934375.1 uncultured Synechococcaceae cyanobacterium
CAGATTCTCACGCGTTACTCACCCGTCCGCCACTAACCCGAAGGTTCGTTCGACTTGCATGTGTTAAGCACGCCGCCAGCGTTCATCCTGAGCCAGGATCAAACTCTCCGTTGTAGTTCAATTCCTCTTGGTAATCTTAAACATAAATAGCCTTTCAACTACTTACCCTCAAACTCACCTCAAATTGAATTGCTCATCACCCACCTGCTTCCACTGGCGTAGATCAGGCAGTTGGAGCCACTTCCTCTGACAGAAGCGTTCAAAGAGTGCACTTGATATCGTCCTCGATCACTCTCTCAAGCTCTCGACTTCTCATCTGGTGACTTTCCCGAATCTCAGATCCGGTTGCGACTACTACGCCCTCTGACCACACCAACGAACCTCGCTCCGTGAAAAGCTCAATCCGTTCAGCCAGAAGCCTTCGTCGCGCGACTCTCGTCGCATATCTTTTGACGGGACCTCACACCCTCACTGCATACTCATCAGTCCCGGCTCTCTGCTGCTCAGCTCTCGCTGCTCAACATCCCAGGCAGTTCACACCGCCCAAGGTTCGACTCCGGTCCTGACGCAGTGAAAGCGTCAGTTCCTAAACGTTTCAGTTGTCCAGGTGCTCCGATCACCAGTCGCCCTCTCAGGCTCGCCTCAGAGGTCTCCCCCCTCAGCTCCGGCTCTCGGTGGCGCGGTCTCGCAACCGCCTTTTGAACCTACATCACCGGCTTCCGCCTGGCTCTCGGTTCGAAGCAGCAGCCTCTCGGCTGCTTGCTGAACCTACAACACCGGTTGCCCGGCATCCTTCGGTTCCTGCTCGCTCTCCTCGCCCTTCGGCTCAGATCGCGCGCAGCACACAACCATAACACCACAACGGTGCTCCTGGCTACAGACGGGCTGGGGGATGACGCTGCGGCTCGCCATTTCTATGGTTCAGGGCAGGCGCGACGCTGCGGCGGGGACCCCGGGATGGCGAAGCAGTTCAGCCAGGAGCGCCTACGGGTGCGACCCAGCTCCCGTGAGGAAGCGGTGGTAGCCGCGGCCGAGGAGCAGTTCGAGCGAACCCTGATCCGCGTGCGCGGTGAACTGGTGGGTTCGGTGGCGGCCCTCAGCCACCCCGGCGGCCGCAGCGATGCCGCCAACTACGGCGAGGTGTTCCTGCGGGACAACGTTCCCGTGATGTTCTACCTGCTGCTCAAGGGCCGCTACGCCATCGTGCGCAACTTCCTGGAGGTGTGCCTGGAGCTGCAGAGCAGCGCCTATCAGACCCGTGGCGTGTTCCCCACCAGCTTCGTGGAAGAGGAGGGCAAGCTCCTGGCCGACTACGGCCAGCGCTCGATCGGCAGCATCACCTCCGTGGACGCCAGCCTGTGGTGGCCGGTGCTCTGCTGGCTGTACGTGCGCCGCAGCCAGGACTGGGAATTCGGTGCCAGCCAGCGGGTGCAGCGGGGAGTGCAGCTGCTGCTGGATCTGGTGCTGCATCCCACCTTCGAGGGCACGCCGGTGCTGTTCGTACCGGATTGCTCGTTCATGATTGACCGCCCCATGGATGTGTGGGGCGCACCGCTGGAAATCGAGGCGCTGCTCTACGGCTGCCTGGGCAGCTGCTGCCAGCTGATGGAGATCGCCCAGCGCGGCCAGAGCAGCCGGTTGCTGGAGCAGCGGCTCGTGCTCACCCGCCAGTGGAAGCACGACCTGCGCCGCTTCCTGCTCAAGCACTACTGGGTGACCAGCAAGACGCTGCAGGTGCTGCGGCGACGGCCCACTGAGCAGTACGGCGAAACCCAGGGCCTCAACGAGTTCAACGTGCAGCCCCAGGTGATTCCCCCCTGGCTGCAGGACTGGCTGGAGGACCGCGGCGGCTACCTGATCGGCAACATGCGCACGGGCCGGCCGGACTTCCGCTTCTACAGCCTCGGCAATACCCTGGCCTGCCTGTTCGGCCTGATCACGGCCCCGCAGCAGCGAGCCCTGTTCCGCCTGGTGCTGCACAACCGCCAGCACCTGATGGCCCAGATGCCGATGCGCATCTGCCACCCCCCCCTGGAGGGAGACAAATGGCGGGAGAAAACCGGCTCCGATCCCAAGAACTGGCCCTGGAGTTACCACAACGGCGGCCACTGGCCGAGCCTGCTCTGGTATCTGGGCGGCGCAATCCTGCTGCA
>CAIZNP010000194.1 GCA_903934375.1 uncultured Synechococcaceae cyanobacterium
CGGCCGCGGCTGAAGCCGCCCACATGCAGCTCGTAGATGACGGTGCGCTGCCAGCTGTGGCGAGGTCGGGGTGCCGCCGTGAAGTCGAAGCGGTCACGCTCGGTGACCACACCCTTCAGACAGGTGGCGGTGTTTGGTGTGGCGCCGAGGGCATCGATCCGCCGGTAGACATCCCAGCCGGTGATGGCACGGGCGCAGGGATCGAGCAGCAGCTTGGAGGGGTTGAAGCCGTGGCGGCCGGGCTGCAGCGGGCCGAAGACTCGATAGGCATAGCAACAGCCGATGCCGATCCCTTCGACCTCCACATGCCAGTGCTCACCGGAGCGGTGGTGGTGGCCATCGAGATCAACCACCTGCATCGGTTCAGGCGCGCTGCCGCTGGCGAACAGCAGCAGCTCCACCCTGGTGGCCAGCGGTGCCGCCAGGGAGAAATTCACCCCACGCGGCGTGGCCGTTGCCCCCAGGGGCCAGGGTTGTCCAAGGCGAATCGATCCCAACGGAGCCAGCGGGCGGCTTCCACAAGCTAGGTGTGGCTGCCGGCCTGTGGCCTCGGTTGCGGGACCGAGATGATCCGCGGGGCTCAGAGCGATGCGTTCAGTCGGATGATCGAAGGGCAGGAGCAAGGACCATGGGCGAACCGGAGCAAGCAGGGTCGGCAGCGAAGCAGCCGGGCCTGCTGATGGGTAGGCCGGCGGATCCGGGGCGACCGCCCCAGCCCGTGGGCGCCAACCTGTGGCTGTTCGCCCCCAACCGCGACAGCCAGGGCGGCAGCGCCTGGTGGCTGGAGTTTGTGGAGGTCGGGGCTGTCGCTGGATCCGAGGACGTGGCCGGGGTGCTGATCGACTGCCCCGCGCTGACGGAGGCCAACCTTCGCTTCCTGCAGGAGCGGGGCGAGGGGGTGATCGTGTTGCTGGGGCGGGAGGGCCATGGCCGCACCCGTCGGCTGCAGGAAGCCCTGGGCTGGCCGGTGCTGGTGCAGGAGCAGGAGGCCTACCTGCTCCCCGGTGTGCAGCGATTGCGCAGCTTCGGCGCCGAGCTGGAGCTGGCCGCGGGGCTGCGGCTGCTCTGGACCCCGGGGCCTACCCCTGGCGCCAGTGTGCTGCTTGCCGAGGTCGGCGATCCCGCCGAGTCCCTGCTGTTCTGTGGCCGTCTGCTCAGTCCGCTGGCGCCGGGGCAGGCTGGCCCGCTGCGCACCAGCCGCAGCTTTCACTGGGGCCGCTGGCTGCGGAGCCTGGATCATCTGCGCCGTTGGTTGCCGACGGGCACGCCGGGCTGGCTGGTCAGCGGCGCCGGCCTCGGGGCCCTACGCGGCGACAAGCTGATCGGCCAGGGGCGAGGCGTGATCGATGGTCTCGACCTGGAGGGTCTGGCGGTTCGGGAGGGGCTCTGATCGGCCGTTGCGATCGCGCCGACGGGGTCGTTTCAGCAACATTCAGCAAAACAATGGGCAGATCCTTGTGCCGATGGGGGGTTTGTTGGTTGCCGCCCTTAGCCAACACCCATACCATTGGCGCGCTGAATCCAGTGGCGGTTGGTGTTCCCGATCCGCCCGGCTGCTACTGAACCCAGAGGCTTTCCCACTCCAATGAACAAAGCTGACCTCGTCAACCTCGTGCATGCCCGCACCGAGCTGACCAAGACCGAAGTGTCCCAGGTTGTCGACCTCGCCATCGAAACCATCATCGACTCGGTGGTCGATGGCAAGAAGGTGTCGATCCTTGGCTTCGGCTCCTTCGAACCCCGCGAGCGCTCCGCCCGTCAGGGTCTGAACCCCAAGACCGGTGACAAGATCAAGATCCCGGCCAAGCGCGTTCCTGCCTTCACCGCCGGCAAGCTGTTCAAGGACCGTGTGCAGGGCTGAGTTCTTCAGCCTCTGAGCCTTGCAGCGACCTTGAGGTCGACGGCTGCCAACGGCGACCCCAGGGTCGCCGTTTTTGCTGGATGGCAGCCTGGTCGCCGTGACAGCGATCACCCTTCCTGAGCATCTGCAGCGGCTGCTGGCCGACGGTGAGCGGCTGCGCCGGCAGCACCGCCGTGGTCGCTATGCCCCTTCCCCCACGGGGCCCCTGCACCTGGGCAACCTGCGTACAGCCCTGCTCTCGTGGTTGATCACCCGCCTGCAGGGGGGTGAGTGGCTCTTGCGCATCGACGATCTCGACACGCCGCGCAACCGCCCGGACGCGGAGGCCTTGATCCTGAACGATCTGCGCTGGCTGGGGCTCGACTGGGATGGCCCGCTCATCCGTCAGAGCGAGCGGCGGGGGCTCTACGCCACGGTGCTCTCCAGCCTGCGCCGTGCCGGTCTGCTGTACCCCTGCCGCTGCAGCCGCAGGCTGCTGGCCGATGTCTCGGCACCCCATGGCCGCTCACCGGTCTATCCGCGCTTGTGCCGGGGCCTGGAACCACGCTGGGGGCCGGACGCGGGGCGCCTGCCGAGCTGGCGTCTGGCCATGGATCCCGGCCTGGTTTGCTGGCAGGAGCAGCTGGCGCCTTGCGGTGTCCTTGATCTCGAGCGGGAGGTGGGCGACGTGGTGCTGCGGCGGGCGGATGGCTTCCTCGCGTATCACCTGGCGACGGCGGTGGATGAGCTGAGCCTGGGGATGGCCGATGTGGTGCGCGGCGCTGATCTCTGGGCCGCCACGGGGCCTCAGGTGGCGGTGATGCGTCATCTGGGGCCCAGTGGCGGCAGCCTGCCCCGTTATTGGCATACCCCCCTGTGGCGGGATGGGGCGGGTGAGCGCCTGTCCAAGCGCCAGGGCGGCACCGGTCTGGCGGACCTGCGGGCCCGGGGCCTTGATGCCGCCGCTGTGCTTGGTCTGCTGGCGGCGAGCCTGGATCTTGTTCCCGCCGCCACGCGGCTCAGCAGCACGGAACTGCTGCAGGAGCAGTCGCTGCTCCAGCTCCAGACCCAACTCCAGACCCAACTCCGCCAGACGCCGGTTGCACAGGACGTCGCCAGTACTTAGGGATCACCAAGGTTTAAGAAAGGCTTTGGGATCATCGGCCGCAAACCTCTTCACACTGAGCCCACCACGAGGAGCAGCCCGATGGACCGATCCGATGGGCGTCTGGTCGGCGTGTGGCCCATGCCTGGCGATCCCTGCCCCAGCTGCGGCGGCAGTGGCGTTCTGCGCACGACAGCAACGGGTTACCGCACCTGCCTGACCTGTGTTGGCCAGGGCACGCTGCCGTGTTTCGAGGCTTCGCCGTTTCCGCCGCCGGCCGAGGTGTTGCGCCGCCGCCGGTGGGCGGCTGGCTTCCGCGGCGAGCTCAGCGCTTGGACTTCTGGCGCCAGATGAAGAAGGCCGCCGTGCTTACCACCACCACCAGGGGAGCAGCGGTCAGCAGGAGCAGCGCAACGGCGGTCCAGTCGGTATACATCGCTTCGGGCACGCAACCGCTGCCCATCCTTGCAGGTGAGCCCATGGTCCTTCCGGCCTCTGACACCGACTGTCGGTGCGCCCGCTGGTCGGGAGCGTCACGGCGGCTGCGGCAGCTGCCGATGCTGCTTGGCGTGGCCCTGCTGCTGGCGGCTCCCCTGGCTGCCCCGTCGCCGGTCCGCGCCGGCGTGGAGTTCGACAACTGTCAGCCCACAGCCGATGGCGGCGTCACCTGCGACACCCGGCCCACCGGCAACACCCTCTCCAACGACGAAGCGGCCCGTTATGGCCTGTTCGATGAGGCGAGCCCCGGCTGGTCGGAGTTCGATCCCTACGAGGGCTACGACGACATGTTCGGAGGCAACTGGACCTGAGCTCTGGACCTGAGCTCTGGACCTGAGCGCTGCAACGGGGCTCAGCAGATGCGCGGCAGCTGTTCGCCGCGCCCCAGCTCCAGGGGCCGCAGCACCCCAAGGCTGCTGCGCAGGCTGACGGGGTGGCGCTGCTTCAGCGCTGCTGGCGCTGTGCTCTGGGGCAGTGGACCGCCCACCGTGCCGATCCTGGCGGCTTGCGGCTGAAAGCGCTGCAGCAGAGCCAGGGCCTGCTCCGCCTGCCTCTCCGGCAACAAAGCCACCATGCGGCCCTCATTGGCCATCGCCAGGGGGTCGAGGCCCAGCAGCTGGCAGGCCCCAGCCACTGCCGGATGGAGAGGAATCGCCGTTTCGTCGAGTTCGATGTGGCAGCCGGCGCCGCGGGCGATCTCCTCGATGGCGCTGGCCAGGCCGCCGCGGGTGAGGTCCCGCAGGCAGTGTAGCGCCAGGTCCGCCTCCAGCAGGGCCCGCACCGGTTGCAGCAGCGGCGCCAGATCGCTGTGGAGCGTGGTGCGCAGGCCCAGCTCGTTGCGCGCCGCCAGGATCGCCAGGCCGTGGCGGCCCAGATCACCGCTCACCAGCACCGCATCGCCCGGCTGCACCGCCGTGGGGTGGATCGTGAGCGTGTGCTCCAGCCGCCCCACGGCGCTGGTGTTGATGTAGATGCCGTCGCCCTTGCCCCGCTCCACCACCTTGGTGTCGCCGGTGATCACCGCCACGCCGCATTCCGCCGCGCTCGCGCGGATCGAGGCGATCACCCGCTCGAGCGTTGTGATCGGCAGCCCCTCCTCCAGGATCAGCGCCAGGCTGAGGGCGATCGGCTCAGCACCGGCCATGGCCAGGTCGTTGACGCTGCCGCACACCGCCAGCCGGCCGATGTCGCCGCCGGGGAATTCCAGCGGACGCACCACATAGGAATCGGTGGTGAAGGCCAGCCGGCCGCTCTGCTCCGGCAGCAGGGCCGCATCGTGGGGCACCCCATCGGCCGGGCCGAAGGCCGGCAGCAGCAGCTCCTGCAGCAGCTGCTGGCTGAGTCGGCCGCCGCCGCCGTGGCCCAGTTCGATGGCAGCGTCGTTGCCGGGTGGCATGGCTCAGCCCTGGTAGCGGTGGTAGGCGGCGCAGGCCCCCTCGCTCGACACCATCGGCGCGCCCAGAGGTGTATCGGGCGAACAGGCCTGGCCGAAGTGCGGGCACTGGTGGGGCTTGAGCAGGCCCTGCAGCACCAGCCCTGCGGGGCAGGGGCTTGTTGCTGCTGCGGCGGATGCGGCGATGGGGCTGGACGCGGCGGTGGACGTCGTCTCGTGCTCCTCGGGCACGGCCAGCCGGTTGAAGGGCGGCCTGAGCCGGTAGCCGCCGGCCCTGATCACCCCCAGACCGCGCCAGGGGGCATCCACTGGCTCGAACACCTGCTCCAGCAGCGTCTGACCGGCGCCGTTGCCTGCCGGCTTCACCGCCGGCCGGTAGGCGTTCTCCAGCCGGTGCTCGCCGGCTTCCAGCTGGCGGATGCAGGCCAGGATGCCGCGCAGCAGCTCCTCGGCGCTGAAGCCGGTGATCACGATCGGCCGGCGGTGTCGCGCCACCAGGTCGTGGTACTCGACCTCCCCCATCACGGTGCAGACATGGCCCGCCGCCAGCACCGCCTGCACCCGGCAGTTGGGATCGCCCAGCATCTGATCCAGCACCGGCGGCACCCGCACGTGGCACACCAGCAGCTCCAGGTTGGTGATGCCCTGGGCGATGGCCTGGATCGCCAGCAGCGCCGTGGCGGGGGCGGTGGTTTCGAAGCCCACCGCCAGAAACACCACGCGGCGATCGGGATGGTGGCGGGCGATGGTCAGCACGTCGAGCGGCGCGTAGACGACCCGCACCGCACCGCCGCGGGCCCGCACGCCGAGCAGGTCGCGGCCATCGCTGCCGGGCACACGCAGCATGTCGCCGTAGGAGCAGAGGATCACCTCCGGTTGGCTGGCGAGGGCGATCGCCCGATCGAGCTGTTCCGTGGCGGTGACACACACCGGGCAGCCGGGGCCGTGGATCAGGCTGATCTGCGGTGGCAACAGCCGGTCGATGCCATGGCGCAGCAGCGCGTGGGTCTGGCCGCCGCAGACCTCCATCAGCGTCCAGGGCTGGTGACAGTGGGCCCGGATCTCCTTGAACAGGGTCTCGGCTTCGCTCATGACGGCGTGGATGGCGTTCCCGAGCGGGGCAGGCAGTAACTGCTCAAGGCCCGCAGGTACTGGGCCCGTTCGAACGCTTCCGGGTCTGGGCAGCGCTGCTGGCTGAGACAGCCGCGGATCTCCTCCACTCCGGCACTGTCGTGGGCCTCCAGCCACTGGCAGAGCTCGGTGTGGATCTGCCGCAGCTGGCCTGGCCCGCCACGCAGCAGGGTGCTCACCACCTGGGTCACCTGGGCGCCCACCATCAGCAGCCGCACCGCATCGTCGCCGCTGGCGATGCCGCCGCTGGCCGCCAGATCCAGTGCCAGCCGGCCATGCAGCAGGCCGATCCAGCGCAGCGGCAGGCGCTGATCGATCGCTCCGCTCAGCTCCAGGTGCGACACGGTGTTGAGCGTCTCGATGTCGACATCGGGTTGATAGAAGCGGTTGAACAGCACCAGGCCGCTGGCGCCCGCCGCCTCCAGCTGCCGGGCCATGTGGGCCAGCCCCGTGTACCAGGGGCTGAGCTTCACCGCCACGGGGATCGTCACGGCGCGGCACACCTGTTGCACCAGCTCCAGTTGCTCGGCTTCCAGATCGGCGCTGCTGCGGTCGGCATCGGTGGGCACCGCATAGAGATTCAGCTCGAGTGCATCGGCGCCGGCGGCGGCGATCGCCGCGGCGGCCTCGCACCACTGGCCGGGATGGTTGCCGTTGAGGCTGGCGATCACTGGGATGCTCAGCGCCGATCGGGCGGCACGGATTTCCGCCAGGTAGCCGTCCAGCCCCAGGTGCAGCGGATCGCTGGGTGGCACGTAGCTGAGGGCCTCTGGATGGCTCTCGCTGGCGTGCTCCTGATGGTGGTGCCACTCCTGCCAGTCCCGTTCGATCTGCTCAAGAAACAGCGAATGCAGCACCACCGCACCGGCACCCTCCTGCTCCAGCTGTTGCAGGCGGCCAAGCTCCTGGCTGAGGGGCGCGGCCGCTCCCACCACCAGGGGTGAGGGCAGTTGGAGGCCCAGGTAGGTGGTGTGCAGATCGGGGCTCATGGGGAGGGATGCTCCCCCGCTTGCTCCGCTGCTGGGTTGGCCGTCGGTGCGGCGGCCAGCCGCTGATAGAGGTCCCAGCGCTCGCGCTGTTCCGCTTCGGCTTCGCGGCTGAGGGCGCGGGCCTGCTCGGGATGGCTGTAGCGCAGCATGCGGAAGCGGTTCTCGCCGGCCATCGCTTCGGAAAGGGGCAGGTTGGGGGTGCGGGAGTCCACCACCAGCGGCGCCAGCCTCTGGCTGCGGCGCCGCGGGTCGTGGCGGTAGAGCAGCCAGCGTCCGGAATCCACAGCTTGCTTCTGGTGCGCCATGCCGCGGGCCATGTCGATGCCGTGGGCGATGCAGTGGGAGTAGGCCAGGATCAGCGAGGGGCCGGGGTACGACTCCGCCTCCAGGAAGGCCCGCAGGGTGTGCTCGTCGCGGGCACCCATCGCCACGCTGGCCACGTAGACGTGGCCGTAGGTCATCGCCATGAGGCCCAGATCCTTTTTTGCTGTGGCCTTGCCGCCGCTGGCGAACTTGGCCACGGCTCCCTTGGGGGTGGATTTCGACATCTGGCCGCCGGTGTTGGAATACACCTCGGTGTCCAGCACCAGCAGGTTCACGTCGTGCTGGCTGGCGAGCAGGTGATCGATGCCACCGAAGCCGATGTCGTAGGCCCAGCCGTCGCCGCCGATGATCCAGACGCTGCGCTTCACCAGATCGTCGGCCAGCTGCAGCAGTTCGACAGCAGCCGGCTGGTTGGTGTCGTGGTGGTCGTTGTCGTGCCCGTCGCCTGCGCGCGCTGGTTCCAGCAGGCGCCGCAGCCCCATCACGCGCTGCCGCTGCTCGTGGATGCCGGCCTCATCGCGCTGGTCCGCCTGGAGCAGGCCATCCACCAGCACGTCCGGCAGGGTGACCGCCAGCTGGCGCAGCAGCTGCTCGGCGCGGGCGCGGCGCTGATCGAAGGCCACGCGGAAGCCGAGGCCGAATTCGGCGTTGTCCTCGAACAGGGAATTGCTCCAGGCCGGGCCGCGGCCCTCGGCGTTGCGGCTCCAGGGGGTGGTGGGCAGGTTGCCGCCGTAGATCGAGGAGCAACCGGTGGCATTGGCGATCACCATCCGATCGCCGAACAGCTGGCTGGCGAGCTTGAGGTAGGGCGTCTCGCCGCAGCCGGCGCAGGCGCCTGGAAATTCGAACAGGGGCTGCTGCAGCTGCTGTTGGTTGATGTGCCGGCGGTTGAGGCTGAGGCGATCCGGGTTGGGCAGCTGCAGGAAGAAGTCCCAGTGGCGGCGGCTCTGCTCGCGCAGGGGGCGCTGCGGGGCCATGTTGATCGCCTTGCGGCGCGGTGTGCTGCGATCGCGGGCCGGGCAGACCTCCACGCACAGGCTGCAGCCGGTGCAGTCCTCCCCCGCCACCTGGATCGTGAAGGCCTGATCGCGCCAGTCCGGATCGCGGGCGGCGCTGCTGCAGAATCCCTCCGGCGCCGCTTCCAGTGCCGCCGGCTCCACCACCTTGGCGCGGATCACGGCGTGGGGGCAGACCATCACGCACTTGCCGCATTGCACGCACAGGTCCGGCTCCCACACGGGGATCGCCTCGGCGATGTTGCGCTTCTCCCACTGGGCCGTCCCGGTGGGGAAGCTGCCATCGCAGGGCAGGGCGCTCACCGGCAGGGCATCGGCGCGGCGCTGCAGTTGCGGCAGCACCAGAGCGCGGATGGCGGCAGGTGCGGCGGCCATGGCGGGCAGCAGCGTGTCAGTGTCGGTTTCGGTTTCGGTTGCGCTGGCGTGGATCCCCGCGGCGGCTTCTGACGGGATCTCCACGGCCTTGAGTCCGGCCAGCGCTGCCTCCAGTACCGCCAGGTTGGCCGCCACGACGGCCTTCCCCTTGCGGCCGTAGCTGTGCTGGATCGCCTCAGCCATGGCGGCCATGGCCTGGGCCATCGGCATCACGTCCGCCAGGGCGAAGAAGCAGGCCTGCATCACCGTGTTGATGCGCCCCCCCAGGCCATGGCCCTCGGCGATGGTGGCGGCGTTCACGGCGAAGACCCGCAGCCCCAGCCGGCGGATCTGCTGCTGCACCTGCTGTGGCAGCTGCGGCCAGCACTGCTGGGCCGGCCAGGGGCTGTTGAGCAGCAGGGTGGCGCCGGGGGCGGCCTGGGCCAGCAGATCGAACTGGCCCAGGAAGTCCCAGTGGTGGCAGGCCACCAACTGGGCGCGCTGGATCAGATAGGGCGCCCGGATCGGCCGCTTGTCGACGCGCAGATGCGAGACGGTGGTGGAGCCGGATTTCTTCGAGTCGTAGACGAAGTAGGCCTGGCTGTGCAGGCCTGTGGCTTCACCGATGATCCTGATCGTGTTCTTGTTGGCGCCGACGGTGCCATCGGAGCCCAGGCCGTAGAACAGCGCCTCAAAGCTCTCTCCCCTGCGCTCCCCTGCGGCGTCGCTGCTGGGCAACTGCCAGGAGGGATCCACCGCCAGGGAGCGGTGGGTCACGTCGTCGTCGATGCCCACCGTGAAATGGTTGCGGGGCGTCTCGGCCGCGAGGTTGTCGAACACCGCCTTCACCATCGCCGGTGTGAACTCCTTGGAGGCCAGGCCGTAGCGGCCGCCCACCACCTGCGGCAGCAGGCCGGCATGGCCCAGACGTGCTTGCCAGTGCTCAGCGATGGCCGCCACCACATCGAGCTGGAGCGGTTCGGCGGCGCTGCCCGGCTCCTTGCAGCGATCGAGAACGGCGATGCGGCGGGTGCTGGCGGGTAGGGCCGCCACCAGAGCCTCGGCGGCCAGGGGCCGGAACAGTCGCACCTTCAACACCCCCACCCTCTCGCCAGCGGCCCCCAGGGCCAGGGCCGTTTCGGCGGCGGTCTCACAGCCCGAACCCATCAGCACCAGCACCCGCTCGGCCTCGGGGTGGCCTTCGTAGTCGAACAGCCGGTATTGGCGACCGGTGAGCGCGGCGAAGCGATCCATCGCCGCCTGCACCTGCTGCGGGGCGGCGTCATGGAAGGGATTCACCGCTTCGCGGGCCTGGAAGGCCAGGTCCGGGTTCTGGCTGGTGCCGCGCAGCTCCGGATGGTCGGGCGACAGTCCGCGGGCGCGGTGAGCCGCGATCAGTTGCTCCGGCACCAGGGCTTGCAGGGTGGCGTCGTCGATCAGCTCCACCCGCTGGATCTCGTGGGAGGTGCGAAACCCGTCGAAGACGTGCAGCAACGGCACCCGGGCCGCCAGGCTGGCGGCCGTGGCGATGGCAGCAAAGTCGCCGGCTTCCTGCACGCTGGCGGCGAACAGCAGCCCGCAGCCGGTGCCGCGGGTGGCCATCACATCGCTGTGGTCGCCGAAGATCGACAGGGCCGAGGTGGCCAGGGCCCGCGAGGCCACGTGGATCACCGCCGCCGTCAGCTCGCCGGCGATCTTGTAGAGGTTGGGGATCATCAGCAGCAGCCCCTGCGACGCGGTGAACGTCGTCGTCAGGGCGCCGGCCTGCAGGGCGCCGTGCACCACGCCGGCGGTGCCGGCTTCGCTCTGCATCTCCACCACCGCCGGCACGCTGCCCCAGAGGTTGGGGCGCCCCTCGCTGGCCCAGGCATCCGCCCATTCCCCCATGGGCGAGGCCGGCGTGATCGGGTAGATCGCCATCACCTCGTTGAGGCGGTAAGCGACCCGCGCCACGGCCTCGTTGCCGTCGATCCAGGCCACGGCGCTCATGGACCTGCCTCGCTATCGTCCACCTCCAGCACCGTCAGGGCCATGCCGACGTGCACCAGCAGCCGATCGCCGAGGCGGGCCTCCGGCACACAGGCCAGGCTCACCTGGCGGTGCACGCCGCCGAAACGGACCTCGCCCATGCGCCAGAGCGGGTCATCGTGCTCCTCGATGCTGACCAGTTCACCCGGTACGGCGAGGCACATGCGGGGTTGCCCGTGGGGCTGCTGGCGTTATAGGCCCGGCTGAAGCCGCCAGCAGCTGACCCACCGCCAAGGCGGCGTCATTGCAGGGGAGCCGTTGCGACCACACCGCCGTGATGCCCCGCGCCTGCAGGCCGGCGATGCTGCGTTCCAGCAGCAAGGCGTTCTGGAAACAACCGCCGCTGAGCAGGAAGGTTCGCGCGCCGCCAGGGGCGAGGGCCGATCCCGGGGCCTTGGGGTTCAGAACCTGAGCCGCCAGATCGGCGAGGCCTTCCGCCAGAGCCTGATGGAAGGCCAGGGCGATGCCCGCGGCACGCCCGGAGCGATCGCCCGCGCCGGCATCGGCGAGATCCTGCAGGAGTTGCTCCAGCAGCGGGCGCCAGTCCCATTCCAGGCAGCCGGCGCTGCCGCTGCGCCTCAGGGGAAGTCGGTAGCTGGGGAGGTTCCAGCTGCTGCCGTTCGCGGCTGCTCGGGTTGCCAGCCCCTCCAGGGCCATGGCGGCCTGGGCCTCGTGGCTGCAGATCTGCTGCAGGCCCAGCAGGGCCGCCACCGCATCGAACAGGCGGCCGATGCTGGAGCAGAGCGGGCTGTTGAGGCCGCGTTCCATGGCTAGCTCAAGCACCTCCAGCTCCTCCGCCTTGAAGGCCTGCAGCCAGGGCAGGGCCCCGCAGGCCTGCAGCCGCTGGCGCCAGCGCCCGCCATAGGCGCTGACCAGCAGGCCGAGGGCGGCGCGGCGCGGCTCCCGCAGGGCCCGCTCGCTCCCCGGTAGCGGGAAGGGGCGCAGGCGGGCCAGGCGCCTGTAGCCGGCCGTGCTCACCGCCAGGGCTTCGCCGCCCCAGAGGCTGCCATCGTCTCCCTGGCCGGAGCCGTCCCAGGCCACACCGCACTGCTCGCCCCCCAGGCCGTGTTCTGCCATCACCGCCAGCAGGTGGGCGTGGTGATGCTGCACCGCTTGCAGCGGCAGCCCCTGTTGCGATGCCAGATCGGCAGCCAGCTGGCTGGAGCTGTAGCCGGGGTGGGTATCGCAGGCGATCGTGGCGGCCGTTACGCCATGGCGCTGCAGCCAGCTGCTGGCGGTTGCCTCAAGGTGGCTGGATCCGCGGCTGCTGCCGATATCGCCGAGATCGGGGCTGAGCAGGATCTGCTGCGGCAGCTGCAGGGCCACGCTGCCCTTGAGCTGGGCGCCGAGGGCCAGTCCGGCGCCCCTGATGTCCCCGGCGGCCCTGGCGTCCTGTCCCGGTCCAAGCCGTGGTGCCCCATGGGCGACGGCCAGCGGGGCCAGTCCCCGTCCCAGGCGCAGCACCAGCGACCGGCCCGCGGCCAGGCGCAGCACGCTGTCGTCGATGCGGTTGACGATCGGCAGGTCATGGCGCAGCACCCCGTCGGCGAGTTGATCCAGCAGCGCGCTGTCCTCGTCGGCATCGCAGGCGATCGGTTCGCCGGAGCGGTTGGCGCTGGTTGCCACCAATGCCCCACCTGCGAACGCCGCCAGCACCAGCTGGTGCAGGCCGCTGGCGGCTCGCATCACCCCCAGCCAGGGACTGCTGCCTGCAACGTTCCCGGCCAGGTGGGCGAGCTGTTGGCTCTCCTCCCGGGGCCGCAGCAGCACGATCGGTGCCGCTGGCGACCACCACTGCTGCCGCTCCTCGGCGCTGAGCCGGCAGCAGGCCTCCAGCCAGCTCGGATCGGCCAGCAGGGCGAGGGGCTTGTCGGGCCGGCCCTTGCGGCGCCGCAGCTCGGCCACGGCCGCGGCGTTGCCGGGATCCACCAGCAGCTGGAAGCCGCCGATGCCCTGCAGGGCCACGATCTGCCCCTGGCGCAGGGCGGCGGCGGCGGCGCCGATCGCCGTGGCCGGATCGCCCGCTGCGCTTCCCCTCGGCTGCCAGCGCAGCCGCGGCCCGCAGGCCGGGCAGCTGAGGGTCTGGGCGTGGAAGCGGCGATCGGCGGGATCGGCGTACTCGTGGGCGCAGTCCCGGCAGAGGGGGAAAGCGGCGAGGCTGGTGTGGGCGCGCTCGAAGGGCAGCTGCCGCAGCAGGCTGTAGCGGGGGCCGCAGTCGGTGCAGCTGATGAAGGGGTAGTGGTGGCGGCGGCTGGCGGGGTCGGCCAGCTCCGCCAGGCAGGCCGGGCAGATGGCGAGATCGGGGCTCACCAGGGCACTGGCGGGCTGATCGCTGCCGGCCGCCGCTGCTGCGGCGATGCGGAAGTTGCTGGGCTGGCCCGTCGCTGCGTTCCACTGCTGCTGCAGCCGGTCGATGCGGCAGCGCGGCGGGGGTGCCGTCTGCAGGATCTCGAGGAACCGCTGCAGGTCGGCGTCGGGGCCCTCCAGGACGAGGCAGACGCCGTCGGCGTTGTTGCCGACACAGCCCCGCAGATGCAGCTGCTGCGCCAGCCGGTAGCTCCAGGGGCGAAAGCCCACGCCCTGCACAAGCCCGCTCAGCTGCAGGTGCAGCCGCCGCTCAGTGATGGTGGTCATGCTGCCGATGGCCATGGCCCGCCGGCAGGCGCCGCTGCTGCAACCAGGCCACCAGGGCATCGAGCCCGGCGCCGCTGCGGGCCGACACCTCGAACACCGCCGCAGCGGGAGCGATGGCCCGCAGATTGGCGAGGGCGAGGCCGCGATCAAAGCCCGTCGCCTCCAGCAGGTCGATCTTGTTGAGCAGTACGGCGTCGGCCGAGCGGAACAGGCCCGGGTACTTGAGCGGCTTGTCCTCCCCTTCCCCCACCGCCAGCACCGCCAGGCGCAGCTCCTCTCCCAGATCGAAGGCGGTGGGACACACCAGGTTGCCCACGTTCTCGATCACCAGCAGGTTCACCCCCGCCAGCTCCAGCTGACGGAAGGCCCGATCCACCAGATCGGCCTCCAGGTGGCAGAGCTCACCGGTGCGGATCTGAACCGCCCGGGCGCCGGCGCTGTCGAGGCGGCGGGCATCGTTGTCGGTGGCCTGATCGCCGACGATCACGGCGATCGGCCGCTGGGGCCAGCGCCTGGCCAGCTGCTCGAGCAGGGCGGTCTTGCCGGAGCCCGGTGCCGAGAGCATGTTCAGGCTGAGCAGGCCATGGGCGCGGAAGTGGGCGCGGTTCGCCGCAGCCTGGGCATCGTTGCGGCTGAGCAGGCTGCGGTGGAGTTCGAGCACGCGCAGGGCCTGCGGGTCAGTGACCTGCGGGTCTCCACAGCCGCAGGTGCCGCACATCAGGACACCTCCAGGTTCACCAGCTCCAGTTCGCGGCCCGTCAGCACCTGGCGGGAGAGGAGGCCGCAGCGGGGGCAGGCGTGGATCACGTCGATCGGCGTGAACGGCTGCGCGCAGTCTGAGCAGAAACAGCGGGCGGGCACGGCTTCGAGATCCAGCGTTGCCGAGGGCCAGGGTCCCGCGGGGGAGCCATTGGCCACCAGCACCGCAAAGGCAAGCCGCAGGGCGTCGGCATCGACGCCGGCCAGGGCGCCGATACGCACCCGCAGCCGATGGATGTGCCGGGCGCCGGCCTGGCGGGTCTGCTCCTCCGCCAGCTGCTGCAGCTCCGCCATCAGCGCCAGTTCATGCATGCCCCGGCCTCCAGCGACGCAGCAGGGTCAGGGCCTCGGCCATGGCGGCGGCGGCGGCGGGGCTGAGGCGTTCGCCCAGCTCCAGCTCCTGCACGGGGATCAGCAGCTGCCAGGCCGGTGGCCAACGGCCGTAGAGCACCTGGCTGAGCTGCAGCAGCTCCAGCGGGCTGACGTGATGGCTGAGGGGCGCTCGCGTGGCCGGTGTACCGCTGGGGCTATCGGCTGCCGGCAGCGGTTCCAGCCTCAGGCGCCCGCAGCCGCACACAGCGGCATCCACAAACAGCACGGCGGCGGCGGCGGCGATCGGTTCGGCCAGCTCCGGGGTGAGCTGCTGCACCGCCAGCACCTGCATCGGTGAGCCCTCCGCGCGCAGGGTCTCGGCGATGCGGTAGCCGACGCCATCGTCGCTGCGCAGACGGTTGCCGATGCCGATCAGCAGGGGGGGCTGGGGGAGCTGATTCATGGCGCTCAGTCGCGCCGCCGGTGATCCAGCAGCGCACCATCGGCCGCCAGCAGCTGCACGTCCAGAGGCATCTGGCCGGCGGCGTGGGTGCTGCAGGAGAGGCAGGGGTCGAAGCAGCGGATCCCCGCCTCCACACGGTTCAGTAGCCCTTCGCTCAGCTGCGATCCGCTCAGGTAATGGCGGGCGATCTGGCCGATCGTGCGGTTCATGGCGCCGTTGTTCTGACCCGTGGCGATGATCAGGTTGACCTTTTCGATCAGGCCGTTGGCATCGACGCGGTAGTGATGGAAGAGCGTGCCGCGCGGCGCTTCGCTCACCCCCACCGCCTCGTGGCAGTTCACCCCGGCGCGAGCGCGCACGTGGGTCGCCGTGATCTCCGGATCGTCGAGCAGGCGCTCCATCTGCTCCAGGCAGGCCAGGATCTCGATCAGGCGCGCCAAGTGATAGAGGAACGAGGCGGTGACGACGCGTCCGCCCCGCTGGCGCAGCTCCAGCAGCTCGGCATCGGCCCGTGGTGTGCCGATGGTCTCGCACAGGTTCAGCCGTGCCAGCGGTCCCACCCGGTAGCTGCCGGCCTCCGGGCCGAGGGCGCGCACGTAGGGGAACTTGAGGTAGCTCCAGGGCTCTACGGCCTCGGCCAGAAACGTCTCGACGTCGTCCTCGCGCAGGCCGTCGGCCACCAGGGTCCCATCGCTGGCCAGCACGCGGATGCCGCTGCCGGCGCCGCCGTAGTGCTCCCAACGGCCCTGCGGCCCCACCAGGCCGAGGAACAGCGAGGGGAAGTCCCCGAACACGGCCAGCTCTTCGCGCAGCTGGGTGTCGAGCAATTGCTTGAACAGCCCCAGGCCGCGGCCGGCGATGGCGAAGGCCTCCGGCAGGCCGGCGCGGATCTGGTCGCGCAGCTCCGGGCTGAGGGGGCTGCGCACGCCGCCGGGCACCGCCCAGGCCGCATGGATCTTGCGACCCCCAAGAGCCTCGATCACCCCCTGGCCGAACTGGCGCAGGCGGATGCCGGCGCGGGCCAGGTCCGGGTCGGCGGCGATCAGGCCGAACACATTGCGCTGGGCCGGGTCGCTGTCCCAGCCCAGCAGGAAATCGGGGCTGCTGAGATGAAAGAAGGAGAGGGCGTGGCTCTGGGTGATCTGGGCCAGGTTCATCAGCCGCCGCAGCTTCTCGGCCGCCGGCGGGATCGCCACCGCCAGGATCTTGTCGCCGGTCTTGGCCGCGGCGAGCAGATGGCTCACGGGGCAGATGCCGCAGATCCGCGCCGTGATCGCCGCCATCTCGGTGAAGGGCCGCCCCTCGCAGAATTTCTCGAAGCCGCGGTATTCAGCCACGTGGAAGCGGGCGTGCTCCACGGAGCCGCTGGCATCCAGTTGGATCGTGATCTTGGCGTGACCCTCGATGCGGGTCACCGGATCGATCGTGATCGTGCGGGTGGGGAGGTCGCTCATCAGATCGGGCTCATCAGATTGGGCTCATCCGAGGGTCCTCATCAGCCGAAGCGGATCTGATCGGAGCCGCTCAGCTGTGGCATCTCCCCATCCAGCAGCGGTTCCAGGGCGGCGCGGATGCGTGCGGCCGAAGGCGGGCAGCCCGGCAGCCAGACATCCACCGGCACCAGCTCATGCACCGGCAGCACCCGCTCCAGCAGCTCCGGCACGATGCCAGGGGCGTGGGGTAGCTGGCCGCTGCCGTCCGCGAGCTCCAGGTAGGAGCGCCGCAGCACCGGATCGGCGCCGTGGAGCATGTTGCGCATGCCCGGGATGTTGGCGGTGATGGCGCAGTCGCCGAAGCTCACCAGCACGCGGCTGTTGGCGCGCACCTGATGCAGCAGCTCCAGGTTGTCGGTGTTGGCCACGCCCCCCTCCACCAGGCAGACGTCGACATCGCTGGGAAACGTCTTGATGTCGGAGGCCACCGGGCTGTAGACGATCTCTGCCCGCTCGGCGAGCTCTAGCAGCCATTCATCGAGATCGAGGAACGACATATGACAGCCGGAGCAGCCCGCCAGCCAGACCGTGGCCAGCCTGATCTTGGCGTTGGTCATGGTTGCCAC
>CAIZNP010000195.1 GCA_903934375.1 uncultured Synechococcaceae cyanobacterium
CTGGAGCAGAACGGCCGGCGTGCGCTGCCGCTGCAGGGGCGTTCGCTGCAGGAGTCGATCCCGGCCGATGCTGATCCCGGTGCCGAGGGGCATGCCCAGGCGCTGGAGCTGCTGGTGAGGATCTGGCAGCGCAGTGAGGATGGACCTCTGCGCCGGGCGGCTGCAGGATCGAGCCTGCTGCTGGTCGAGCTGCCGATGGAGGCCCTGATGGAGCAGCTGCCTGAAGCCAAGGCCGCCTGGATCACCAACGGCGATACGGCTGGTCTGCAGCGGCGGCTGCACGAGCTGGGGGGCCGGCTGTGGAGTCTCAGCCTCGAGCACCGCTCGCCCCTGCACTACAGCGCGATCGTCTGAGCACCCCCGTCAGCTGCGCTGGATCTGCCTACGGTCCGGGTGTGGGCGATTCCGAGCACGACTGGAACGGCGGCGATCCTGAGGCGGAGGCGTTGCTGAACGAGCTCAGCGTCAGCCAGCGGCTGGCACTGCTGGCTGGGTCCACACCGTTCTGGTCGGGGATGCTCTCCATTGCTTTGCAGGATGCCTCGCATCGGCAGCCCTGGCCGGCGACACGCTGGCCAGGGCTGCCAGTGCCGGACCTGCAATTCGTGGACGGTCCGCGAGGGGTGGTGCTCCACGGCGGTGCCACCACCTTTCCGGTGCCGATGGCCCGGGGCGCCAGCTGGAATCCCGAGCTTGAGCAGCAGATCGGAGAGGCCATCGCCCTGGAGGCACGATCCTTCGGTGCCAACTGGGTGGCGGCGGTGTGCGTCAATCTGCTGCGCCACCCAGGCTGGGGACGTGCCCAGGAGGCCTATGGCGAGGACCCCTTGCACGTGGGCGCCATGGGCGCGGCGATGACGCGCGGCCTGCAGCTGCACACGATCGCCTGCGTCAAGCATTTCGCCCTCAATTCCATCGACAGCTCCCGCTTCCTGGTGGATGTGCAGGCCAGCGAGCGGGTGCTGCACGAGCTGTATCTGCCGCAGTTCCGCGCCTGTGTGGAGGCCGGCGCCGGCTCGGTGATGAGCGCCTACAACCGCGTCAACGGTGTCTGGTGCGGCCAGCACCAGCACCTGCTCACAGGGATCCTCAAGCAGCGCTGGGGCTTTGCCGGCTTTGTGGTGAGCGATTTCATCTTCGGCATCCGCGATGGCTTGACGGCACTGCTGGCTGGTCTGGACCTGGAGATGCCATTTCGGATGGTGTTCGAGGGCTGCTTGCCCCAGGCCCTGGCGGATGGCCGATTGCCGCCGCGGCGCATCGATGATGCTCTGCGGCGGCAGCTGCGCGCCCGCCTGAGCGTGCCGCCTGGGTCCTATCCGGCAAGCCTGCGTGGCTGCCCCGCCCATCGGCACCTCGCTCGGGAAGCGGCCAGCCAGTCGATCGTGCTGCTGCGCCATGACCTTGCCGTGCTGCCCCTCCAGGGGCTGCGCTCCCTTGCGGTGATCGGCCGGTTGGCAGCCGAACCGAACCTGGGCGATCGCGGCTCCTCGGACACGCGCCCGGATCCCGGCGCTGTGATCACCCCCCTGGCCGGGCTGCAACAGGCGGCGCCGGATCTGGAGATCTGCCACGCCAGCGGCGACGATGCCCCGGCGGCAGCGGCACTGGCCGGCCGCATGGACGCGGCCGTGGTGGTGGCCGGACTGGACTGGTGCCTGGAGGGGGAACACATCCATCCAGGCGACATCGCCCCGATCCTGGAGCTGATCCCTCCGCCTGAGTGGCTACTGCAGCTGCTTGGTCGGCGGCTGATCCTGCCCTGCTGGCGGCCGGTGGCCCGTGCGATTGCCTGGATCACCAGCCACGGCACCGCCAGGGCCGGCGGCGACTTCGCCGCCGGCGACCGCACCGATCTGCAGCTGCCCCCCGATCAGTTGGCGTTGATCCGGCAGGTGGCCGCCGCCAATCCGCGCACGGTGGTGGTGCTGATGGGCGGTGGCGCGATCCTCACGCAGGCCTGGCAGGCGGCGGTGCCTGCCCTGCTCCTGCTCTGGTATCCCGGGCAGGAGGGCGGAGCGGCCCTTGCTGATGTGCTGCTGGGGCGGCGGTCGCCCTGTGGCCGTCTGCCGTTTGCCATGCCCGCTGATCCCGATCAGCTGCCGCTCTTTGAACCGCGTGCCAAGCGGGTGCGCTACGACCTTTGGCACGGCTACCGCAGATTTCATCAGCAGGGTCGCGCTGCGGCCTATCCGTTCGGCTATGGCCTTGGCTACAGCCGATTCCACTGGCACAGCCTGCAGCTGCTGCAGCCGCTGGGTACTCCAGCCGATAGCAACGGCCTGGCGCTGACCCTGGTGGTGCAGAACCTCGGGCCGATGGATTCCGCCGAGGTGGTGCAGCTGTATCTGGAGCCGCCGGGCCTGGCGGTGGAGCGTCCGAGCCGCACTCTGGTGGCCTTTGCCAGGTTGGAGCTGGCCGTAGGCGACGCGCAGACGGTGACGCTTCAGGTGCCCTGGCGTCAACTGGCGTATTTCGATGAAGACCAGGATGGTTTCGTGCTCGAGCCGGGGTTGCACCGCCTGGTTGCAGCTCGCCACAGCGATGACCCCGGCCTGGTCTGCGACCTGTGGTTGACCGCTGCCTGGCTGGGTCCCTAGCGCGGCCTCCGGCCGATCGGCTCTCCTCTGCCCTGCCCTTCTCTGCCCTGCTCGCCCATCCCCAGCAGCATCCGTTGAAGGCGCAGCCGGTTGTATCGCTGCAGCAACAGACAGGGGAGATTGAACAGGCTGGCGAACACCAGGTTCAGCAACACCCCGGAGGGCGGCAGCCACAGGGCTGTGCCCAGCCAGGCA
>CAIZNP010000196.1 GCA_903934375.1 uncultured Synechococcaceae cyanobacterium
CCACGTCAATCGCCAGCGTCGCGTCGGCGGCTGCCAGGTGGTTGGTTCCCCCGCCCTGCTTGGCCCGAAGATATACGAAGCCGCTTGTGCCGATGTCATCCAGCATGCCAGCCCCGTTGTTGGTGTTGCCCGAACACCCACTGGTTCCCCTTGATCTCCATCCCGCAGTGCTCGCAGATGGTCGTCGGCACTCCCTTTACCCAGTCGGCAGGACGCTCACCAACCAGTTCCCGCCGTGACGGGTCAATACCCCGCCCCTGCTGGTAGCGGGTCAGTGCTGGGGCAGTGGTCACGAACCCTGTCTCGAGGCATCGGAACAGCAGTGTCTGCCCACGCAGGTTTTGGATGTTGAAGGTGGTCTCGGCCGCCGCCATTGCTCTCTTGCCTGGCACTGTCTATGGAGTGTCATTCTGCCAATAACGCTCCATCTGGGGTGTATCAACCGATCTGGGTGGATCGTCGCGAGCAATGCCTCCGGTCCAATGGTGAAGTTGTGAAGACTTGTTGCTCGTTTTCCGGGCCTGGGTGGTCGTGCCGATCCAGTGCCGCTTTTCGCCCATGGAAGGCGGTGCTCCTTGGCCTTGATCTGGATGGATCTGATCCGCGTGCCTGGTGGTTCTAGAGCCCTGTTCCTGGCCCCCCTTGAGTCGCATTCTTCGTTTCCTGGGACCACTCCGGTCTCGCCTTAGTCAAATTTTCAGGCAACAACTCCTTGAAAGCCAGGTCGAATAAGGGTTAGGCGCGGACTTAAAATCCGCAGACGGCAACGTTGTGGGGGTTCAAGCCCCCCTGCTCCCATCCCCGGCGGCCGGGTTCTGGCGGTAACGCTCTGGAAGAGTGGGCCTGCCAGGGCGGAGAGCCTATGGACCAAGTCGATACGGTCACGGCGGTTGTGCTTGCGGCCGTGCTGCTGCTGGCGTTGGTGATCACCGCACGCAGTTGAGGCGCAAACGGACGGGGCAACGCCGTAGTCTTAACAACTCCTGACTCACCCTGGACCAGGTCATCCGTCCCGCCCAGATCGGGCGCCACCGCGTGCGGCGTCTGCTCCATGGACTGGGTCCACCGATCATCGTGCTGGCCCACCTGGGTTGCGCCCTGCTGCTGCTGAATGGCTTCGGACCTGCAGCGTTTCTGTGGTGCCTTGCGCTCTATCTGCTGCGCATGCTGGCGATCACCGCCATCTACCACCGCCTGCTGGCCCACGGCAGCTACCAGGCGCCTCGGCTGGTGTGGTGGCTGGGCTCGCTGCTAGCCGCTTCGGCCGGACAGATGGGCCCCAGCTGGTGGAAGGCGCATCACGTGCAGCATCACCGCCACGCCGATACGGAGGCGGACCCCCACACCCCCCTCACCCAGCCGGCGGCCTGGCGTGGTTTTCTTCGCTCCCAGTTCGGCTGGCTGCTCGACGAGGGCTTCCACCCCACCAGCCTGCCGGCGGATGTGGAAGCGGATCCGGTGCTGCGCCTGATCGATCGGCTGCACACCCTGCCGGTGCTGGCCCTGGCGGCGCTCTCCTGGTGGATCGGCGGCGTGGAGTGGCTCGGGGCGTTCTGCTTGAGCACCACGCTGCTGTTCCACGGGGTGGCCACGGTGAATTCGGTGGCGCATCTGGTGGGCGATCAGCCCTTCGCCTCCGGCGATGCCAGCCGCAACAACGGCTGGGTGGCCCTGATCACCCTCGGTGAGGGTTGGCACAATCTTCACCACGGCTTTCAGGGCTCCGTGCGCCAGGGCTTCGGCATGCGCGATGGTCGCCTGATCAGGCTGCCCGATCCCACCTACCGCTTCATCCGCTTGCTGGAGAGGCTGGGCTGGGCGTCGCGGCTGCGGGTGCCCAGTGAATGGGCCCTGCTGGCCCGGGCGGCAACTCCGGCGGGCTCGCTGCCGCTGGCTGCCTGACAGCAAAAAGGCCACCCCGAAGGGTGGCCTGATCTGAAGCGTTGGCTTGATGGTCAGCGGCGCCGGGATCGCGGTGCGATCACCAGCGATTGCCACCACCGCCGCCGCCGCCGCCCCCGCCACCGCCACCGCCGGTGCGGGGTTCGGCTTTGTTAACGCGAATGCTGCGGCCCATCCATTCGACGTTCTGGAGGTCGTCGATGGCGGCTGTCTCCTCGGCGTCGCTGCTCATCTCCACGAAGGCGAAACCGCGCTTGCGACCGGTGTCGCGATCCAGGGGCAGGCTGCACTTGCGCACGCTTCCGTAGGAAGCGAACAGCTGCTGCAGATCCTCCACTTCGGCATCGAAGGAGAGGTTGCCGACATAAATGGTCATGAACTACTGGTTAACGGTGAAACCGATTCGTCGAAAGCCCTGAAGAAAGTCGCTGGCCTGGAGGAGAAATCTGTGGGAAAGCGCCGCGCTGGTGAGGAACCCGCTGAAGAGTGATCTCTGAATCCTTCCAACCCTACTCCCTTGGATTGGCCTGTTTGGCGACTGGTGCAGCACCATCGCAGCAGGTGTCGTCATTCCTGGCTAGGCATGGGGGGCTCATTGTCTGAGTCCGATGTCCAAAGCACAGCTTCATGCCTTTGTGGCAAAGGTTCAGGCCGATGCCGCGCTCAAGGATCGTGTCGACCATGCCGCCGATGCGGCAGCGGTGGCGGCCATCGCCGCCGAAATGGGCCATGCCTTCTCGGCGGCCTCCTGGACCCGTCATCTGCGCGGATGAGCCAGGAGTGGGGCCGGCGTGCTGTAGCCGCAGCCGCCGGCCTTACCAGTATTTCGTGACAACGGTGATGACGCGCCTTTGAGGGGTTGCCAGCGTGCGGCCTGATCAGGTCATGGTCAGACCGATGCTCGAGCTGCTGCCGCCGCTCAACGACCACAACCTTCCCTGGATGGACACGATCCATCCGATCGTCGTTCACTTCGTGATCGCGATGGCGTTGATCGCCTTCGTGTTCGATCTGATTGGCGTTGTCTGGCGGAAACCCGCCCTGTTCGAAGCCAGTTTCTGGAACCTGCTGTTCGCCACCGGAGCGATCTTCGTGGCGATCATCTTCGGCCAGGTGGAGGCCGGCCTGGCTTCTCCCTACGGCGCTTCCCGCCACATCCTCGACATCCACACCACCATCGGCTGGTCGCTGGCGGGGGTGCTGTCGCTGCTCACCGGTTGGCGCTATGTGCTGCGCAATCGCGACCCCGAGGCGCTGCCGGCGACGTTCCTTGGGGCCGGTGCCCTGGTGAGCTCCCTGATCGTGGTGCAGATGGTGCTGGGCGATCGCCTGATCTGGACCTACGGCCTGCACACCGTGAAGGTGGTGGCCGCCGCACGTGCGGGGCTGATCTGATGGTTGCGAGCTTGCCCTTCGCTCTGGCCTATGCGCCGGAGGCCTCGCCGATTGATCAGATCGCCTCCGGACTGGGAGCCAATGGGCTGCCCTATGCCCTGCCGATCCATCCGAATCTGGTGCACCTCACCATCGGGCTGTTCGTGATCGCGATCGCCTTCGATGTGGTGGGTGCCCTCTATCCACTCGAGAAGCGGGTGTTCCGCTTCCTGGCCCTGCCGATCACCCGCGGCGGTTTCCACGATGTGGGCTGGTACAACCTCCTCGCCTGCTGCCTGGTCACCTACCTCACGGTGGCGGCCGGTTTCTACGAGATGCTCACGGCGGTGCCGTTGCCGGGGGTGACGAGCACCTTCGGCCTCGGCAGCATGACCACCATGCTTTGGCACGGCGTCGGCGGTGTGCTGCTGCTGGCGATCATCACGGCGATGACCGTGTGGCGCGGCTTCCAGCGCTTCGCCTGGCGGCGCGACATGGGCCGTCAGGTGCAGTGGATTTACCTGCTCGTGGGCGTGGTGATGTTCGCCGTGCTCGGTCTGCACGGCACCCTCGGCGCGCAGATGGCGGCCGAATTCGGCGTGCATATCGCCGCTGATCAGCTGCTGCAGGCCGGGGCTGATTTGAACACCGCGCTTCCATGAACAGCCTGTCGTCATGAACAGCTCCGCTGGATCGTCGATCAACCGCACCGCCGTGCTCGGCCTCAGCCTCTGGGTGGGGGTGCTGGTGCTGCTCAGCCACTGGATGGGCCAGCAGGCCCACCA
>CAIZNP010000197.1 GCA_903934375.1 uncultured Synechococcaceae cyanobacterium
GCCGATTCATGGGCGAGGCCAAGGTCGAGGTCGATGCCATGGCCGGCGCCGGATCCCTCGCGGATCAAGGTGCGTTGGCCGGCGGTGATGGAGATGCGCACGCGGGCGATGTAGGTGACACCCCAGCCGCTTTTGCGATCCCGGCCGATGGGGCGTTCATGGGTGGTGACGCAGCGGCTGATCAGGGTGGAGCGCTGCCAGCCATCAAAACCAAAGATGCGGTTGGCCTCGCTGATCACCTGCCTGCCCGTGCCCTGGGATGCGTTGCTGAGCCTTGGAGCCAGGTTGTCCGCAACGGCAGCAGCCGGGTGTCCTCGAATGACCCATCAGGAGCTCCGCATTCGGCGCATTAGGATGCCGGTGTTTCCCGCACCGGGGAGCCAGAGTGCCGGCCTACGCCCCCCGGATCGTGGATACCGAGCTGCGTGAACTGCTGGGATCCGCCGGGGCCGTGGTGATCGAAGGCCCCAAGGCCTGCGGCAAGACGATGACGGCCTCTCAGCAGGCTGCTTCTGCAGTGCTGCTCGACATCGACCAGGCTGCGCGCCAGGTACTGGCAGTGGAGCCGGCTCTGGTGCTGGAGGGATCCCGGCCGCGCCTGCTGGACGAGTGGCAAATGGCTCCAGAGCTTTGGAATCAGGTCCGTCGGGCCGTCGATCGCGCCAATCAGCCCGGCCAGTTCCTGCTCACCGGCTCAGCGGTCCCGGCGGATGATGCCAGCCGCCATACCGGCGCCGGTCGTTTCGCGTTCCTGCGCATGCGGCCCATGAGCCTGTTCGAAACCGGTGCCTCCATTGGTTCGATCTCGTTGCGCCAGCTGTTCAACGGGGAGATTCCGGCCGTCGCGGATCCGGGCCTGACGCTGCAGGACCTGGGTGCACTGATTGCCCGCGGCGGCTGGCCGGCCCAGCAGGGCCGGTCGCTGCAGGCCGCAGCCCTTGCCGCCAGAGATTATCTCGAGCAGGTGCGGCAGGTCGACATCAGCCGGGTGGGTGAACGACGCCTCGATCCCGTCCGGGTCGGGGCCCTGCTGCGCGCTCTGGGCCGCCATTGCGCCACCGAAGCGAAGCTCTCCACGCTGGCCGCGGACACGGGTGGCGCCGATGGCCCCCTGGACGAGCGCACCGTGAGTGGCTACCTCCAGGCGCTGGAGCGGCTGATGGTGATCGAGAATCAGCCAGCCTGGGCCCCGCACCTGCGCTCCCGTGCACGGCTGCGCAAGGCGCCGAAGCGTCACTTCGTGGATCCATCACTGGCGATGGCTGCCATGGGCGCTTCTGCGGAGCGCCTGCTCCAGGACCTGGAGTGGTTCGGGCAGTTGTTCGAATCGCTGGTGATCCGCGATCTGCGTGTGCTCAGCCAACCGCTGGAGGGCGAGGTGTTCCACTACCGCGATGACTACGGCGTGGAGGTGGATGCGATCGTTCAGCTGATCGATGGGCGCTGGGGAGCGATCGAGATCAAGCTGGGCGAAGGGCAGGTGGACCAGGCCGCCGCCAGCCTGAAACGCTTCTCGGAGCGGATTGATCACGAACGCTCGGGAACACCAACCTTTCTGGCGGTGATCTGCGGCAAGGGGTACGGCTATCGCCGGGCTGATGGCGTGCTGGTTGTTCCCATCGGAGCGCTTGGGCCTTAGGCAGCCGGATATCTTTCAGTGAGCATCGTGATCACCTGATCCCACTGCTGCTCCACCGCCGGCTCGTCCTGCTGGACGAACACCGAGCGCAGGGCGGCGGCCACCATGTCCTGACTGCCCTTCGGCAC
>CAIZNP010000198.1 GCA_903934375.1 uncultured Synechococcaceae cyanobacterium
CAGACCGCCCGCTTCGATGCGTTTCTGCACAGCGGCCGCCACCGGCAGATCGCTGGCTGTCACGGCAGGGGCTGCCGCCGGCAGGTTGAGCGTGCTGCCAGTGAGGGCGGCCACCTCGCGAGCGATACCGCGCATCGACAGGCCATCGGGTCGGTTGGCGGTGATCGCCAGCTCCAGCACCTGATCATCGAGGCCGAACAGCGGGCCGATGGGGCTGCCGACGGCGGGCACGGCTTTGAGGGCTTCATCGAGGATGACGATGCCGTCGGAGCCGTCCGCCAAGCCCAGTTCAGACAGGGAGCAGATCATGCCGCTGCTGGCGACGCCACGCAGTTCAGCCGGCTTGATCGTCAGGTCCACAGCCGGCAGGTACGACCCCACCGTGGCGACAGCCACATGGATGCCGGCGCGGACGTTGCGGGCGCCGCAGACAATCTGCAGTGGTTCTGCTGTGCTGGGGGCGGCGGTTGTGGTTGCGGTGTTCGACGGGGCGATCCGCACGGTGCAGACGCTCAGCTTGTCGGCGTTGGGATGGGGCTCGCGGGCTTCCACGTAGCCCACCACCACGCCGGCAGCGCGGGCGGCCAGATCCTCAATCCCCTCGACCTCGAAGCCGGCCACCGAGAGCCGTTCCGCCAGGGCGTCGCTGGGCAGATCGCAGGCCACAAGCTCCCGCAGCCATTGGAGCGAGACCTGCATTGCATGACCAGACAACTGTGGGGTCGACTCTAGAGATCGACCCAGGCAGAGGCTGGAAGGCGGCAAGGTATTGTTGACCACTGTCCATCTCGCATCGCATCAGCGGCGCAACGTCCTTCCATGGCCAAGAACAAGGGCGTCCGGATCGTGATCACTCTCGAGTGCACGGAATGCCGGTCCAACCCCGCCAAGCGGTCCCCTGGCGTGTCCCGTTACACGACAGAGAAGAACCGCCGGAACACCACCGAACGGATTGAACTGAAGAAGTTCTGCCCCCACTGCAACAAGTCGACGGTCCACAAGGAGATCAAGTGATCCCTGCGGCGTGACCCCGCCTTCCTGTAGTTCATTTCATCCGTTCCCCCATGAGCAGTTCCTTCTTCAAGAAGCGCCTCTCGCCGATCAAGCCCGGTGAGCCGATCGACTACAAGGATGTCGATCTGCTGAAGAAATTCATCACCGAGCGCGGCAAGATCCTTCCCCGCCGCCTGACTGGCCTCACCGCCAAGCAGCAGCGCGATCTGACCACCGCCGTCAAGCGCGCCCGCATCGTGGCCCTGCTGCCCTTCGTCAATCCCGAGGGCTGATCCCTGAGCTCCGCGGCGTTCCACAACGGCGACCTGGTCGGCGTTCAGGAGACCCGCGGAGCCCAGCTGGCCATTGTTGAAGCCGTTCAGGGCAGCAAGCTGCGCCTGCACCTTGGTTTCGATGCCAAACCCGTGGTCCTGCCCCAGCGGCAGGTCCAACTGCTGAGCCCCCTGCCTGCCGGTGTTGAGCCACCGGCCCGGCTGGGGGCTTCGCCATGGCGTCTCAATGCTGAAACGCTGCAGGCGGCCCGGCCTGATCGGCGCGCCTGGGCTGCCGCCTGGCTGCTGCTGCAGGAGACCGACGAATCCGTCAGCCTTGCGGAGTTCAGCGAGCTGGTGAGCAGCGCCGGTGATCCCTGCAGCGCAGCGGCTCAGATGGCCGCCTGCTGGCTGGAGCTGGTGGGACCGCAACAGTGGTTTCGCTGGCGACAGGAGGAGATCAGTGCCCGGTCCCTGACGGAGCTCAGGTCATTACGGCGTGAGCGGCGGCGGCGTCAGCTTCATGCCGAGCGCCAACAGAGCTGGCAGGCCCTGCTGCGGCGCCGGCAGCCGGTGGATGCGGAAGCCCTGCCGCCTGAGCAACGTGAGCGGCTCGAGCAGTTGCAGCAGCTCGCCGCCGGCCGGATCGAACCCGACCAGCTGGAGCCGGCCCTGCGGCAGAGCCTGAGTGCCCTGCATCTGCGCACTGATCGCGGTGATCTGCGCCACCTGCTGGTGGAACTGGGCCAGTGGGACCGCCATCGGCTGCTGTCGCTGGCGGGCACCACCTGGAGTAGCGGCTTCGCGCCAGAGCTTCTGGCGGAAGCACAACGGCTGCTGGCGATGGTTGACCTGGAGCAGCCGGGCGATGCCACACGGCTGGATCTGAGCGGCCAGCACTGCGTCACCATCGACGATGACGACACCCGCGACATCGATGATGGCCTGGCCCTCGAGCGCCGCAGCGACGGCAGTCTGAGGATCTGGATCCATGTGGCGGACCCAGGTCGACTGATCGCCGCCGACTCACCTCTGGATCTTGAGGCGCGCCGCCGCGGCAGCAGCCTCTATCTGGCGGTCGGCAACCTGCCGATGTTCCCTGAGGAGCTCTCCAATGGCCCATTCAGCCTGCGGCAGGGAAAGCGCTCCGCCGCCTGGAGCTTCTGGGTGGAGCTCGATGAGGCCGGCGAGATCGGTGCGTCCAGCATTCAGCGCAGCTGGGTGAAACCCACCTACCGGCTCAGTTACAACGATGCCGATGAACTGATCGATCTGGCACCCCCCGAGGATCCGGATCTCGCCGACCTCGACAGGCTGCTGGAACGCCGCCGCCAATGGCGCCTGGCCCGCGGTGCTCTGCTGATGGATCTGCCGGAGGGCCGCATCCGCAGCCACGAGGGGGAGCCCCAGCTGGAGATCACAGAACCGAGCCCCTCCCGGCAATTGGTGGCTGAAGCGATGATCCTTGCCGGTGCCGTCGCCGCACGCTTCGGCATGGAGCATGGCCTTGCCCTGCCCTATCGGAGCCAGCTGCCGGCGGATCTGCCCGCCGTCGCCGAGCTGCAGGCTCTGCCCGATGGAGCCGTGCGCTTCGCGGCGATCAAGCGCTGCCTCAGCCGGGGCCTGATGGGCACGCAACCCGCTGCCCATTTCAGCCTGGGGCTGCCGGCCTACGTGCAGGCCACCTCACCGATCCGCCGCTACGGCGATCTGGTGGTGCAACGTCAGATCGCAGCGATCCTGGATGGCAGCCCCCCGCTGAATACCGAGCAGCTGCAGGAGTTGCTGGAGCAGTTCGACACCGCCGTGCGCGAAGGCATCGGCATCTCTCGGGAGGACCAGCGCCACTGGCAGCAGGTGTGGTTCGAGGCCCATCGCGGCGGGCAGTGGTCGGCGCAGTTCCTGCGCTGGCTGCGGCCCCAGGATCGGCTGGGGCTGGTGCGGATCGAGGAGCTGGCGCTCGACCTGGCGGCGGAATGCCCCTCAGGTGCGGCACCGGGAGTTCAGCTCCTGCTGCGGGTGAAGCAGGTGGATTGCCTGCGCGACCAGTTGCGGCTGGTGTGCGCGCTCAACTGAGCGGCTCAGCCAGACGCGACACCCTCAGCCAGGGTCCCCAGGGGTTGGCACAGCCGATCAGAGCCACCTGACGCGGCCTGCTCAGCTCGCCGAGCCAGCGGTGCAGAGCCGGCTCAAGGGTGATCACCGGCCAGTCGGCTGCCGGCGCTGCATTAGACCCCAGTGCGTTGGTGTTGTTCAGCCGCAGCCGGTAGCCGCCTGTGCCATCGGGCCGCAGTTCGCCGCGCCATAAGCGTTCACAGGCTTCTGCCGGTGCCACGGCTGGATCCAGAACGGCAGCGGCGCCGCTGAGACTGCCACCGCTCGTGAGCCGGGCGGGATCATCCAGGCCGGCACGCTGCCGCTCGGCCCAGGCGGGGTTGTGCCAGGGGGTATCCCACAGGGGCATCGGACCCGCTGGGGCGTGCGGATCGGCAATCAGGGCCTCCTGAAGCTGGCGCACCGGCAATTCGGCGGGGTTGCAAACGTGCTGGATGCAGAGAGCAGCGGCGGCACCAGCCGCCTGGCCGATGTTCAGGATCAGCGGCTGCAGTCGCGTGGCACCGTTGGCCATGTGGCTGGTGCTGAAGCACTTGTCCGCCGCCAGCAGGTTCTCCAGCTCGGCGCTCACCAGGGAGCCATAGGGAATAGTGAAGGGCGTGCCGCTCCAGCGACCACCCCAGCGGCAGCTCTTGGCGGCGAGGGGCCAGTCGCCACCGGGATAGTGATGGTCGTTGGCGTAGTTGCCAACGGCGATGGAGTCTGCTTGGGGAGAGGCGATGGCCTGACCGGTGGCCTGGGGCAGGAGCTGCTGCTCGAGCACAAGCTCACGACCCAGCAGGCGGCGACCCTCTCGCCAGTAGGGCATCAGCGCCAGGGATTGCGCTCCCGCCAGGGCATCATCACCACTGCCGTAGGCCGGGAAACAGGCCGCAGGGCGCAGGAGGCCAGCGGATGCGTCTTGCAGGGCCTTGGCAAACGCCTGGCTGTGGTCCTGCATGGCGCCGTACACGGCTGCCCGGCGCCGGGGTTCGGGCTGAAACAACTCCTCGAGCTGTGCGTGCCAGTCGTTGCCGTGCAGCGGCCAGTTCAGCATCACCAAACCGCCGGGCAGTCGGCCGTAGCTGAGCGTGCGCTCCAGCCCGAATGCCGCCGTTGCCTGTTCGAACGGTGCCGGCAGCCGCGAAGCCGGATCCGGCAGCTTCGCAATCGGTTCCGGTGGCTGCCGGTCGGGGTCGAGCTGCCCCATCACCACCCAGGTGGGCGACTGCACCGGTTGCTCCTGGAAGAAGGTGTTCGCCTCCAGATCCGCCTGGGGCGGTGCACTGGGCTCAC
>CAIZNP010000199.1 GCA_903934375.1 uncultured Synechococcaceae cyanobacterium
AAGGCTGAGGCGGGCGGCCTCGGCCATGGCCCCAGCGGCGGCGGCCGGCTCCAGTCCCTCCAGGGGCAGGGCCAGCCCGAGCGACTGGGCGCCCGCGGCGGCGGCGGCCTTGCAGGCTGAGGCGGTGGCGGCGCGCAGCTGATCGCCGCTGAATCCGGCCGGCTCGCCAAGACCCAGCACCAGCAGGGTTGCCGGGCTCTGGCCCAGGCGCGCCAGGTTGAGGCATTCGCCCGGTTTGCCCTTGAAGCGCCGCTGCTCGAGGCTGGCCAGCAGGGCCTCGCCGAACTGTTCGGCGAGGGCGCTGCGGGTGGCGGTACCGGCCTCGCCGGCGAACAGGCCCACCGCCAGGGCATCGCCGCTCCAGTCGCTGGGTGAGGCGGTGCTGCAGCGGAATGCGAGGGCCATCGGGGCTGGGCAGATGGGCGCGATGGTAAGTGGGCCGAGCTGGGGGATCAGTCCGGCTCTGCGGTGAAGGGGGTGGCCCAGCGCCCGCGGGTTTCCTTGTTGAACGGGGGCAGCCAGTGGCGGATCAGGGCCTGCTCCAGTGCCCGCCGCGGCTTCACCTCCGCCGGGGCATCCCGCCAGAAGCGGATGCTCAGTCCGCTGCCCAGCCCCGCCTGCTGCACAGCCTCGCCGTAGGCCGCCAGGTAGCGCTTGCAATCGTGTTCACCCTTCCAGCGCTTGTCCGCCTGGCTGGTTTCGCCCACGTAGAGCAGCAGCTGGCCGTCCAGATGGGGTGGCCGATCCAGCACGAAGTAGAGCGCGGCTCCGCCCGGGGTCTGCTCCGGCCAGCGCCAGAACTGCAGGTGCTGCGCTGCCAGGGCCAGAGGGTCGAGACGCTGCAGCATGGCGGCCGGTCCCAGCGCCGCGTTGCTGAACAGGTCGATCTGGCCCGCGCTGATGGCGTGGCCACGGGCGACCGCCTCGAAGCGGGGGGACTGGAAGGCCCGCAGGCGCTCCTGCCAGTCGAGCAGCTGGCGGCGCTGCAGCGGCAGCAGCTCCGGACCGCGGGTGGCCGCTCCCTCACCGGCGCCGCTGGCCCCGGTGCCGATGGGCTCGCCGAACAGGTCGCCCTGGCGAGGTGTGGCGCGGCCGGCCATCACGTCAGGCGGGCCGCGGCAGGTCGGGCCCCGCCGGACCCTGACCGAATCGAACCTTGCCGATCAGCTCCTCCACCACCGCCGGCGGCAGCTGCAGCCGCTCCTGCAGATCGGCTAGATCGCGGAAGGGGCCGCGCTGCCGCTCCCGCAGCAGGCGCTGGCGGCGCACGTCGTCCAGCTGGGGCAACTGCCGCTGCAGCTCGCCGGCGGCGGCGCGGTTGAGATCCACCGCCAGCGGCCGCGGCGTCGCCGGAGCTCCTTCGCCGTACCAGCGGAACAGCAGCAGCGGCTGCCAGCTGGCAACCTGATCGGCAGGCAGCTCCAGCAGGCGTTGCAGGTCGTCAGGGCCGCTCAGCTGCACGCCACCCCGCTGCAGCCGCAGCAGCAGATCCACCTGATTGGGGCTGATACCGGGCAGGCGTTGCCAGTCGGCGGCGGTGGCGCGGTTCACATCCAGGCGCCAGCCGAGGGCGGCGGCATGGCGCACCTCCGCAGGGCTCTGGAAGCGCAGGCCGGGGTTCTGACGCAGCTTCAGCTCCAGCAGGTCACGCTCGAGGTGGTCGTTCTTCTCCTGGGTGTAGTCCTCGTCGCCGTTGTCGTGGCTGTTGCCAGCAGCGGCGCTTGCAGCGGGCTCGCCCAGGGAAGCTGCCGCGGCTTCGACTGGCTTCTCAGGCGGCGGCAGCTGGCCTGTGGCCACCAGCAGGCTGCGGGCGAGGGGATCCAACCAGTGCCCCCGCGCCATGGCTCCTGTGGCTGGTGGTGCAACGTGCCAGAACCTTAACGAGGTTCCGGCCACTCCACCAAGCCGGCTCGGATCCCCTGAAGCACCGCCTGCAGGCGATCCCGCGCCTGCAGCTTGGTCATGATCCGCTGCACGTGGCTCTTGACGGTCTCCGGGCTGATCACCAGCCGCTGGGCGATCTCCAGATTGTTGAGGCTCTGGCTCATCAGCATCAGCACCTCCCGCTCGCGCGGCGTGAGCGGGGTGAGGGGATGTCCATCCAGGCCACTGAGCCCGTGGAGTTGGGACGCCCTCAGATCGCGGTCGATGTAGGCCGCACCCAGATCCACACAGGTGAGGGCCTGCAGCACCGTGCCCATGCCGATGTTGCTCTCGAGGCAGAGGCCATCGCAGCCGGCCTGCAGGGCCTGTTCAATCAGTGCAGTCCGCCGCGGCTGGGTCACGATCAGCAGCGTGCGCAGCTGGGGTCTGATCCGCTTGGCCGATGCAACCAGGCTGGCGCCATGTCCCTGCTCCAGCCGGTCGGTGCAGAGCAGCAGATCCGCCTGATGCTGCTCCAGCCGCTGCAAGGCGGCCGCCTCGCTGGTGACAGCCCCCACCAGCTGCGCGCCCGGCCGGATGGCGCTGACAAACAGGCTCAGGGCCAAGCGGCTGCCCATGGCCGCCACCAGCCGCGTGCCCTCCAGCAGGCCGTTGCTGGCCTCGGTGTTGCGGCGCATCTGCGCCATCAGATCGGTGAAGTCCATGCGGCCCGGGTTGCAATTCCAATGTGTCCAGAGCTGCGGGCCGTGGCAGCCCCACCGCGCGGATACGTGGATCCGCACTCCCCAGGCCGTTGCCGGTTCAGCACAATCGATCGGAGCTGCCGGCCTGAACTGCCATGGCCTTCTTCGACTCCGAGATCGTCCAGGAGGACGCCAAGCGCCTGTTCGGCGATTACCAGCAGCTGATGCAGCTGGGCGGCGAATACGGCAAGTTCGACCGCGAGGGCAAGAAGCTGTTCATCGAGCGGATGGAAGCGCTGATGGATCGCTACCGCGTGTTCATGAAGCGTTTTGAGCTCTCGGAAGACTTCCAGGCCAAGCTCACCGTGGAGCAGCTGCGCACCCAGCTCGGCCAGTTCGGACTGACCCCGGAGCAGATGTTCGAGCAGATGCAGCGCACGCTCGAGCGGATGAAGCTGGAGCTGGATAAGCAGGGCTGAGGCTGCCGGAACGCCGCTGCCTACGATCCGGGGCCAGTACTGCTGCGCCATGAGGCGATCCGGAACGTGATGGCCAGGGGCGCATGGGGACTGCCGCAGGCTCTCGAGCGAGGGGTGGCGGACCTTTTCCCTGCCGGCCAGGCCGAGGGTGCTGCGGCTGATGCCGATCAGCAGCTGGCCGCGCGGCTGGCGGAGGCCGAGCGTGACGGCAGGCCGCTTCGCGTGAAGCTCGGCATCGACCCCACCGGCTCCGACATCCACCTGGGGCATTCGATCCTGTTCCGCAAGCTGCGGACCTTTCAGGACGCCGGCCATACCGCGGTGCTGATCATCGGCGACTTCACTGCCCGCATCGGCGACCCCACCGGCAAGAGCGCCACCCGGGTGCAGCTCAGCGCCGAGGCGGTGGAGGCCAACGCCGCCACCTACCTGCAGCAGTTGGGCCAGGGGCAGGATCCGGAGCGGGCCCTGCTGGATTTCAGTACCCCCGGCAGGCTGGAGGTGCGCCGCAACAGTGAATGGCTCTCGGGGCTGGATCTGCCGCAGGTGATCGAGCTGCTGGGCATCTCCACCGTGGGCCAGATGCTGGCCAAGGAGGACTTCGCCAACCGCTACGGCTCCGGCACACCGATCTCCCTGCACGAGTTTCTCTACCCACTGCTGCAGGGCTACGACTCGGTGGCGATCCGCTCGGACCTGGAGTTGGGGGGTACCGATCAGAAGTTCAACGTGGCCATGGGCCGCGACCTGCAGCGCCATTTCGGCCAGCGGCCCCAGTTCGGCATGCTGCTGCCGATCCTGCCCGGCCTCGATGGCGTGCAGAAGATGAGCAAGAGCCTTGGCAACACCGTGGGCCTCAGCGAAGACCCGCTCTCGATGTATTCGAAGCTCGAGAAGGTTCCCGATGCGGTGGTGGAGGAGTACCTCACCCTGCTCACTGATCTGGACCTGGCGGCCCTGCCGGCGAACCCGCGCGAACGCCAGAAGGCAATGGCCCTGGAGGTGACGCGCCAGCGCCACGGGGCTGAGGCCGCCCAGCAGGCCCAGGCCGATGCCGCAACGCTGGTGGGCGGTGCCAGCGGCAGCGGTGCTGCGGATGCCGAGGTGCCGGAGGCATCGCTGGCGGCGGTGAACTTCCCCGCCAAGGCCTTCTACCTGCTCAGCGCCGTGGGCATCTGCGCCAGCAGCAGTGAAGCCCGCCGCCAGATCCAGGGCGGTGGCGTGAAACTTGATGGCGAGAAGCTGGCCGATCCGAACCAAGAATTCGCTGATGCGGCGGCTCTGCAGGGCAAGGTGCTGCAGCTGGGCAAGAAAACGTTCCGGCGTCTGGTGGTGGGTTGATGACGACGCGCTTCAGCTTTGATCCTGCCGATCGGATCATCGTGGCCCTCGATGGCATGGCCCCGGAGCAGGCCCTGGCCTTCGCGCGGGCTGTGCCCGACCTGCGCTGGGTGAAGGTGGGCCTGGAACTGTTTGTGGCCGGCGGGCCGGATGTGGTGCGGCAGCTGCGGGATCAGGGGCAGCGGGTGTTTCTGGATCTCAAGTTCCACGACATCCCCGCCACCATGGCCGGTGCCTGCCGCAGCGCGGCCCGGCTGGGCGCTGAGCTGATCACCGTGCACGCCTGCGCCGGCCGTGAGGCCCTGACGGCGGCGCAGGGCGCGGCGCAGGAGTCGGCCGCGGCAGCCGGTCTGCCGGCACCCACCCTGCTGGCGGTGACGGTGCTCACCAGCTGGGATCCGGCCCGCTTCGCCAGCGAGCTGGCCATCGCGGAGCCCGTGCCGGCCTATGTGCCGCGGCTGGCGCAGCTGGCGGCGTCGGCCGGGATCGGCGGTTGCGTGTGTTCTCCGCTCGAGGTTGAAGCGCTGCGGGCGGCCCACCCCGACCCCTTCGCCCTGGTTACGCCCGGCATCCGGCCGGCCGGCGCCGCCCATGGCGATCAGCAGCGCGTGCTGACGCCGGCCCAGGCGATTGCCGCCGGCTCCAGTCAGCTGGTGATCGGTCGGCCCATCACCGCCGCCCCCGATCCAGCCGCCGCGTTCGCCGCCTGCTGCGCTGAGCTGGGCTGACCTTCGCTGAGCTGAGCTGAGCTGGGCTGGCCTGCGCTGACGGTGGACTCCGGATTTCAGGCCGCCAGCGTGCCCTGCGGCACCAGATCGGCATACAGCCGCTCCAGCTGGTCGATGTTGCGCGTCAGGGTATAGCGCTCCAGGGTGCGCTGGCGGGCGCGGCGGCCCAGTTCCGTGCTGAGCACCGGCTGGTCGCGCAGCACCGGCA
>CAIZNP010000200.1 GCA_903934375.1 uncultured Synechococcaceae cyanobacterium
GCGTTAGCCGGCAGCGGGGAGGAGTTTGTTGATCAGGGCCATGTACAGCGGAATGCCCACGATGATGTTGAAGGGGAAGGTGACACCCAGCGCCGTGGAGATGTAGAAGCTGGGATTGGCTTCTGGCACCGTCATGCGCATCGCGGCCGGTACGGCGATGTAGGAGGCGCTGGCGCACAGCACTGTGAACAGCAGGGCATTGCCGGGCTCGAGCCCCAGCCCCTTCGCGATCAGGGCTCCCACCAGGGCGTTGCAAAGCGGCATCAGCACGGCGAAGCCGATCAGGAAGCTGCCGGCTCGGCGCAGGTCATTCAGCCGCTGGGCGGCCACGATGCCCATGTCCAGCAGGAAGAAGCTGAGGACTCCGTAGAACAGCTTGTCGGTGAAGGGCAGCATCTTCTCGACGCTATTGGGGCTGTAGTTAGCCACCAGCACGCCGATCACCAGGCTGCCCACCAGCAGGAACACCGAGCTGTTGAGGAAGGCCTCGTTGAGTACGGCGCCCCACTGCATGCCCTCGGCTCCGGGCCGTTGCTTGCGCGCCGGTGCCGCCAGTTTCACCAGCAGCAGCCCCACGATGATGGCGGGGGATTCCATCAGCGCCAGGGCTGCCACCATGAAGCCGTCGAAGTGCAGCTTCTGGGATTCGAGAAAGGTCTCGGCGGTGATGAAGGTCACCGCACTGATCGAGCCGTAGGTGGCGGCCACGGCGGCCGCATTGAAGCCATCGAGCTTCAGCTTCAGCACCGCAAAGCTGTAGAGCGGCACCAGCAGCGACATCGCCACCGCGGCGGCGATCGTGGGCAGAACCGGTCCACCAAGGCCGCTGTGCTGCAGCTCCAGGCCCCCCTTGAAGCCGATCGCCAGCAACAGATAAAGAGAGAACAGCTTGGGCAGCGGTGCCGGGATCTCCAGATCGGAGCCCACCAGCACGGCGATCACCCCGAGGAAGAAGAACAGAACCGGCGGGGTGAGCAGGTTCTGCAGAACCAGGCTGGTGTCCATGCGGGCCCGGCGTGCCAGATCAGGAAACGCTACGCCGCCTCCTGCAACATGTCCGTCGCCGCACACATGACGGCGGGGATGCTTGCCCTGGCTGGATCCCCTGCCTACGGTTTTTCGCGAGGCAGGCACCCCTGGAGTTTTCCGGGGGGTGGAATGTTCAACCCAGCCTGCCTCTCACCTCCCTCCCACGTCGCCAGTTCACGCTCACAGCAAGCTCACGCTCCCACTCAGTCCGAGATCAACACACCAGGGTCCACAATGGGCGGCTCTGCCGGCCCCGATTGAGTTCCGTGCGCCCTGAGGGTTCTTCTTCCTCGCGCCAGGCAGTGCCCCAGGCAGCGCCGGTGCTGGTGATTGCCAGTGGCAATGCCCACAAGGTGGCTGAAATCAGCGCGATGCTCGACGCCGTTGGCCTGGAGGTACGCCGGCAGCCCGAGGGGCTGGAGATCCAGGAAATCGGACGTACTTACCTGGAAAACGCCCGGCTTAAGGCGGAAACCGTGGCGCAGCTCACGGGCCAGTGGGCCCTCGCCGACGACTCCGGCCTTGAAGTGGATGCCCTCGGCGGTGCCCCGGGCCTCTACTCCGCCCGTTATGCCCGCACCGATCACGAGCGCATCCACCGCCTGCTGCACGAGCTGGGCAGCACCCCCTACCGCAGTGCCAGCTTCAACAGCGCCATGGCGCTCGCCGATCCCAGTGGGCGCACCGTGCTCGAGGCCCAGGGCATCTGCCGCGGGCAGATTCTCAGTGCACCCGTGGGCCATGGCGGTGGTTACGACCCGATCTTCTGGGTGCGCGAGGCCGGCCTCACCTACGCCCAGATGGGCCAGCACCTGAAGGACAAGCTGGGCAGTCGCGGCAAGGCAGCCCGTTCCCTGGCCCCCGAGCTCAGGCGGCTGCTGGGGTTGAGCCGCTGACGTTCAGCGCTGGGCGCGGCGGTTGATCTGCTCCACCGAGCGCATGGCCGCCGCCGCCGCTTCATTCACATCGCCTTCCCAGCCCGCCAGGGTGAGGCGGCCGAACGCACCTACCGCCTTCACATCCACCACGGTGATGTTGCTGGCCTTCTCGGCTTCGTTGGCTGCCAGAAGCACGTAACCGGCGGGTTCGGTTTCGAGGATGTACATGCTCATCCCGGCCTGGATCATCGAACCGCGCCGGTTCTGGCGGTTGATCAGCACCGCATGGTCTGGCGTGATGGCGCGGATCACCTCGGTCCAAGTGACGCTGCAGCGCGTGCGCTGTTCCACGCTGCTGCCGATCGCCTCCAGCACCACGTCGCCGGAGTGGAGCACATTGCTCTGGTCGCGGTGATAGAGCGCCAGCGAGCCGAAGGCCCGCTCCACGATCATCTGGCCGAGACGCACCGTGCTGGCCTTGAGGGCGATGTCGGTGACACGGTGCACCGCCATCCCCGGCGAGACCTCCAGCCAGAGGCAGGCATCGCCCGGAATCGGCAGGAAGCCCTGGCTGACGGTGCCCATGTAGGCCGCCAGTTGCGGCTGCAGGGAATCGAGAAAGACGTAGGTGCGCAGCTCGATCGACTCGACGGCGCTGGCCTGGCTCACCAGCCGCGCTTCGCTGTCGGTCGTGATCACGCAGCTGGCCGCCGACGGATGAAGCTCGTCGAGCGGGGTGCCGCTGCCGCTGAACCCCAGGGATGTTCCGGTGATCTGCACCGCGCCTGCGCGTCGCCTGGAGGTGCGGTCAGCCAAGGAAGGGGCGTGCTCCCGGGGTGGTTGGCGCGCCTGGAGAGCGCAGCCTGAATGGTTTCCGGCGGGCCCGGCAGCCGCTGGTCCTCAGCTGGCGGGTGGCAGGAGCCCGGCGATCTTACCGCTCGGCGCTTGGATCATCGGACGCTGACGTCGGCAGCAAACGGTGGCGCAGGCCACATCGACCGGCCGGGACGTGGCTAACAAGGGCCTCACCGCCGTTGATCCGATGCTCACGCCTGCCACGCGCCTGCGTCTCCAGGAGATCCTGCGCCGCATCGGCGAGGACCAGCCGGTGAGCCTGGAGGAGCGCATCGACGTGCAGAAGTTCGCTGACCGCAACCAGGCTGTGGCCGGCTGGTTGCATCAGGCCCGGCGCCAGCAGCAGGCGCTCCGTTGCTATGGGGTGGATCGCCTGCTGGCGCAGCTGGATCTCGGCAGCGTGGATCCCGCCCCACCGTTCCGACCCGATCCGGAGGATCCCGGCGATCTGGGCGACTGGTTTGGGCAGGCGCCGAACCGGCTGCGCCGCAGCTGATCCTGGCCCTTGCGCCGGCGCCTGCAGCCGGTACCTTCCGGCTATTCCCCCCGCCGTTGTGCCCGTGGCTGCCAAGCGCTCCGCCTCCACCGGTTCCACCAACGACAGCCGGCCTCTGCAGGAGGCGTCCTACGCCGCTGCCGCCGATGAGCTCAGCGGTGTGAAGCCGGAGCAGGCCCTCGCCCTGGTGGGCATGGGCCTGATGCGCAAGATGGCCGCCAGTGGCGAGCTGCCCTGGATGTGGAGCGAAGCTGAGGACGGCGGCAGCTGTGATGTGGCGAGCCTGCGCCAGCGCCTCGAGCTCACCGATCTCGCCCTGCGCACCGGCGCTCCCCTGTCCACGGCGGAGGTCACCTATCTGATGGGTGCCCGTCCCGGTGGTGAGGCGGTGGAGCGTGGTGGGCTGCGGGCGCGGCGCCTGAGCCGCAACGTCTGGAAGCTCAGCCAGTCCGAGGGCGCTGTCGGCACCCGGGAGCGCGACAACGTCAGTTTCGCCAGCTTCAACGACGGCCGCCGCCGTTTCGCCTGAGGGGCGACCGTTCAGGGCAGTTCGCCGCCGGCACTGATCTCCCGGTCCCAGGCGGCCACCAGTTCATCGCGCAGCCAGCTCGCCTGCCCCAGGGCCGCATCC
>CAIZNP010000201.1 GCA_903934375.1 uncultured Synechococcaceae cyanobacterium
AGCAACCGCTGGCGGCTCACCACCGCCGGCCGCGGTCACTTTCCTGATGGCAGCGACGATTTCGCTCTGGGACTGCTCAATTCCATGGCCGCCAGCCTCCCGCCCGACATGGTGCAGGACCTGTTGCAGCGCCAGGCGGCCGAGAAAGCGGCGGACTACCGCAGGCGCATCGGCGCCGGTGCCCTCCAGGCCCGCCTCGAACGGTTGGTGGAGCTGCGGCGCAGTGAAGGCTTCGTGGCCGAATTGCGTCCCGATCCCGAGGGGCATGGCTGGGTGATGAGTGAGTTCCACTGCTCGGTGATGAAGATCGCTGAGCAGTTCCCCTGCATCTGTGATCAGGAGCTGCAGCTGATCCGCCACACCTTCCCGGATTGCGAGGTGGAGCGCGTCAACTGGCTCCTGGAGGGTGGTCACGCCTGCGGCTTCCGCCTGCAGCTGCCCGAGAGCTCTGGCAGCGCGTGCTGAGCGAGCAGGATCTGGAGGTTCTGGAGAGCAGCCTGCTGCCCACGCTGGAGCGGCATCACCTACGCCTGCTGGCCCACAGCCTGCGCTGCCTGCAGCAGGTGAGCGGCGATGCCGCCGAACGGCCTGATCAGGCCGCCCTCACCGCCTGGGCGGAGCGGCAGCCCAACCTTGTGGCCGATCCCGCCTTCATTCCCGTGCTGGTGGAGCAGCTGAGCAAGGCGGCCCTGCAGCTTGATCAGATCGGCCAGGAGCAGGGCAAAGCCCCCCTGAGCCTGGACATGGCCGACCTGGTGGCCTGGGGCAAGGCCAGCGCCGACCGGCGCCTCGCGGAGGCGGGCCTCAGCCCACCACCACGCAGCTGACGCCCCCCAGGGCCAGCAACGCCGCCAGCACACCGGTGACGCCCGGCCGATCCCCCTCCAACGGCGCCAGGGGCAACGCCATCACCGGCGCCGTGGCCATCAGGGCCACGGCCAGGGCCCCCGGCAGGTGCTGCAGTGCCGTCTGCTGGAGCGCAATGCCGGCACTGGTGCCCAGCAGGGTGGCCGCCAGCCAGAGCGGCCAGCGCCGCTGCGCCGGCCGTGGCCTGGGCGGTGATGCCGGCACACCCCGCAGCAGGGGCAGCAGCACCAGGCTGGCCGCCGCCAGGCGCAGCACGGCCGACTGGAGCGGATCCAGCTCGCCGGCGCGCAGTGCCGCCCTGGCCAGGAGGGCTCCGCCGCTCCCGCAGAGCAGGGCCCCCAGTGCCAGCACCACCCCAAGCCGCTGCGCCGCCGCCGGCACTGCCAGGCCAGCGGCCGGGGATCGTTCGGGCTTCTGTCGCGCCACCAGCAGCACCGCCAGGCTGATCAGGCCAACCCCCAGCCACTGGCGCGGACTGGGCCATTCCGCCAGCCACAGGAACCCAGCCACGGCCGTCACGGCGGGCCCGCCGGCATCCAGGGTGAGGCAGCGGCGGGTGCCGAGCCGGCGGAGGGCGGCGAAGTAGAGGCTGTCGCCGAGGGCGATGCCGAGCACCCCGCTGGCCGCAAGCAACAGCAGCGGAGCCCAGCCGACCCGCCAGGGCTGCAGCGCCAGGGCAGGCGCCAGCAGGACCAGGGCCAGCAGGTTCTTGAGCAGGTTGAGCTGCACCGCCGAGAGGGAGGTGGGCAGGCGGTGCCAGAGGCTGCTGGCAAGGGTCCAGCACAGCGCGGCCGCCAGCGCCGCCAGGGCGCCCGTGAGCACGGGGGTTGCCACGGAACGGCGACGGGCGACGGCGGCTTGCGATCATCGCTGCAACCGCCGCCGGCCCGTGAGCCTCCCGATCGCCGATGCCCTCAGCTTCTTCCAGCTGAGCTGCGGCCGCTGGCGCTCCCAGCGCAGCAGCCACCATCTCCTGCACCGGCGCGCCGAAGCGGGCGGTTCGCTGATCGTGGTTGAGGAGCTGGCGCTGGGCGATGAGCGGCTGGAGGCGATCGCCGCTCTGCACGGGCAGGACCCCGCCGGCCTGGTGGGCGGCTGCCGGGTGCGCTGGAGCGGCTCGATGGCCTGGGACAAGGCCGGTGAGGCCCATGAGGGCGAGAGCCTGTTCGGCCTGATCCCCACGGATGAGCGGGGCCGCGCCGGCCTGTTGCTGCGCGACCGCGGCTACGCCGAGACCGCACCGGTGGCGGGGCATTTCCGCATGGATGAGCGCGACGGCCTGCTGCTCAGCACCGGCTACGAAACGATGAGCTCCTGGGAGCGCTTCTCCTTCGCAGGCCCGAACGTGCGCCTGCGCAGCAGCACCGTGGAGGGGCTCTCCAACACCGCCTCCTTCTGCATCGAGACCCGCTGCACCGAAGACGGAATCAGCGACGGAGCCGTCGGAGCGGCCGTTGGTGCCGGCCTGGAGAAGGCGGGCGCTCTCTCACCGCTGGGCTGGTAGGGAACGTTACGGACTGTGAGTCCTGGCTGAGAGCGCTCAGTCCAGCCGAGGCCTCACTTCTACGATCGGCCACGACGGATGCCTGAAGCACGAGTGGCCCTGCCTCTGCTGAACTACGCGCCCACCACGCAGAACTCCCGTGTGGATCCCCTCCGGGTCGGTTCGGACGAGGATCCGAAGGCTGCCTCCCTGGACAAGGCCTTCGATCGCGAAAACCAGAACTTCGTGATCGAGGCGGCCTATCGCCAGATCTTCTTCCACGCGTTCAAGGTCGACCGCGACCGCACCCTGGAAAGCCAGCTGCGCGACGGCCAGATCACGGTGCGGGACTTCATCCGCTCCCTGTGCCTGTCGGACACCTTCAACCGCAGCTTCTACACGCTGAACAGCAACTACCGGGTGGCCCGCCACCTGGTGGAGAAGCTGCTGGGCCGCAAGACCCACGGCAAGTCTGAAGAGATCGCCTGGTCCGCCGTGCTGATGACGCGCGGCGTCAAGGGCATGGTCGACGACATCCTGAATTCTCAGGAGTACCTCGACGCCTTCGGGTACGACACCGTGCCCTACCACCGCAACCGCGTGGTGGGCAGCCGTGACCTGGGCGAGACCCCCTTCAACATCACCAGCCCTCGCTACGAGAGCTACTACCGCGGCATCCTGGGCTTCCCCCAGATCGTTTACACCGGCACCGCCCGCCGCATTCCCGAGCGCTCCCTGCAGCGCCGCGGCGGCTACCCGCAGGACTACATGTCCTGGGTGCGCTCCCTGCCCGCCCTGCGCGGCAGCGCCGCCACCGGCAGTGCCGAAATCGACTACCTCGCCAAGGTGCCCTACCGCAGCCTCGGCCGCTGAGCCTGAGCCTGAGTGTGAGCCCAGCTGCAGTCAGCTGAACACTTGAGCTGAACACTCGGAGCGGCGGGGCAACCCGCCGCTTTTTTGTGCCTGCCTCGTGGCCGGCGAGATCGGACTTGTGGTCATGAGATCCTGACCCCCAAGCCCAGGGCGGACAGGATCGGGGCGAACGTCGGCAGACTGATCCCGAACAGAACCTGCAGATACGGTGAGTCAGTCCCTTTCCTCACTAGCACGCTTGACCCTGCGCCAGCTGCGCCAGGTGGCGAGTGAACTGGGCGTCACCCTGTACAGCCGCAAAACGAAGGAAGAGCTGGTCAACGCGATCGGACGTCGCCAGGGAGGAGTGGCCATCGCGGAGCCCGAGCTGGCCACGGAACTGCCACCGCTGGCGGATACCCGCGTTGTCTTTCTGCCTCGCGATCCCCAGTGGGCGTATGTGTTCTGGGAGATCTCCGAGGCCGACCGCCAGGAGGCCTTCAAGGTGGGTGCCACCCAGCTGTGCCTCCGGGTGGCCGACGTCACCGGTCTGAGCGGGGGCTCTAGCCACCCCCACACCATGCAGGAGGTCCCTGTCGACAGCCATGCCACCGAGTGGTACCTGCCGGTGCCCCTGAGCGACCGCGACTACCGCGTTGAGCTGGGCTACCGCCGCAATGGCGGCGGCTGGATCTCCCTGGCCTATTCCGCTGTGGCGCGGGTGCCGGCCCTGCACCCTAGCGAGCAGATCCTGGATCAGTTCGTGCCCTTCTCGCTCGACACCCCTGCCACACCCGTGGCACCGAGTGCGCCCGCAGCCAGCGACACCGGCCTGCACGAGCGTCTCTACCAGACAGCAACGGTGGGCTGGCGCCGGCTCGGCCGCGGCTCGGAGGCCTTCCATGAGCTGGAGGAGTCCGGCGGCTCCAAAGGTCTCAATGCGTCGGGTGCCGGCGTGTGGGCCAGCGGCCGCAGCGAATCGGGATCGGGCGTGGTGGCACCGCGCCAGCGGGCCTTCTGGCTGGTGGCTGACGCCGAGCTGATCGTGTACGGCGCCACCGACCCTTCAGCCCGACTCACCATCGGCGGCGAAGAGGTGCCCCTCTCGAGCGACGGCACCTTCCGCATCCAGGTGCCGTTCCGCGACGGGCAGCAGATCTACCCGATCGAGGCCGTTGCCGCCGATGGCGAGCAGAAGCGCAACATCACCCTGCATTTCGATCGCCGCACACCGGAAGACAACAGCAACCCCAGCGATCAGGCTGTAGCCGAATGGTTCTGAGGGGCCAATGGGCTCACATGCCAACCAAGCCGAGGCTCAGCCCGCCAGCGCTGTGAAGGCCTTGGTGGCCTTCACGCCACTGGCCGGCGCCCTGGTGGTGCCGATCCTGGTGCCGCTGCTGATGGTGCGCGTCAGCGTGGCCGCCGGCGTTCTGGCCGCGGTGATCCTGAGCTGCCTGTGGTTCAGCGCCATGCTGCGCACCTCGGAGCTGCCCAGCCACGGCTGAGCGCTGGCGGCCGCCTAACGGGGCCGCTCAGCGGGAACGCTCAGGTCAGTCCGACCTGGCGTTGATGGTTCACACCCTGAATCCGAG
>CAIZNP010000202.1 GCA_903934375.1 uncultured Synechococcaceae cyanobacterium
CATCCCGGTGAGCCGCAGCGGCGGGGCCCGCACCACCGTGGGGCTGCCGGGCACCGGTCTGAGCTGGAGCGTGGAGCACACGCCCGATCGCGCCGCCGCACCCCCAGCTGGCCCAGCAGAGGGCCTGCCCAACAGCCGCCGTCTGCGGCCGGGCCAGCTCGATGCCCTCAAGCAGTCGCTGCTTGAGGTTCTGCACAGAGAGCTGTTCGCTCCCCGTTCCACCGGGGAGCAGCTCTGGCAGCACGCCCTGGTGAGCCGACTGCTTGCTGATGGCTCCCTCTCGGCGCGAACTGCTGGCCTGCTGACCCTGGTCGAGACGCCTGAGGCGATGGAGGCCTACCTGCTACGAGCCCAGGGGCAGGACGATGCCAAACTCCGGGCCCAGCGCTGCATCGAGGCGGTGCAGCAAGCCTCAAGCCTGGCCGCTGGGCGTGGCTGGCTCTCCTGACCTGGCAAGGGCAGGTCCAACGCTTCAGGCTTTGTTGTGGTCAGCCCTCTTCTTGGAGTACGTGCTGCATCACCTCCAGCAGTCCATCGGCCAGGGGGCGATGGGCTGCGAGCTTGGTGCTCCAGATCGATCCCGACAGGAGTTCCTCCGGGCTCACCAGGCCCAGGTCCTGGCCCTCCAGCAGCTGCAGCTGCTCCAGCGGCACGGACAGCTCACCTCGATACACATAGGCCGTGCGCCTATGGATGTGATGCACCATCACCAGCTCCACAGCGAGGGGCTGCCAGCTGATTTCCTCCAGCAGCTCCCGCCGCAGTGCCTGCTCCGGCGTTTCGCCCGGATCGAGGTGCCCGCCAAAGAGTCCCCAGCAGCCGGGCGCGACGATCGTGGGGATCTCGTCGCGCAGCTGCATCAGCCAGCGACCATCCCGCTGCAGCATGGCCAGGGCGACTTCAACGGCCATGGCTCGGGCTCAGGCTGCGGCCGGCCGGCGCCGCTGGGTGGCATAGACCGCTGCTCCACCAGCCGCCAGCACCAAGCCACCGCTGATGGCCAGGAACACCAGGGTCTGCAGCAACAGCAGGAAGATCCCCAAGGCCGAGCCGGCCGCGATCTGCACCCTGGACTTGATCAGCAGGGTGAGCAGCAGCAGCACGGTGGCCTTGAGGGCGAGCACCTTTGCCGTGCTGAACGGACAGAACGGGTTCAGAAGCACGGGGTGATCACGGGTATCCCCATGCTGGCGGGCCGATCCGGGTGCGGTGGTTTCATTCAAGCCCTGGGCGGCCGCGGTGGGATCCACTGAGGTGGACAGGCACGCCAACCGGCCCGGCGCTTCTGGGCCCAAAGCTTCATCGCCTGCTCCCGCGTCAGCTCCCTGCGCCGCTTCAGCAGGGGTGCCGCCTCCCCGGGAATCAACTCCCCGAGCGTCACCTCCAGTGACTGGCTCCAGCGGTCGTAGCGGCGCGGCTGGAAATGCAGGACCTGACGGCCATCACTGATCCAGCCCTCCTGCGGGGAGAGCGGCGGCCGGCCGGACCTGTCCGTGACATTCATCGG
>CAIZNP010000203.1 GCA_903934375.1 uncultured Synechococcaceae cyanobacterium
CTCGAGCGAGGCCAGGTAGGTCTCCTGGATCGCATCCGGGCTGGGCTTGATCAGCACCTGGTACTGGAAGTAGTGCTGGGCCCGATTGGGGTTGTCGCCGTAGCGGCCGTCGGTGGGGCGGCGGCAGGGTTCGGGGTAGGCCACGGCCCAGGGCTCGGGCCCGATCGCCCGCAGCACCGTGTGGGGGCTCATCGTGCCGGCGCCCTTCTCGGTGTCGTAGGGCTGGAGGATCAGGCAGCCGCGCTCCGCCCAGAAACGGTTCAGGGTCTGGATGATGTCCTGGAAGTGCACGGAGCGGCGGGCCGGGTCGTGTCGCCATTGTCGACGGCGGTGGGCAGGCCGCTCAGACGAGCAGCTGCAGCAGCCCCATCTGGCCGCCGGCCAGCAGGCGGTGGCGGGCGGAGCTGAAGCCGGCGGCGAGGGCGAGCGCTTCCTGTTCCGCCCCGGTGGGGAAGCGGCTGAGGCTGTCTTCGAGATAGGCGTATTCGGGTTCCAGCCCGGCCTGGCGCGCCAGGGGCACCACCACGCGGCGCAGGTAGAGGCGCTGGAAGCCGGCGGTGGCGCCGGCGGGATCGGCGGGGCGGTTGAAATCGAGAACGGCGGCCCGGCCGCCCGGCCGCAGCAGGCGCCGCAGCTCCACCAGGGCAGCCGCGGGATCCATCAGGTTGCGCAGGCCATAGGCCATCACGGCCGCATCGGCCCAGCCCTCCGTTAGGCCGGTGGCCAGGGCATCGCCCTGGCGGAACTCCAGCGGCAGCCAGGGCTGGAGGCGGGCCCGTTGCCGCGCCAGCGCCAAGGGCGCCTCGGCGGCATCGAGGCCAAGCACCAGACCACCGGGCCGCACCCGCTCCGCCAACAGCAGGGCCAGATCGCCGGTGCCGCAGCAGAGATCGAGGAGGCGCTGCCCTTGCCGGGGCTGCAGCCAGGCGACGGCCTGCCGCTTCCAGACCCGATGCAGGCCGAGGCTCAGCAGATCGTTGAGGCGGTCGTAGCTGGGGGCGACGCGCTCGAACAGTGCGCGCACCGCATCGGCGTCAGGCTTGGGGTTCGCTGGCGGCATCCCAGGGCAGGGAGATCGCATCGAGACTGACACCTCCACCCACCAGTTCCAGCTCGCCAGCGGCGGAGCGGCTGAGGAAACCCTGGGCTTCGAGGCGATCGGCGCTGGTGAAGGTCATCACCATCACCGCCGCCAGCCCCACGGCGGCCGAGCAGACCATGCAGCCGGCCAGCATCAGCGAAAATTCGTGCCGCTCGGAGGCGGCCTGCATCAGCTGCAGTGCCCAGGCCACCATCGCCACCACGGCCAGCACGAGCGCAACCGCCAGCGCTGTCGAGTTGGACTGCAGCAACGCCGTCACGGCGGCACACTCTGGTATCTGAGAAGACTGTAACGGGACGTAACGGCTTGCCGCGCGAGGGCCGCGGCTCAGCTCGAGGCCCCCGCGATCTCGGCTTCGAGCGGGCGCACGTTCAGGCCGCGCTCGAGCAGGTCGGTCTTGATCGCCTCCACGGTGAGCACACCGTCGTGCAGCAGCGAGGCCAGCAGGGCCGCCGAGGCGTGGCCGCCATCCGGGCCGCCGGCGAGGGCAGCGGCGATGTGATCGATGCAGCCGGCGCCGCCGCTGGCGATCACCGGCACCGCCACCGCATCGGCCACGGCGCGGGTGAGCTCCAGCTCGTAGCCCGCCTGGGTGCCATCGCCGTCCATCGAGGTGAGCAGGATCTCGCCCGCCCCCAGGTCCACCACCCGTTGCGCCCAGGCCACCGCATCGAGGCCGGTGTTCTCGCGGCCGCCCTTCACATACACATCCCAGCCCGGTTCGGCGCCGGGCCGGCGGCGGGCATCGATCGCCACCACGATGCACTGGCAGCCGAAGCGCTCGGCACCCCGGGCCACCAGCTGTGGATCCCGCACGGCCGAGGAGTTGAGGCTCACCTTGTCGGCACCGGCGCGCAGCAGCTCGGTGATGCCCTCCACGCTGCTGATGCCTCCGCCCACCGTGAACGGGATCGTCACCGCCTCGGCGGTGCGGCGCACCAGATCCACCAGCGTGGCGCGGCCCTGGTGGGAGGCGGCGATATCGAGGAACACCAGCTCATCGGCGCCTGAGCGGCTGTAGCGGCAGGCCAGCTCCACCGGATCGCCGGCATCGCGCAGGCCCACGAAGTTCACCCCCTTCACCACCCGGCCATCGGCCACGTCGAGGCAGGGGATGATCCGTTTGGCGACCATGGGGGGCAACAGCGCGAGGCGGGGCAAGGGGCGCCGGGCCCCGGGGGTTAATCTGGCGCCACTTTTCAGCTGCGCCGGCCATGTCCCAGGCTGCCATCACCATCGGCTCGAAGGTGCGCGTCACCCGGGTGCGCGACCGCATCCCCGCCGACCTGGTGGCCGCCCTCCAGGCCGACGCCTCCGCCACCGTGACCGACTTCAAGGTGACCGACGGCAAGGGCATCGGCGTGGTGGTGAAGCTCAGCAACGGCACCACCACCTGGTTCTTCGACGACGAGATCACCGCAGCGTGAGCGATAGCCCGAATCCCACGGCCGCCAGCGGCGCCGCCGCCCGGCAGCTGCTTGGCATGAAGGGTGCCAGCGGCACCTCCAGCATCTGGAAGATTCGGCTGCAGCTGATGAAGCCGGTCACCTGGATTCCTCTGATCTGGGGCGTTCTCTGCGGCGCCGCAGCTTCCGGCAACTTCCATTGGCGGCTGCCTGAGGTGGGTGCCTCGATCGCCTGCATGCTGATGAGCGGGCCGCTGCTGGCCGGCTACACGCAGACCATCAACGACTACTACGACCGCGAGATCGACGCGATCAACGAGCCCTACCGGCCGATTCCCTCCGGCGCCATCCCGCTCTGGCAGGTGAAGGTGCAGATCTGGATCCTGCTGCTGACTGGTCTCGGCGTGGCTTACGGCCTCGATCTCTGGGCCGGGCACAGCACGCCGGTGCTGTTCCTGCTCGCGTTGGGAGGCTCCTTCGTGAGCTTCATCTATTCCGCCCCGCCGCTCAAGCTCAAGCAGAACGGCTGGCTGGGCAACTACGCCCTCGGTGCCAGCTACATCGCTCTGCCCTGGTGGGCCGGGCAGGCCCTGTTCGGCCAGCTCACGTGGACCACCGCCCTGCTCACCCTGGCTTATTCACTTGCTGGCCTCGGTATCGCCGTGGTGAACGACTTCAAGAGCGTTGAGGGCGATCGCGCCCTGGGCCTGCAGAGCCTGCCGGTGGTGTTCGGCATCGAGCGGGCCAGCTGGATCAGCGCCGGCATGATTGATGTTTTTCAGCTGGCGATGGTTGCTGTTCTGATCGCCATCGGCCAGCATTTCGCCGCGGTGCTCCTGGTGCTGTTGATCATTCCCCAGATCACCTTCCAGGACATCTGGCTGCTGCGTGATCCCGTGGCGTTTGATGTGAAGTATCAGGCCAGCGCTCAGCCCTTCCTGGTGCTGGGGATGCTGGTGACGGCCCTGGCGATCGGCCACAGCGGCCTGGTGGTGATGTGAATCAGGGGCGGCGTCGCCAGCTGCTCACCGCCGGTCTGGTCGGTGCAGGAGCGGGCCTTGTGGTGGCCCTCGGGCAGGCGTTGCTCGTTCAGGGCGTCGATAGCCTGCTGCCCAACGTTCGCCGGCTCAACAGCTACAACCGTCCCGGCACCGTGACGGTGCTGTCGGCCGACGGTCAGGTGATTCAGAAGCTGGGGCCGGCCACGCGCGACAAGGTGACGGCCGGCCAGATGCCCCAGCTTGTGCAGAGGGCCTTCATCGCCGCCGAGGACCGACGCTTCTATCAGCACGATGGGGTGGATCCGGTGGGCATCGCCCGGGCGATGCTGCGCAACCTCCGCCAGGGCTCGGTGGAGGAGGGTGCCAGCACGATCACCCAGCAGCTGGCCCGCACGGTGTTCCTCAGCCAGGACCGCACGATCGTGCGCAAGCTGAAGGAGGCGCTGCTTGCCGGCAAGCTCGAGCGCCAGCTGAGCAAGCAGCAGATCCTTGAGCAGTACCTGAACGTCGTCTATCTCGGATCCAGTGCCTATGGCGTCGCCGATGCCGCCTGGATCTACTTCTCCAAGACGCCCGACCAGCTGACCTTGCCGGAGGCAGCACTGATCGCCGGCCTGCCGCCGGCGCCGTCGGTGTATTCGCCGCTGGTGAACCCTGATCTGGCGCTGGAACGGCGGGCCACCGTGCTGCGGCGCATGCGTGAGGCCGGCTTCATCGACGACAGCCAGCTGGCCCGCGCCACGGCCGCTCCCCTACTGCTCAAGCCAGCGGAGCCGAAGTATTGGACGAGCCGCGCCCCCTTCTTCACCAGCTGGGTGGCGCAGGAGCTGCCGCGGGTGCTCAGCCCCGAGGATCTCGAGGTGGGTGGCCTGACGATCCGCACCAGCCTCAACCTGGCCTGGCAGGAGCAGGCCCAGGCCACGATCAACCGCCACACCTCCGGTGCCATGGAGGGGGCGATCGTTTCGATCGAACCGGGCACCGGCCTGGTGCGGGCGATGGTGGGCGGGAAGGACTTCAACACCAGCCAGTTCAACCGCGCCGCCCAGGCCCTGCGCTCGCCGGGATCCACGTTCAAGCTGTTCGTCTACCTCGCCGCCCTCAAGGAGGGCATGAAGCCGGAGACGGTGATCAACGGCACCAATCGCTGCTTCGGCGGCTACTGCCCCAAGAACTTCGGCGGCCGGGCGGTGGGTTCGGTGCCGATGTGGAGCGCCATGCAGAACTCGCTGAACACGGTGGCGGTGGCTCTGCTGCAGCAGGTGGGCTTCGATCGCGTGATCGCCACCGCCAAGAGCCTGGGCATCAGTCGCGAGCTGGGCCGCTTCTACCCCCTGGCGGTGGGTGCCACCGAGCAGACCGTGCTCGACATGACCGCCGCCTATGCCGGTGTGTTCAACCGCGGCGTTTATGTGGCGCCCACTCCGTTTGAGGAGATTCTGGGCCCCAACGGCGAACTGCTCTGGAGCCGCCGCGTCGATGGCGACCGCGGCCGCCGCTCCGTGCCGAGCGACATCGCCGACGCGATGCTCTGGATGCTGCAGCAGGTGGTGAACGGCGGCACCGGCGGCGGCGCCGCCCTGCCCGGCCGCCCGGTGGCCGGCAAGACCGGCACCTCGGAGGGGGGGCGCGATCTGTGGTTCATCGGCGGCATCCCGCAGCTCACCACCGGCCTGTGGCTGGGCTACGACAACAACCGCGAAACCAAGAGCACCAGCGCTGTGGCGGTGGTGGCCTGGGCCGACTACATGCGGCCGATCGTCAAGGATCTGCCGGTGCGGCCGTTCCCGCCGAAGCCGGTGCTCAGTGGTCGCTTCAACCCGCTCAAGGCGCTGCGGCCGCGCAAGCCCGGCCAGGCTGCCGACAATGCGCCCGCTGCAGCGCCCGAGGTGCCCGCCGAGGGCCGCTGGCGGCCGCCAGCAGGCGCTGCTGCTCCCGAGCGGGTGATCCCCGAGGGAACGCCGGCGCCGGATGCTCCCGCTGCTCCTCCAAGCGCACCTTCCGCTCAGCCGGCGGCACCCGCTGCTCCCGCGCCGGCTCCTGCGCCCAGTGCGCCACCACCGGTGCTGGCCCCACCGCCGCCAGTGGCTCCACCGCCTGCCCCCTGAGGCGCCTGCAGCAGGGCTGCGAAGAAGCCATCGCCGCCTCCCTGCTGCTCTCCCGGCCAGAGCTGCCATTGCTCGAGCCGCTGCCAGGCGGTGTGCTCCGCCAGCAGCGCAGCGATCAGCTCGCCGTTTTCGCGCGGGTGCACCGTGCAGGTGGCATACACCAGCCGCCCGCCTGGTTTCAGCAGCGGCAGCAGGCCCTCCAGCAGCTGGCGCTGCAGGCTCACCAGCTCGTTAATGGTGGCCGGATTCATGCGCCAGCGGGCATCGGCATGGCGGGCCAGGGTGCCCAGGCCGGAGCAGGGGGCATCCACGAGGATGCGATCGAAGCTGCTCTGTAGCTCCGGCGCGTCCTGGGCGAGCTGGGCCGCATCGCCATGGCGCGTCGTGATGCTGCGCAGCCCCAGCCGCTCGCTGTTGCGCTGCACCCGCCGCAGACGCGCCTCGCCGCGATCGAGGGCCAGCACCAGCCCCTGATCGCCCATGGCCTCGGCCAGGTGGGTGCTCTTGCCGCCGGGGGCGGCGCAGGCGTCGAGCACCCGCTCCCCGGGCTGGGGATCGAGCAGGGGCACGATCCGCTGGGCGGTGCGATCCTGCACGCACCAGTGGCCCTCGGCGAAGCCCGGCAACAGGCGCAGATCGCCGCTGCGGCCGCTGATCATGAGGCCCCAGGGCAGACCGTCGATGGCGGACGCCGTGACGCCCGCGGCGCTGAACGCCTCCAGCACCTGCTCGCGGCTGGCGCGCAGGGGGTTCACGCGCAGATCCAGGCTTGGCGGGGTATTGCAGGCGGCGCCGAAGGCCTCCGCCCGCTCGGCCGGCAGCCAGTGCAGCAGATCGGCGGCCAGCCAGTCCGGCAGGGAGTGGCGCAGGGCCAGGGCCGCCGCCGGATCGGCAGGCTGCGGCAGCGGATCACCGGCCTCGCGCCGGCGCAGGAAGGCCCGCAGCAGGCCGTTCACCACCGGCGCCAGCCGTGCCAGCCCGCCCTGCTTGGCCAGCTCCACCGTGGTGCTCACGGCGGCGGAAGCGGGCACCCGCTCACTGAGCAGCAGCTGATAGAGGCCCAGATGCAGCAGCCAGCGCAGCTTCGGCGGCTGGCGTTCCGCCGGCACCTTGCCCAGCTGATCGAGCCAGGCGTCGAGCCGGCGCCGCTGGCGGATGGCGCCGTAGGCCAGCTCGGTGGCCAGGGCCCGATCGAGCGGGCTGAGCGGCGTGCGCCCCAGCTCCCGCTCCAGGGCCCCATCGGCGTAGGCCCCTGCCGCCACGGCCTGCAGCACCTGCCAGGCCACCCGCCGCGGCGCCAGGCCGGTGCTGCCTGCGGGGGGGGTGGCCGTGGCTTGGCTGTGGCGGCTGTCTGGGGGGCTGCTGCTCAAGGGGCGACATCGGCTGTGGCTCCACCACAGCTAGCGCCCGGCCGCCAGCGGTAACGCGCCAGCGGCAGCCGGCCGGCCGCATCCACCGGGATGCCTTCGGCGAGCAGGAGGTCGCGCTGAATCCAGTCGGAGCCCTCGCGGCTGGGGGTCATGGCGATGCAGCCGCGGGCGTTCACAACGCGGTGCCAGGGCACGGCTGAAGGCAGCGACAGCCTCCGCAGAGCCCAGCCCACTTGGCGGGCGCAACCCCAGGCGCCGATCAGCTCAGCGATCTGGCCGTAGGTGGCCAGCTGACCTTGGGGGATCAGGGCCACCGCCTGGCACACCCGCTGATCGAAGCCGGCGTCTGCTCCGTGCGTCATGGCACGACGCTACCGGCCGCGGAGGCCCGTCCTGCAGCCCATCAAGGACGATGGCCCAATCCGGCGCACAGCCCATGCCCCTGCTGCCCCGCCGCTTCGAGCGGCTCCAGAGCGTGCTGAATCGCCGCATGGGCGATCTCACGGTGGTGCTGGAGGCGGTGGACAAGCCCCACAACCTCTCGGCGATCTTGCGCACCTGCGATGCCGTAGGGGCGATGGAGGCCCATGTGGTGAGCCTGCCGGGCCGGCCGCGCACCTTCAACAAGACCGCCAAGGGCAGCCAGAAGTGGGTGCCGCTGCACCCGCATCCGAGCATCGAGGACTGCCTGCTGGGCCTCAAGGCCCGGGGCTTCCGCCTCTACGGCACCCATCTGAGCGTGGATGCGGTGGACTACCGCGAGTGCGACTTCACAGGCCCGACCGCCTTCCTGATGGGCGCCGAGAAGTGGGGCATGAGCGAGGCGGCGCTGGATCTGGTGGATCAGCCGTTGTTCATCCCGATGACGGGCATGGTCCAGAGCCTGAATGTGAGCGTGGCGGCGGCGACGCTGCTGTTCGAGGCGCTACGGCAGCGCGAGCTGGCGGGGGTGCTCCCCAGCGCCGGCGAGGGCGTGCCGGGCGGAGAGCAGGAGTTCCGCCGCATCCTGTTCGAGTGGGCCTATCCGCAGGTGGCGGACTGGTGCCGCCGCGAAGGGCGCTCCTATCCCGAGCTCACCGCAGAGGGGGAGATCGCCGAGCAGCTGCCGCGCACGCTGAAGCTGCGCCATTGAGAGCTCCTACCCCTCAGTTCTGCGCCCGACCCATGCTGCCGCTGCCGCTCAGCCAGCTCTCGAGGCCTTCGCCGAGGAAGGAGAGCCCCAGCACCAGCACGAACATCGCCACACCGGGGAACAAGGCGGTCCACCAGATGCCGGTGGGAACGGCGGTGAGGGCCAGCTGCAGGTCGCCACCCCACTCAGGCACGGTTTCCGGCAGGCCGAGGCCGAGGAAGCCGAGGCCACCGAGCACCAGCACTGCATCGGCGGCGTTGAGGGTGAGCAGCACCGGCACCGAGGTGATCACGTTGCGCAGCAGGTAGCGGCGGAGCACCCAGAGGGGGCCGGCGCCGAGGGAGCGGGCGGCCTCCACGAACAGCTCGGCCTTCACCTGGGCCGTCTGGTTGCGCACCACCCGGAAGTACTGCGGGATGTACACCACGCACAGGGCAGCGGCGGCATTGGGCAGGCCCTTGCCGAGGAGGAAGGCCAGCACCACCGAAAGCAGCAGCACCGGCAGGGTATAGAGCGTGTCCATCAGCAGCACCAGGGTGCGGTCCAGCCAGCCGCCCAGATAGCCGCTCACCATGCCGAGTGGCACGCCCGTTACCAGGGCGGCCACCAGCGCGATCGCTACCACCTGCAGGGCAACACCACTGCCTGCCAAGGTGCGCACGCACACATCACGGCCGAGGCGGTCGGTGCCGCACCAGTGGCCCCAGCTGGGGGAGTCGTAGATCGGATTCCCCAGGCCCGCATTGGCATCCGGCAGCAGGCCGGCGTGAATCAGCAGCGGCGTCAGCAGTGCCACCAGGGCGTAGGCCACCACGATCAGCAGCCCCCAGCGGGCCATGCGGCCGGAGAGGGTGGTTGGCTGGCGGCGGCTCATGGTGGAAAACACGTCGAGGTTGCGACACATCCCAGTTCAACAGAAATGATGAAGTGGGCCAATGCCTGGGAAGGTTGATGTCGCATGACAGTCAGGCTCAGCCCCACGGACTTGAACGAACCCCAAAAAACGCAGCTGGGCTGTTCAGGGTCGTCAAGAGTCTGTCGCGTCTTTGGCTGCACCTCTGTAGCCGCACAGTCCAATCCCTGTCATCGTCGCATGTCAGTGTCGGATGTCAGTGTCGGAGGGGATGATCGAGCCCATTTTTGTTGAAGAATCTAGAAGAAGACTCTTCGTGAATGGTGAGTAGGCTGGCGACAGGCCAAAGCAGCTCATGACCAACCAGGACAGCGTGCGTGCCGTGGAACTTGTGGATGGCACGCAAGTCATTGTGCCGGATTCACTGGAGCTCATCACCTCCTATGTGCTTCAGGAGCAGGGCGACTGGTTTGAGGATGAAATTAAGTTTCTGCGGGCGCACGTACAACCCGGCAACACCGTCATCGATATCGGCGCTAACTATGGCGTTTATGCACTGTCGCTCGCCAGGCAAGTGGGCCCAACAGGCCAGCTGTGGGCCTTTGAACCGGCCAGAGAAACCGCCGAGCTACTGAGCAAAAGTTCCGCTGTGAATGGCACCAGCTGGCTTCATGTCGTGCAAGAAGCCCTCTCGGAGCGTGCGGGCACGGCCTGGCTGCAGATGCCAGGCCAAGCGGAACTGAACAGTCTGGCTAGTAGCGCAGGCGAGGCCTCTGCCACCTGCCCCGGTGAACGTGTCACAGTCACAACATTGGATCTCTGCCTAGAACGTTTCGGCTGGAGCGCGGTGGATCTGCTCAAGATGGATGCCGAAGGCGAAGAAGAACGGATTATTCGCGGGGGCAGGCGTTTTTTCCAGGAGATGTCGCCGCTGGTGATGTTTGAAGTGAAGTCAGGCACAGAGGTGCATCTCGATCTGGTTGAACAGTTTCAGGCTCTGGGTTACCAGTGTTTCAAACTGATCCCAGGCCTGGATGCGCTGGCACCCTTTGCTGCCGATCAGGTTGTGGATGGTTACCTGCTGAATCTGTTCGCAGCCAAGCCCGATCGAATCGAAACCATGGCAGCGGCCGGTTGGTTGGTCAAGCCACTGAGCCCCGGCGAACGGGAACTGGGCATGATCCCGTTCAGCTCCTGGATCGCATTGTTTGAAGCTCAGCCCTATGCCCGGGGGCTATTGGCACGTTGGCAAGCAGGCATCGCGCAAAACGAGAACAGCGCGCTGCTGGGGGCACTCGGAGCCTGGGCAACGGCTCAGGAGCAGCACAGACCGATTACAACACGGCTGCTGGCATTGGAGGAGAGCTACAGGGCATTGCAACTGATTTGTCAGCCTGGCAGCCCAGCAAGCCGCTGGGCAAGCCTTGGACGGGTGGCGCTGGCACTGGGCCATCGCGAACAGGCAATCGAGGCGATCTACACCATGCTCCACGAGATGGAACGTGGGGCAGATATCGGCCTGGATGAACCCTTCCTTTCCCCAGAAAAAGGATTTGAGCTTATTGATCCCGTAGGCAGGCTGGAAGCCTGGTTTGAAGCCGCGGGCCTTGCGGCACTGGAACTGTACGGCAGCTACTCAGGTTTTTATACGGGTCAATCAGCAGAATCGCGGTTGGAACGCCTGCTTGCGCTTGGGTTTTTATCCAACGCTCTCGACTGTCGCCGTAAACTTCTGGCTCGTCGTTTCGATCAGCACAACCAGAGCAGCAGCGAAAACAGCTCAGTGGCTGAGTTGTTTTCTTTCCTTGGCCTCAACGAGCCGTTGCGCTGTGTTGATGTTGGCGCATTAAGCATTTCGGACGAGTTGGATCCCTGGATCAACTGGGCAGCGGAGGGCTATGCTGAAGTGCTTGGATTTGAGCCAATTCAAGAGGAATGTGATAAACTTAATTGCCTTGCCCAAGCCAGTGCGGGAAGTATTCGCTATCTACCGATAGGCCTCGGTGATGGCAAAGAACATACATTGCATGTGACCAATGAGCCGATGACATCATCGCTGTTTCCGCCGGCACGGTCCACTGTCGATCTATTTCAGTCGCTGGGGGATCTCATGCAAGTGGTCAGCCAAGAGCGCATCAAGACCCACCGACTGGATGATATCGAAGCAGCCCACTTAACCGACTTTCTCAAGCTTGATGTGCAGGGCGCTGAGCTGATGATCCTGGAGAATTCATTGGTTGCCTTGGAAAGTACTTCTTTGATTCAGTGTGAAGTAGAGTTTGTTGAGTTGTACGAAGGACAGCCACTGTTTGCTGATGTGGATAGGTTTTTGCGATCTCAGGGATTCTGTTTTCTGAGATTTGCCTACGCGATGGGAAGGCCATTTAAGCCCTTGCAAAGTGACGCCAACTCCAACGCAGCTATCAGCCAAATGCTCCGGGGAGATGCGGTCTACATCCGCGACTTCAGGATGATGAAAGGCTGGACAGACCGTCAACTCAAAGCGTCCGCTTTTCTTCTTCATACTCTCTATGATGCCTTTGATATCACGCATCTTATCCTTGAGGAACTGGATAGTCGACAGGAAAGTGATTTGGCCGGCCTATACTTAATCGTTTTAGGGATTAGCGGTGAGGCTGGTCAGAGAGCTATCAATATAGTCTCTTGACAAGGTAGTCCCTCGGCAAGAGCGGCAAAGAAGTAAATCTCAAGGTTTTTTGTCTAAGCTCGTTGCTGCTTAAGGGCCAATCAAAGTGCATCGCTGGTTCAGATCTGATCGCAGCGAAGGGTGGTAGAAGCCGAATATCTCTCTATATCGACAACAGAAAACTTTGCATGGCTCGTGCCATTGCAGCACCATCATAGAGCTCTGATCGCAAAATCTCGGATTGGTACTCGAGTCTGTTTTTGCGATGTGTTTGCACATTGTCGATAATGTTCAGGCACTTGCTGACAAAAAGTTCGCGCGAGTTGGCAATCCACTCACGCCTCCCGCAGTGATATAGCGCCGATGAGCTCATTCGGCTGGCGGCCGTTTGGCCAAGCAAGCTGATGAGAGGAGTACCCATCGATAAAGCATCGAACGCAGTTGTTGCTGACGACCATGGTGACGTGTCGAGAGCCAAATCCAGCTGATTGTAGAGAGCCATATGCTGAAACCAATCGGCTGTGCGTGGTTCAAATAGGATACGATCTTCGCTTATGTTATGGCTAGCCATAAACATTGCAATCTTCAGCTGGATCATTTCGTCACCCACGAACTTGTCTTTCAGCATTAGCTTTGCGTGGGGTGCGTGTGATAATATCTGCGCCCACATTGATAGGGTCTCCCCTGTCAGTTTGGCAATCTGCGAAAACGAACCGATGACAACGTCCTCGTTGGCTCCCTTTTGCCTTGCTTGGGGAATCGCAGTAAATGGCGTAGCTGCCAGCCATGCTCTTGGTAATTCGGCGAGCTTTTCGCTGAACTGATCTTGAAGCGAATCTGGCGTCAGTATGGAGTCGCCAATGAAGTAATCCATGGTTGGCAGGAAGGTGCTGGCGTGATAGCCAATCCAGTGACATTGGGCTGGGGCGCACCGTTCATCCAGAAGAAATATGGCGCTACCAGAGGTAAAACCTGATGTTTCTATGATTACATCATAGTTTCTTTCTTTTAAGACGGCTCTCGCCGCATTCTCGGTAAAACTCGCAATGGAAATGCAGCGATCTACCGACGATGCAAGCCGCTCGGCGACAACATCATTGCGCCATTTATTTGATATTACCTCCACTTCGAGAATATCCTTAGAGTAGTTAAGCAGGAATGAGGCTAGAAAGCTTGAAACGACGTGAATGCCAAGATCACCTGTGAGCACTCCGATCCGCCGTTTAGCTCTGCTGATTGGAGAGCAAATGCTTCCCATCGCAGTTGTTGGCAATATGGTTTGATCGGCAGTAGCTGGTCGTGGTCGTTCATACTGCCTGTTCCGCCGCTTCTCCCATATCAACTCGCTATACTGACGTAGCTTGACGATGTAATCCTTGCCAAGTGTTGAGCATATAAATGCCAGCGGTACCAAGCTTTCGGGCGTTGCATTGTCTTGACTTAAGATCTCCTCGTAAAGCCTAAGAAACTCGCTCACTTCGCCGATCTCGGCATAGCAATAAGCCAGATTGGCGATGATATTGCCGGTATCGGGCGCCTCTTTAAGACTCCTCTTGTATGTTTCAATGGCTTTATTGATGAGACCGCCTGATTGATAATACCTGGCCACTTGAAATAGAATGGCGTGGTTATTGGGATTGTGCTCTAGCCCTGAGTTGAGTATCTGCAAAGCAGATTCTGAATCACCGGCTTTCAGCGCGATCTCCGCAAGTTCAGTTGTAGCGAAGGCATCGCCGGGATCTATCGAGAGCAAGTACAATAGATAGCCTGTGGCTGAGTCGATGTCTCCAAGTTGCAAGCAGCACTTGACAATCAGTTCAAGAATTGCTTCGTCATTAGGGTGTGTTGCCAAGATTTGCTCGAGCAAGGATTTGGCTGCTTCTGCCTCTCCTTTGGCGAGACAGCCCCTCGCTGCATTGACTTTTGCCTGCGCATTCTCGGGGTAGAGTATTTCGATAGCAGAAGATATCCTGATGACTGTATCAGCCGTATGGGTATCAGCGTCTACCCAGAGATTGTGCCAGGCATCGGCATAGTTTGGGTCTAGAGATAAGGCTTTTTCGAACAAGTCAAGCGCGACGCCACGATCACCACTCTGATAGAGTAATACGCCAAAGTTTGTGTATAGTCTTGGCGAAACATGTTGGCGTCTAATTAGTCCTTTGTATAAGTTAGAGGCTCTGGCGTCGTCGCCGGCGCGTTGGTGCTCGAGGGCACGCGAGACGATTGCGTCGACTTGTTCGGAGTTCATTGACTTTAGTCGTTCCCCATGGTGGCTAAGAGTTTCGGGTCGTGATTGATTCTGTGTGCGCAGTATTAACAGCAAATCTGAGTATGATCCTGTGTGTCTGTCCCTTCGCCTGAATGAACGTTCTCTGGTATCTTAGGTCATGGTCAAGGCTTCTTGTGTGATCCTGCGATGCTGGCGGTTTGGCAGCCATTGGTTATGCCGCTTGGCGCCTTCGTGGACCAATTGGGCACTAATAAAGCGTGAGGAACTGAATTGCACTCTCCCTTGCTATTTGCGGGACGTTGTGATGAGGCGCTTTCGGATGTGTTGCGTCACACCATCGTCCGCGATGGCTCTGCTTGCCTGGCGCGCTGCTCGTTGCGGATTGTTGGCTAAGGTCATAGGGGCATGAATCTTTCGCAACGCCAGCGCAACCATGGGATTCAGAAGCGCGAATCCTTTGGCTGGAAGCCTCTGCTCCAACACCGCTATTGGTGAACAGCACGCTGACCGTGGATTTTATTGCAGAAAATATATTCGTACATCAGTTTGTTTGTGCTCTTTTGGCGCTTTTTGGGAGGGGCAAATGTAGACGTTGTGCGGTTTTCGGGGGTTCGGGCGCGTGCGAATGCTTCGGTGTGGTCTTCGTTGTCGATTGTATGGCTGCAAGCCTATAGTCGTGTTCCGCCACGTTCTATTGGCAGCGTTCTGCTCAATGAAGGCATGTTGGATCTAGGCCTCTGTAGCCAGCAAGGGAAATTGTTGCGCAGGATCGCCATCTCGAGGCCTGTTGGTGTTATGATCCGGTTATGAATCCCGATTATCTAATGCTAAATAAAAGGAGCGATTTTTGGTCGCTCCTATTGGTGTCTTGGCTTGCGTGAATGGTTATCAGCTGCAGGTCATGGTGCCGGTGGTGGCAACGGCAATGCTTACCCTTGTCGCCGTTGATGCGAGTGTCGTATTCAGGCAGCGAAGGCCAAGGGCACCAGCACCGAAAGTTCTTGATTGAACGGTGCCAGCCGCCCCGGTTGCACATGTAATACCAGGGCCATCGGCCACGGTAGCGGGCGCTGCGCCGATGCCACCTGTGACAAGGAATGTGGCGCATTCCTTGGCGACGCCCACCGCCTCGCCAATTGCAGCGCCCCCTGCTGCCGCATTACGCGCTTGCAGGAAGTTGGGCAGAGCGATGGCGGCAAGAATGCCGATCACAGCAACCACAATCATCAGCTCGATCAAAGTGAAGCCCTTCTGCAGAGGGCTCCTTTTCTCGCGAATCGATCTGAGAAGCTCAAGTTGAACGCGATGCTTGAGAGTGGATTGCATGACTGCATACGCCAGACATCGTTATTATCAGCTTATGGCGACTGCCTGCCAACCCGGCCGGTGCTGAGGCATTGCTAAGAATTCTCTTACTTGACGAGTCTCCGGTGATGCAGCCCCCATCTCGCCGCTCCCTGCGCCGTGCTCTTCAGAGCAGCACCTTGATCGCCGTGTTGGCCGGTTATGGACTGCTGATGGTGGCCGGCGCCGGCCTAACTGTGCTTGAGCGACGCCAGGCCCACCGGCAGCTGGTGGCAGACCTGGTGGATGGTTTGGCCAGTGGCGTTGAGCATCGCGATGTTTTAGGGCGTCACCAGCTCTTTGGCCTCACGGTCTGGCTGGAGCCTGGTGCTGCCACAGCCGCCAGCGGACCTCAGCTTCGGGAACACCAGGGCCAGAGCTGGTTGCAGAGCCGCACGCTGGTTGTGCTGCCTCAGGATCAGCCCCGCATCCTTGTGGTGCGCCAGAACGTGACAGCCTCCATCGCCCGCCAGCGCACGCTGGTGCTGCTGCTGCTTGCGGCGGCAGGGCTGGCCAGCCTGTTCACCTCTGCCTTGATGCGGCCCGTGCTGCGCCGTGATCTGGTGATGCCGATCGAGGCCCTCTGCAATCGCTTGCAATCGATCAGCGGGCCCCAGTTGGCTGGCGATCCCCTGCTGTCAGAGGCCGATCATCCCCGTGAATTGAAGCCGATCGCCGCCGCCTTCTCAGCCTTGCAGCAACGCCTTGCGGCCGCCTGGAAACGGGAGCGCTCGTTCGCCGATGGCGTGGCCCACGAGCTGCGTACCCCGATCACCCTGATTTCCGGTCAGGCCCAGAGCCTGCTGCGTCAGCCCCTGGCTGACCAGCATCGCCTTGCCGTGGTTTCCATCGCTGCTGAAGCCGATCACATGACCACCCTGGTGCGTGATCTGCTCGAGCTCGCCCGCCAGGACAGCGGTCGCCTGCAGCTGCAATGCCAGCCCGTGGATCCGGAAGCCCTGATGCTGGAATCCTTTGATCGTCTGCGCCCCCTTGCCCCCGACCGGCTGCAGTTGGTGCCTGCCGGTGCCGTTCTGCCACCGTCAGCCGTGCAGGCGGATCCCGATCGCCTGTTGCAGTGCATCTCGGCCCTGGTGGACAACGCCCTCGCCTACTCCACGGGGCCCGTGCAGCTCGAATTGTGTGCCGATCCCACTCAGGTGGTGTGGCACGTGCGCGATCGCGGTCCTGGCGTTGCGCCACAGGAGCGGGCGGCGATTTTTCAACGCTTCGTGCGCGGTTCGGCCGCTGCCCACAGCAAGAGCCGCGGCAGCGGCCTCGGGCTGGCGGTGGTGCGGTTGCTGATGGAGGCCATGGGTGGTTGGGTCACCGTGACTGCCGTTCCCGGTGGCGGCGCAGATTTTCAGTTGTGCCTGCCATTGCGCGATCAATCGTTCCGTTCTTCGCCGCTCAGTTATCCGGAATCTCCAGCCGCAGACTGAAACCCACACCCCGCACGTTATGGATCAGGCGCTGCAGGCCGGGTTTCTCCAGCTTTCGCCGCAGGTAGCCCACATACACATCCAGAAGATTGGGGTCGCCGATGAACGGGCTGCCCCATACAGCCTCCAGAATCTCCTGGCGTGAGTGAACCTTTTCTGGTTGGCGGATCAGGAAGGCCAGCAGCTCAAACTCGCGCTGCGACAGGTTGATCAGCGTTCCACCGCGCCGCACCTCCCGCCGCATCAGATCCAGGTTGAGATCGCCCAGGCTGAACTGGGATGGTTCCCCCTGGCTGAACTGGGCGCGGCGCAATTGGGCACGCACCCGCGCGAGCAGCTCGTTGATCGAGAACGGCTTGGTGAGGTAGTCGTCCGCTCCGGCATCGAGAGCCTCCACCCGTTCAGACACATCGTCGTGGGCGGTGAGCATCAGCACCGGTGTGGCGATGTTGCTGGCCCGCAGCCGCCCACACACCTCCACACCGCTGAAGTCCGGCAGGCCCCAGTCGAGCAGTACCAGATCAAATTGTTCACGGCGCAGCTGCAGCAGAGCCTCCTGTCCGTTGCCGGCCAACACGCAGTCGTAGCCCTCGATGCGCAGTTCACTACTGAGGAACTCGCGCAGGTCGGGATCGTCGTCGACCACGAGCACGCGGGCAGTGAAGGCAACCAAGTGGAGGGCGTGGATCGTGTCATCCCATTGTGCTGCGCCTTGCCCTGCCCGCCAAGCCCAGGCTTCAGGGGGTGTTGGAGCTGATACTCCCGCCCGGATCCTCCATCAGCGGCGCGGCAGCCAGTAGCTTCGACTGACTCGTTGCGGTTCCGCCGGCCACCTGGGCGATCACGAGCTGCACCAGGCCGCCCTGCGGATCGATGCAGGCGCTGAATCCCTGGCTGGCGGAGTTCTGCCCCGGGCTGCAGGTCCCCTCGCCCACCACAGCCCCCGGCACCAGCCCATCCACCAGCACCCGGTTCTGTGGCGGCGCGGCAGGGTTGGTTCTGCCATCGAGGCCGTAGGCCGGGCCGCAGCGCATCAGCACCACGCCGCGCCAGATGCCGCTAGGTGCAGCCCCCACGCTGTAGGTGATCGATCCGCTGGCCCCGCTTAGGTGCAGCACCGGGCTGCGGCCAGCCAGATCGCAGGCGTGGGCTTCCTGAGCCGGTGTGAGGCTGATCCGCCCGCTGCGCAGCAGCTCCGTGCGCACCAGAGCCAGCACCCGTTGCTGCTGTTGGCGTTGGCGCATCTGGCGCAGCAGTTGCGTGCTGCCGCGGCTGTCCGCCAACAGCATCTGAATCATGGCGCCGCTCAACAGCAGCCCCAGGCTCAGGGCCAGCAGCAGCTCCAGCAAGGTCAGGCCCTGATCGCGGCGGGATCCAGCCTCCCTGCGGGGCCAGCGGCGGGCGATCGTGCTCATAGTCCCGGATCCGGCAGGCAGGCCGCGCTGCTCAGGGCATCGCCATCCCTGCCGCCATAGCGGCCGATCCGCACCACCCCCAGGGGCAGGGCCACCACCAGGCAGCGTTTCAGGGCGGTGCCGGCCGCGCCGATCACCACGGTGCCGCCATCGATCAGCAGCCCATTGGCTGTGAAGCGCAGCTCAGCCGGCAGGTTGTGGCGCAGCTGCAGCTGCTCATTGCCTGCGAGGCCCTCACTCAGCGGTGTGTCCTCCGCCAGGCAGGGCGGCAGGGCCGCATCAGCCGCTGCCGACCAGGCCTCTTTCGCCAGCGCCAGGCTGCAGGCGGAACGGCGTTGCTCCGCGTTGGTACGGGCCTCCTCGATGCCCTGCTCCAGCCGCCGGCTGGCGGCCTCCACCCGCTGCCGCGCCAGGGTTTCGCTGGCGCTGCCGAAGCAAGCTCCCGCCAGCAGCGCCAGCACAGAGGCTGCGATCAGCATTTCCACCACCGTGAAGCCGCGGTTCATGCCGGCACCTCCGCCGCAGGCGTGCACAGCCCCAGCCCGGCAGGCGCCACCAGGCGCCTGCGCTCAAAGCCGGTGCCGCTCTTGCTGCCGCCGCTGCTGACGCTGCGCCATTCCAGGCTGAGGCTGCGGCCATCGGGGTTGAGCTGCACCGATCGCTGCAGTGTGTTGTCGGCTGCCGCCTCCTGCGCCAGGTTCGCCATCGAGGTCGCCGCCTGGCTGCAGTCGAGCGCGGTCGTGAGCGAGCGGCGCCAGTGGGCCTCCAGCAGCAGGCGATCCTGCTCACTGCGTTCGAGGGCCTGGCGGCGCTCGATCCACTGCTGGGCGCTGTTGCCGGAGGCAGCCCAGATCTGCAGGGAGCTGCAGGAGGCACCGAGGAACACGCTGCCCGCCACCATCACTTCCACGAGATGCATCAGCCCAGCTCCCGCAGTGTTGGCGCCGGTGCCAGGGCCAGGCTCCAGCTGGCGGTGGGCCCGTTCGACCCCAGTTGCAGCTGCAGCTCGCCTCCCGTTGGGCTTGGTTGCCAGAGGCTGAGCGCCACTCCGTGCTCCTGCTGCAGTAGTGCCAGCAGCCCTGCAGAATCAAGCCCGGCCGGGCAGCCCGCTGTGGCTGCCGCCTGCGGCCATTGATCCGAGGGCAGCGGCAGCAGGCAGCGATAGGAGCTTGTGAGCTCCGCACCCAGCCGGTGTGCCGCTGAGGTGAGCTGATCTTCCTGGTGTTGACGCTGGGCCTGCAGCACCAGCAGCCGGCGGCTCTGCAGCACGGCCGTCTGGAGGGTCAGGCTGCTCAGCAGCAGCACCAGCGCCCCCGTGGTGGCCAAGGGCAGCAGAAAACCCGCCTCTCTGGCCGGAGGCCCCGAGCGGTTTGACAGAACGCGGCGCATGGCCGGTGATCGTGCAACGACCCTCTGAACATTCCCGCTCTGCGGCGCGGTCGCCCAGCCACAAAAAAAGCCCCTGCTTACGCAGAGGCTTGAGGTGATTGAGCTTTGAATCAACCGATGGGAGCTGACGCTCAGCCGATGGCAGGAGCGGTCAGAGCCACGGGGGTGGCTTCTGCAGCTGCCAGGTCGAGGGGGAAGTTGTGAGCATTGCGCTCGTGCATCACTTCCATGCCAAGACCAGCGCGGTTCAGCACGTCGGCCCAGGTGTTCAGCACA
>CAIZNP010000204.1 GCA_903934375.1 uncultured Synechococcaceae cyanobacterium
ACCAGCGACGGCATGCGCACGCTCTTCATCTATCCCGAGTTCCCGAAGACCTTCTGGAGCTACGAGAAGATCCTCGAGCTGGTGAACCGCAAGGTGCTGCTGCCGCCGCTCGGCCTGGTCACCGTGGCCGCCCTGCTGCCCCAGCACTGGGAGATGAAGCTGGTGGACCGCAATGTGCGGGAGGTGAGCGAGGCCGAATGGGCCTGGGCCGAGCTGGTGGTGATCTCCGGGATGATCGTGCAGAAGGCCGACATGGCCGAGCAGATCGCCCGTGCCAAACAGCGGGGTCTGCCGGTGGCGGTGGGTGGACCATTCGCCAGCTCCACGCCCGATGCGCCCGAGATCGAGCTGGCCGATTTCAAGGTGCTCGATGAGGGTGAGATCACCCTGCCCCTGTTCATCGAAGCCATCGAACGGGGCGAGAGCGGCGGCCGCTTCAGCTCCAACGGCGAGAAGCCGGACGTGACCTCCACGCCTGTGCCCCGCTTCGATCTGCTCGAGCTCGACGCCTACGACTCAATGAGCGTGCAGTTCTCGCGTGGCTGCCCGTTCCAGTGCGAGTTCTGCGACATCATCGTGCTCTACGGCCGCAAGCCGCGCACCAAAACTCCCGAACAACTGGTCGCCGAACTCCAGGCCCTCTACGACCTGGGCTGGCGGCGCTCCATCTTCCTGGTGGACGACAACTTCATCGGCAACAAACGCAACGCCAAGTTGCTGCTGCCGGCCATCAAGCAGTGGCAGATCGAGCGGGGCTATCCCTTCAGCTTTGCCACGGAAGCCTCCGTGGATCTCGCCTCCGACGACGAGATGATGCAGATGATGGGTGAAGCCCGCTTCGACGCTGTGTTCCTGGGCATCGAAACGCCCGATGAGGCAAGTCTCTCGGTGGCGGGCAAGCACCAGAACACACGCAGCTCGCTGGAGGAATCGGTCGACCGGATCACCAGCTACGGCATCCGTGTGATGGCCGGTTTCATCATCGGCTTCGATGGCGAGAAGACGGGCGCCGGCGATCGGATCGTGCGCTTCGTGAGCCGCACCGGCATACCCGCCGCGATGATGGGCATGCTGCAGGCCCTGCCCAACACCGGCCTCTGGCACCGGCTCGAGAAGGAAGGTCGCCTGATCGAGGAGAAGGCGGACGCCAAGGGCGTGAACCAGACCAACCTGCTCAACTTCGTGCCGACCCGGCCGATCCGCGACATCGCCAACGAATACGTCGACGCCTTCTGCCGCCTTTACGAGCCGAACGCTTACATCGATCGGGTCACCCACTACTACGGCAAGGTGGGCGCCCCGCGCTGGAGGGCCTTCTACAAACCCGAGAACTCCGACAAGCCGGCCCTGCCCCCCGCCAATGACATCCGTGCCCTGGCCACGGTGATCTGGCGCCAGGGCTTCAAGCGCGACACCCGCTTCCGCTTCTGGCGCTCCCTGGCCCGCATCGCCCGGCGCAACCCGGCCAACCTGGAGCAGTTCGTGGTGACCCTCGCCCACAACGAGCACTTCCAGGAGTACCGCGCCGTGGTGACCCGCGAGATCGAGCAGCAGCTGGCCTGCCTGCCTCCGGAGCCGCCGCCGGCCACCGCTGACAGGGCCCGCGAGCTGCAGCCGGTCTGAGCCAGGACAGCTTCAGGTTCAGTCCTGGATGTACTCGCTGCCGTGCTCCAGGCAGAACTCAGCCTTCTGCAGCTCCCGGCCGAGATAGAGGGCGTGATCGAGGCGACTGATCGGATGGGGGCCATCTCCCTC
>CAIZNP010000205.1 GCA_903934375.1 uncultured Synechococcaceae cyanobacterium
AGGCAAAGGGGTAGCTGGCACGGGTGATGGCGTCGTCGCGCAGCTCCAGGCGGATGCCGCGGCCATCGGCCAGGGCCTGCAGCTGCCAGGGGCGATCGCGGGCAAAGCCGTGCTGAGGCAACTCAACCGTGCCCTGGGGGAGCTCCAGGCGGTTGTCCGGCAGATTGCCGCACACCGGGAACAGCACCGGGATGCCGCCGCGCACACTCTTGGCGGGATCGGCGAAGCGCTCGGCGTCAAAATACAGGCGCTCGCTGCCACCGCAGCGCCAGCCGCACACCAGACCACCCCGCTCGGGCACCACCCGCAGCTGATCTCCCTCTGGGGAGGTGAACTCCCAGTGCGGGAAGGGCGTGTCGCGCTGGATCAGGGTCACGACGGCCTCAGGACAGGTCAGCGAGCCACTCCAGCATCGCCGGGTTCACCTGCTCGGGCACCTCATCGTGGGGGCAGTGGCCCGCCTCCAGCACCACCTCGGTGGTGCGGGCCGGGGCATGGCGCTGGAAAGCACCGCGGCGACCGGCGGCGTTGATCCAGGGGTCGCGGATGCCCCAGAGCAGCAGCAGCGGCGCCTGCAACTGGGCGAACAGCTCATCGAGGGGCTGGCCACGGGGAATGTCGAACACTGTGCGGAACACCCCGAAGGCACCGGGGTCGCGCGAGGGCCGCAGGATCGACGCCACCAGCTCGTCATTGACGTTGGTGCGGTCGATGTACACCTGGTTCAGGGTGCGGCGCACGGTGGCGGGCCGGCGCAGGTTCTCAAACAGCAGCCGCTGCAGCAGCGGGCTCTGAACCAGGGCACTGCCGATCGTGCGGCGGGCGATGGCACCCCAGCCCTTCGGCTCACGCTGCTCATCGGAGAAGGGGCCAGCCGCGTTCAGCAGCACCACGCCGGACGCCAGCTCAGCGAGGGCGGCACCGGCCGCCAGGGCCGCATAACCGCCGAGGGAGTTGCCCACCAGCACCGTGGGCCGGCCGATGCGCTCGCGCACGTAGGCCACCAGCTGATCGCACCAGAGGGCACCGCCGTAGCGGGGTCCGGCGGGCTTGGCACTGCGGCCGAAGCCCAGCAGATCGAGGGCATGCACCTCGTAGTGCTGAGCCAGCACAGGGATGTTGAAGCGCCAGTGGTCGGTGGAGGCGCCGAAACCGTGCACCAGCAGGATCGCCGGCCTGGCCGCCGCAGCCTCGGCTTCGGCTTCGGCGCCATCCGGCCGGCGGCTGAGGCAGTGTATGGGGTGGCCAAGGAAGGTCCAGCCCTCAGCGACCGCAGGGGTGGTCAGGGAGGTCACCGGCAGCAGGGGTCTGGGTGGTCGATGCTAGGGAGATCCCACAGTCCGCAGCCCCGCCGCGGCCCATCACCGTGCCCGACTGGATCCCCGACAGCTGGACGCTGCTGCTGCCGGGCTCAGCCCTCTGGGCGCTGGCCCTCTACATCCCCCTCAGCGTGCCCCTGGCCCGGCTGGAAGAGGCCCTGAGCACAGCAGGACTGTCGGAGGAGAGCCAGCAGGTGTTGCTGATCACAGCCAGCCTGCTGCTGGCCCTGGCCGTGGGCGTGCTGATCAATCTGGTGCTGAGCTGGGCCCTGAGCCCCGGCTGGGGCTCCAGCTTCGGCCTGGTGGCAGCGCTCTACGGGTTGTTCTGGGGGCTGGCCGCCAGCCGCGAGAGGGACCGGGACTAGCAGCAGTCAGGGGAGCGACCAGGGACGCCTTCCCAGCACTGTCCTGGATTCTGTACAGACCGTACGGATGCCGGACACGTTGGAACACCGATGGCTCCGCAGCGCCAGCCCCCCAGGTCAGCCTCCAGATCAGCCCGGCCGTTCAACCCTGCCAGTCAAGCCAGGGCAGACCCGGAACAATCGCCGGAGTCGCGGCCCGGTAGGCGGCATAGCCGCGATGCAGCATCAGCAGCTGCCGCTCCTCACGCCGCGCCTTGCCACCCAGCACCGCGCAGAGTGCCAGCAGAAGGGCCAGATGCAGCAGGCTGCCCAGGGCCAGCGTGACCCCCAGGGAACACAGCAGGATGGCCTGATACAGGGGGTGCCGGCAGCGGGCATAGGCGCCGCTGGTCACCAGGGCGGCACCGGGCTTCGGATCGGGCAGAGGCGTGAGGCTGGGGCCCAGCCGCCAGAAGGCCTGGGCCGCCAGGGCCAGACCCAGCAGGAACAGCAGCGCACCGGCGGCGGCGATCGGCAGAGGCCAGGCGAACCCCCAGCTGCCGGGAGCCGGCCAGGGAGGCAGCAGGTGCGCGGCGATCAGCAACAGCTGGGCCAGCAACCACCACTCGCCATGGCGGTTGTCGAGCCAGCCGCCCCAGCTGAGCTGCCAGCTGGTGAACGCCGCCCGCCAAGCACGCGGCTCAGGTGGGGACTTCGGCGAGGGGGTCGAGGTCGGGTCCATTGCTTCTGCCCGAGAGCACCAGTCTGAGCAGGATCGGTGCCAGGAAGGTGGTGCCGATCACCATCAGCAGGATGGCCGCCTCAAGCGCCGGGCTGAGCAGGTGGGCCTGGGTGCCGAGGCCCAGGAAGATCAGGCCCACCTCGCCGCGGGGCATCATCCCCAGCCCCACCACCAGCCTGTCGGTGGGCTGCTGCGACAGGAAACACCAGCCGGCTGCCACCTTGCCGGCAATCGCCACCAGCAGCAGGAAGCCCGCCACCACCAGGCCGGCGCGGTTGGCGGGATCAAAGGGATTGAGCACCGACAGGTCCATGCCGGTGCCGATCAGCACGAAGAAGATCGTGGCGAACAGAGCAACAACGGGCTTGACCGCTGCCTCGATGGCGTGGCTGTGATTCGACTTGCTCAGGATCAGGCCGGCGGCGAAGGCTCCCAGCGCCGCTTCCAGGCCAATGGCCGTGGCGGCGAAGCAGCAGAGGGTGAGCACCACGAATGAGGCCACCGCCACATCACCGGGGGCCTTGAGGCGATCGATCAGCCAGTCGAAGCCAGGGGCGGCCGTACGGCTGAGGCCGATGGCCGCCAGCACGAACACCACGGCCGCCGCCACAAGCTGGAGGATCGGAGCGAGTTCCAGGCTGCCGCCGCCGGCCAGGCTCACCACCACAGCCAGAATCACGATGCCGAGGATGTCGTCGAGCACGGCGGCGCCGATCACGATCTGGCCCTCGCGGGAGCGCAGCATCTTCAGTTCACCGAACACGCTGGCGGTGATGCCGATGCTGGTGGCGGTCATCGAGGCACCGGCGAACACCGCCGGAATCACCGGCACGTGGAACAGGGCCATCAGGCCGATGGTGCCGAGGGCGAACGGCAGGGCCACACCGGCCACGGCCACTGTTGTGGCCTGGGCACCCACCGCCACCAGCTCGTCCAGATCGCTCTCCAGACCGGTGAGAAACAGCAGCGCGAACAGGCCCAGATCGGCCACGGCCTGCAGGCTGGGGAAACTCTCGGCGTAGAGCTCCGCCACGGCATCAGGTGGCACATCGGCCAACGAGCCCAGCAGCTGCAGCATCCACTGGCTGAGCGCAGCCTGGGTTTCCGGCGGCACGATCAGATGCAGGCCGGAGGCGCCAATGATCACCCCGGCGATCAATTCACCGAGGATCGTGGGCAACTGCAGGCGCACCAGCAGCTCCGCCAGCAGCCGCGCAGCCACGAAGATCACCAGAAACCGACCGACCCCGATCAGGGTTTCGGCCACCTCCAGCTGATGAGCGCCGATCTCGGGCATCGGGGCGTTGGCGATTCAGGACGAGAGTCTGCCCCGGGGGCGCCATCGCCTGTGACCACGGCTACGTTCCGCCCATAGATCGCCGTTGCCACATCGCCACCATGACCCTGAGCCCGGCCATGCCAGGCAGCCTCGCCGGTTCCGCGGTCCAAAGCGGCGTGGGCGAGCTGGACCAGCTGGATGCCTGGTGGCGTGCCGCCAACTACCTGGCGGTGGGGATGATCTACCTGCAGGACAACCCGCTGCTGGCGGAGCCGCTGCGGCCGGAGCACATCAAGAACCGCCTGCTGGGGCACTGGGGCTCAAGCCCAGGCCAGGCCTTCATCTGGGCCCACGCCAACCGGCTGATCCGCCGGAACGCCCTCGACATGATCTATCTGTCGGGGCCGGGCCACGGTGCACCCGGCGTGCTGGGGCCCACCTATCTGGATGGCTCCTACAGCGAGATCTATCCCGACAAATCTCAGGACGCCGCCGGCCTGCGCCGCTTCTTCAAGCAGTTCTCCTTCCCCGGCCACATCGGCAGCCACTGCACACCGGAAACACCCGGCTCGATCCACGAGGGGGGCGAACTGGGCTACGTGCTCTCGCACGCCTGCGGCGCCGTGTTCGACAACCCGGAGCTGATCGCCCTGGCCTGCGTTGGCGACGGCGAAGCGGAAACGGGGCCCCTGGCCACCAGCTGGCACATCAACAAGTTTCTGAATCCGGTGAGCGACGGCGCCGTGCTGCCGGTGCTGCACCTCAACGGCTACAAGATCGCCAATCCCACCCTGCTGGCGCGCATCCCGCAGCACGAGCTGGCCAGCCTGCTGCGCGGCTACGGCTGGGAGCCGCTGTTCGTGGAGGGCAGCGAGCCCATGGCCATGCACACCGCCATGGCAGCGGCGATGGACGGTGCGATCGACCGCATCCAGCAGATCCGCACCGACGCCCGCACCCGCGGAGAGGCTGCCGATGCGGAGCGGCCGATCTGGCCGATGATCGTGCTGCGCTCGCCCAAGGGCTGGACGGGCCCGGCCGAGCTCCATGGCCACCGCCTCGAAGGTTCCTGGCGTGCCCACCAGGTGCCGCTACCCAACCCCAAGGGAGATCCGGAACAACTGGCGCAACTTGAGGCCTGGCTGCGCAGCTACCGACCGGATGAACTGTTCGACGGCAACGGCCGCCTGCTGCCTGATCTTCAGGCCCTCGCCCCGAAAGGTGAGCGGCGCATGGGCTCCAACCCCCACGCCAATGGGGGCCTGCTGCGCCGCAAGCTGAGCCTGCCGCCCAGCAGCGACTACGCCGTGGCGGTGCCGTCGCCGGGACAGGTGGAGCATGAGAACACCGCCCCCCTGGGTGAGCTGCTGCGCGATGCCATCGGCCGCAACCCCAACAGCCTGCGGGTGTTCGGTCCGGACGAGACCGCTTCGAACCGGCTCCAGGCGATCTACGGCCGCAGCAAGAAGGTGTGGATGGAGGAGCTGCTGCCGGAGGATGCCGACGGTGGCGAGCTGGCCCGCGAGGGCCGCGTGGTGGAAATGCTCAGCGAGCACACCCTGGTGGGGATGCTCGAGGGCTACCTGCTCACCGGCCGCTACGGCCTGTTTCACACCTACGAGGCCTTCGCGCACGTGATCGCCTCGATGTTCAATCAGCACGCCAAGTGGCTGGAGAGCTGCCTCCACCACGCCCCCTGGCGCGCAGCGATCGGCCCCTGGACCTGCCTGATCTCCTCAACCGTGTGGCGGCAGGATCACAACGGCTTCACCCATCAGGATCCCGGCTTCATCGATCTCGCCGGCAACAAGAGCGGTGATGTGGTGCGCGTCTACCTGCCCGCCGATGCCAACAGCCTGCTGGCGGTGGCGGAGGAGGCGCTGGTGGAGACCAACGTCTGCAACATCATCGTGTCGGACAAGCAGAAGCACCTGCAGTACCTCACGCTCGAGCAGGCCCGTGCCCACGTGGCCAAGGGCATCGGCCTGTGGGGCTGGGCCAGCAACGACCACATCGACCACATGGGTGACGATCCGGATGTGGTGATGGCCTGCGCCGGCGACATCCCCACCAAGGAGACCCTGGCGGCGGTGGAGATCCTGCGCCGCGAGATCCCCGCCCTGAAGATCCGCGTGCTCAACGTGGTGAAGCTGTTCGCCCTCACCCAACCCAGCGAACACCCCCACGGCCTCAGCGATCGGGATTTCGACTCCCTATTCACCACCGATCGACCTGTGATCTTCAACTTCCACGGCTACCCGTGGCTGATTCACCGACTCACCTACCGCCGCAGCAACCACTCCAACTTCCATGTGCGTGGTTACAAGGAAAAGGGCAACATCAACACCCCACTGGAACTGGCGATGAACAACCAGATCGATCGCTTCAACCTGGTGATCGACGTGATCGATCGCGTGCCGGGCCTCGGCTCACGTGCCGCCCACGTCAAGGAACAGATGAAGGAGCAGATCCTCGCCCATCGCTCCTACGCCCATGAACACGGCATGGATGCGCCGGACGTGACCCAGTGGCAGTGGGGCAAGATCAACAGCTGCACAGAAAATCTGGAGCCGGTGCGATGAAGGAACACAGCCCCCGCTCCCTGCAGCTGCCGACCCCCGGCTGCTACGCCGACCCCGACCGCAGCGGCCTCAGCGCCGATGACGTGTTCGACGGCATGGCCGAGCACCTCTTCTACACGCTCGGCAAGCTCGCCCCGACAGCCAGCCGCCACGATCTCTACCTGGCCCTGAGCCATGCGGTGCGCGACCGGCTGATGACCCGCTATCTGGCGGGCATCGAAGCGATCCGTGCGACCCCGACCCGCGTGGTGGCCTACCTCTCTGCCGAATTCCTGATCGGCCCCCAGCTGAGCAACAACCTGCTGATGCTCGGCATCCAGGAGGCTGCCGCTGAAGCCCTGCAGCGCTTCGGCATCGACAACCTCGAGGAGATTCTCGAGGTGGAGGAGGAGCCCGGCCTCGGCAACGGCGGTCTGGGGCGGCTGGCCGCCTGCTTCATGGAATCGCTCGCCTCGCTCGAGATCCCGGCCACCGGCTACGGCATCCGCTACGAGTTCGGCATCTTCGACCAGCTGATCCGCGACGGCTGGCAGGTGGAGATCACCGACAAATGGCTCAAGGGCGGCTGGCCCTGGGAGATCCCCCAGCCGGATCAGGCCTGCTTCGTCGGCTTCGGCGGCCGCACGGAGAGCTACCGCGATGAACGCGGCAACTACCGCGTGCGCTGGATTCCCGATGAGCACGCCATCGGCGTGCCGCACGACGTGCCGGTGCTCGGCTACCGCGTGAACACCTGCGACCGGCTGCGGCTGTGGCGCGCCGACGCCAGTGAGAGCTTCGACTTCTATGCCTTCAACATCGGCGACTACTACGGCGCCGTGGAGGAGAAGGTGGGCTCCGAGACCCTCTCCAAGGTGCTCTATCCCAACGACGGCACCGATGAAGGCCGCCGCCTGCGGCTCAAGCAGCAGCACTTCTTCGTGAGCTGCTCCCTGCAGGACATGCTGCGCAGCCTCGACCAGCGCGGCATCCCGGTTCAGGAGTTCCCCGAGCACTGGGCGGTGCAGCTCAACGACACCCACCCGGCGATCGCCGTGGCCGAACTGATGCGGCTGCTGATCGATGACAAGCACCTCACCTGGGATCAGGCCTGGGACATCACCTGCCGGGCGCTCTCTTACACCAACCACACCCTGCTGCCGGAGGCGCTGGAGAAGTGGAGCCTGCAGCTGTTCGGCTCGCTGCTGCCACGCCATCTCGAGCTGATCTACGAGATCAACCGCCGCTTCCTGCAGATGGTGCGGCTCCGCTACCCCGGCAACGAAGCGCTGCTGCGCAAGGTGTCGATCATCGACGAGGAGGGCAGCAAAGCGGTGCGCATGGCCAACCTGGCCACCGTGGCCAGCCACCACGTGAACGGCGTGGCGGCCCTGCACAGCGAACTGGTGCGCACCAAGTTGCTGCCGGAATTCGCGGCCCTGTGGCCGGAGAAGTTCACCAACGTCACCAACGGCGTCACACCGCGGCGCTGGGTGGCCCTCGCCAACCCTTCCCTGCGCCAGTTGCTGGCGGAAACGATCGGCGAGGGCTGGGTGGCCGATCTTGATCAGCTGCGCCAGCTGGAACAGTTCGCCGGCGACGGCGCTTTCCTGGAGTGCTGGCAGCAGACCAAGCTCGACGCCAAGCGCCATCTCTCCAACTACATCCACCGCCAGAGCGGTCTGCTGGTGGATCCCGCCTCCCTGTTCGACGTGCAGGTGAAGCGCATCCATGAGTACAAGCGCCAGCACCTCAATGCTCTGCAGGTGATCGCTCAATACCTGCGCATCAAGAACGGTCAGGCCGAGGGCATGGCGCCGCGCACGGTGATCTTCGGTGGCAAGGCGGCGCCGGGCTACTACATGGCCAAGCTGATCATCCGCTTCATCAATGGCATCGCCGAAACGGTGAACGCCGATCCGGATATGGATGGCCGCCTGCGGGTGGTGTTCCTGCCGGATTACAACGTCAAGCTGGGTGAGCGGGTGTATCCCGCCTCGGATCTGTCCGAGCAGATCTCCACGGCCGGCCTGGAGGCCTCAGGCACCGGCAACATGAAATTCGCCATGAATGGGGCGCTCACGATCGGCACCCTCGACGGCGCCAATGTGGAGATCCGCGAGCAGGTGGGAGCGGACAACTTCTTCCTGTTCGGCATGAATGAATCGCAGGTGGCGGATCTGCACACCGCCGGCTACCGCCCGTGGGAACTGATCGCCGATCACCCCGAGCTGAGCGAGGTGCTCAAGCTGGTGGAGCAGGGCCACTTCAGCAACGGTGATCCCGATCTGTTCCGGCCCCTGCTCGAGAACCTCACCGGCCGTGATCCCTTCTTCGTGCTGGCCGACTTCGCCGACTACCTGCTCGCCCAGGAACGGGTGAGCCAGGCCTGGGCCGATCGCGGCGCCTGGAACCGCATGTCGCTGCTGAACAGCGCTCGCAGCGGCTTCTTCTCCTCGGATCGCTCGATCCGGGAGTACGCCGAGCGGATCTGGCGGGCGGAGCCGTTCCCGGTGACGATCACCTGCAACCTCGACGACTGAACGGAGCCGATCCGGCCGCCATGGCTGACGGGCTGACCCTGGTGCTCAACGTGGGCAGCTCGAGCCTCAAGGCGGCTCTGTTCGCCGGCGACTCGGCCGGCAGCTCGGCCGGCGGGCCTGCCCCAGACCCTGGCGCAGGCCCTGAAAGGCTGTGGCAGGACCAGCTGGCCCTCGACCCGCAGCCGGCGGATGCTCTGGAAGTCCAGCACGGTGGACTGCACAAGCAACTGGAGCAGTGGCTGCAACCACAGCTGCAGCCCTGGTGGACCCGGATCACCCGCGTCGGCCACCGCGTCGTGCATGGCGGCGAACGCTTCACCGCACCAACGCCCATCGATACCGGCGTGCTGCAGGACCTCGAAGCTCTCAGTGCCCTGGCGCCACTCCACAATCCCCCGGCCCTGGTTGCAATCCGCTGGCTGCATCAGCGGCATCCGGGCCTGCCGCAATGGGCCTGCTTCGACACGGCCTTCCATGCCACGCTGCCCCCGGCCGCCAGCAGCTACGCCCTACCGGCGACCTGGCGCCAGGGGGGCGCGGCTGGGGGCTGCCGCCGCTACGGCTTTCATGGCCTCAGCCACCAACACCTGGCCGAGGTGGCGGCGCAGCAGTGGCGCGAGCGGGGCCAGAGCAGCAGCCCGCGGCTGATCAGCTGCCATCTGGGGGCCGGCTGCTCCCTGGCGGCGATCCGCGATGGCTGCAGCGTGGACACCAGCATGGGCTTCACACCGCTGGAGGGGCTGGTGATGGCCCGCCGCAGCGGCTCGGTGGACCCTGGACTGCTGCTGCATCTGCAGCGCAGCGGCCTCAGCCTCGAGGAGCTGGATCACGGGCTGAACCATGAGAGCGGCCTGCGGGGCCTCTCCGGCCTGAGCGGCGACTGGCTCGAGCTGAAGCAAGCGGCAGCTACTGGGCACCCCGGCGCTCAACTGGCGCGGGCGGTGTTCCTGCACCGGCTGCTGGCAGGCATCGGCGCCATGGCCGCCAGCCTTGGCGGGGTGGAGCTGATCGGCCTCACCGGCGGCATCGGCGCCAACGATCCCGAGCTGATGAGTGATCTACAGGACTCACTCGGCTGGCTGGGGCCGCTGCAATGGCTGCAGCAACAGGCCGATGAGGAGTGGATGATCGCCCGGCTGGTCAGCGGTTAGGCGCCAATCAGCGATCCGGCAGATCCGGGGTCTGGTGGAGCAGGCGATTCAGGCGCAGCCGATCGGCATTGAGTGGATCTGGGGCCAGCTCACCAGCTAGCTCGCGGAATTTCTGCTCCACCTCCTCGGGCACTCGCACATCGAAGATGCGCTCCATCAGGGCTTCGATCGAGAAGAGGTGGGCGTTGATGTTCTCGAGATCGCCGATGGCCTGCTGCACCGCGTCCTGATCGGCGGCATCAGCAGGGCCGGCGGTGGCCGAGCCGGCTGCAGCTGCGGAAGTAGAACCTGCTGCTGGTGCCTGCTCGCCATCCCCGTGGGTCTTCTGGAGATCCTCCAGCACGCGACCAGCCAGGGTGCGGAAGGACTGCAGGGCTGCCCAGCTGAGCTCCTGCTGCTGGCGGAGGGTCGGGTTCTCGCGGATCAGTCGGTCGTGTTCCCGGTAGAACCGCTGGCAATCAGGGCATTGGCAGGGCTCTTCCGGCACCAGCAGTCCCTTTCACGTCTCAGATCCCATCATGACACCAGACCCGAAGCGATTTGAAGGGCGCTTCAGGCAGCGATTGAATCGTCGCCACGGCAGCCGTCATCGCTGTCATCGAGCGTGTCTTCACTGAAGCAGGCCGACTCGTCAGGGTCTTCACAGGCGCCGGGGATGGGGATCTCGATCGAACTCACCACCTGAATCACATCGCGCAACCGCATCGAGTCGGCGAACCAGGCCATGGCCTGATCCACATCGCCGTCGGCTACAGCATCATTGGCGCTGTCCTCATGGGCTTCGGCCAGCAGGGCCAGCCAGCAGAGGCAGCGGGCCTGGATCACCGACAGATCGAGCCCCTCCGGCAGGTTGTCGATGATGCGCTCGCTCTCCTGTTGCACCAGCAGCCTCAGCCGAAGATCATGCAGCTGTGCCATAGGGGTGCGGCAACTGGGTCCACGCTAGCTGCAGCGGCAACGCTGAGCACGGCACCACCGGTAGTGGGCACTACCGGATCGACACAAGCTCGGCACGGGGCTGGCGGGACTCGAACCCACGACCTACGGTTTAGGAAACCGCCTGGGCCACAGGTGCTGCAAGGGGTCTGGGCACCTCTTGCCTAGTGACTTGCCTAAATCAGGTCCATCGAGGTCGACCAGGAGCAGCCAGGAGCGACAACAACCGACTCTCCAGGGCGGCCCGAGCGGCAGCTGAACCCGGCATGCGCCAGCCCGGAGCCAGGAAGCAGTGGGCTTGCACGACCGGGGCGGAGAACCCACACAGGCCACGCCCCATACAGCCTTATTCAAGGAAAGCCCGTTTCCCTTGAATAAGATGCAGCCTTGTTCAAGGTTCGCGGGGGAGGGCCCATGCAGCGGGACGGAACGGGCCGCCACGAGATCACCAGCACCGCAGGCGCGTCCGTTCGCGCCTTTGTGCCGGCCCCGTTGCCGCCAGAGCCGCCCGTACAGCTTGAGGGCGGACTGCAGGTACTGCACGAGCGGGCTCTGCTGGCTTGCGGGCGCCTCGATGGGGTATCAACCCTGCTCCCGGACCAGGAGCTCTTTCTTTACGCCTACGTGCGGCGCGAAGCCCTGCTGTCCTCCCAGATCGAGGGCACCCAGTC
>CAIZNP010000206.1 GCA_903934375.1 uncultured Synechococcaceae cyanobacterium
GGTGGCGCGGAAAATCACCAGCCTGGAACAGAAGGCGACTGGATTGCGCGCCGTGATGCTGCGCTCAAGGCCTACTACGAGTGGCTGCCAATCCGCGAACCGCTCCTGCGTCAAGGGGTCGACAAGGGCGATGCCACCACACCACTTACCCAGGGCTACCGCTCCTTCAATTTCGGGGATGTTCTGTCGCTGCATGTGCTCGAAACCCGGCTGACAGCCAGGGATGAGCAACTGGAATACCCAGACGCCGCAGCCGTACAGGCCCGTATTGGGGCGATTCTTACGAACCCCACCGAGCTCCTTGCCTACGCCGGCAAGCTCGGACTCACTCCTCCCACAACCCCGCAAGCATTCCCGGCCTTCGGCGCTGCCATTGCACCGGCTGTCACCCAGGAGCTGGTGCTGGCCACCGTGCAGAAAGCCTGGGGCGATCCCAGCCGCGACCTGATCGGAGACACCCAGCTGGCTTGGCTGCAGAAGCAGATGGCTGGATCAAACGCCGCCTGGCAGGTGCTGGGCCAACAGGTGTTGATGCAGTCGATGGCCGTGCCCGCAGAGCTGCTGCTCAACGCCGGCGATCCAAGCCTGCTCGATAAATATGCCGCTCCGCTGCAGAAGCTAGCCACCGGTACGGCCTTTGCCGATCTGTCGGCGGCTGAGAAGGCCCTCTTCTCAGAAGCCGGCAAGATCCCCTACAACCTCGACGCTTGGGATGGCTACGGCGTAGAGCGCGAGACGATTCTGCAAACCGCCCTCGCCTTAGGCAAGCGGCTGATCAGCCTGGCCGGCGACACCCACAACGCCTGGTCCGGTGTGCTCGACACCATGAGCGCCGGCAGCAAGCCGGCCGGCACGTTGGCGGGTGTGGAGTTTGCCACCCCAGGTGTAACTTCCCCCGGGCTGGAGAAATACCTTCCCGGTGCTGATGCTTACATCCGTGCCAAATATCCTGCCGTCGATGGCCTCGATGGCCTGTTCAGTGGCTATGTGAACGGGCTGAAATATGCCGATCTCAATCGCCGCGGTTTCCTTGATCTCACTGTCAACAAGGATCAGGCCATCGGAACGTTCCAGTTCCTGGACGGGGTCAACCCACTGTTAGACCTGCCCCAGTGGGCCACGGAAACCGTGGTTGCCTCTGGAGATTTCAAGCTCTCTGTTCAACCCGAAGCCACTCCCCAGATCACTTGGCAATCGGGTTGGCGAGAGCTCGATCTGGTGTTCGGCATGGCTGTCGACGTCACCGGCGCCCAGACCCTGCTCGACCCTTCCGCCTATGCCACCCTGCCCCGGGTCGGCGTTCAGCTGGCCGACGTATCGGTGCTGGGTTCGCAGAACACCGACCGCATTTTCGCCGGGGTCGGCTCCTTGGTGGATGGAGCGGCTGGCGACGACGAGCTGTTCAACATCGACAGCCTTGGAGGCAACCAATTAGTAGGCGGACTCGGCGCCGACCAACTCTTCCTGCAGTCAGCGAACGATCGGGTCATTGGCGGCCTGCTGTTCAGCGATGCCGCCGCCTTGGGACTTACCCCCTTCTCGGCCCTGGTGGACCGGGAACGGGACAACTTCCTGATCGATTCATCTGATCCAGGCAATTCCGGCTTACTGGAAATTCTTGACTACGAGCCAGGCATCGACAAACTGCTGATCGACGGGATAGCCCCAACCGGCGACTGGGCTGCGGTGCGCCAGCAGCTACAGGGGCTGAATGTGGCGGTTAACGCCGCACCCCAGATAAGCGGCACGCCCGTCGTCATTAGCCTGAAGAGTGGCGTTGAGGTCACCCGGGACCTGAGCACCTTCGGCCTCGATCCCGATGGTGACGCTCTGCAGCTACTGAAGCTCAGTGGACCCAACTGGATCAGCACGAGCGGCACCGTCCTGAAGGCAACAGTTCCAGTTGGCCTCACAGAGGAGCAGCTGGCCAGCACCCCCTTGCTGCTGGGATTCAGTGATGGCAAAGCTGTCTCCAGCTTCGTGGCGAAACTCACCCTCAATGGGGCCCCCACCGCGCTGAGTTTCGCCAACACCACCCCATCCCTGGCCGAGAACACCAGCACCGCCAGCCGCATCAAGGTGGCGGACATCGTCATCGCCGATGACAACCTCGGCTCCAATGTGATCAGCCTCTCCGGCTCCGATGCCGCCAGCTTCGAGGTGGTCGGCACCGCCCTGTTCCTCAAGGCAGGCGTTGTTCTCAACTTCGAGGCCAAAACCTCTTACGACGTCACCCTCTCCGCCAGCGATCCCTCCCTGCCAGGCAGCACGCCTGTCTCGGCTGCTTTCTCTCTGGCTGTCACCGACCTCAATGAGGTCCCCACTGCCCTCGCGAACTCTGCCAGCAGCTTCGCTGAAAACATCCCCGCTGGATCCACCGTTTCCATCCTCACCACCACGGATCCAGACGCCAGCAACACCTTCATCTACAGCCTGGTTTCCGGAACTGGTGACACTGATAACAGCGCCTTCACGGTCAATGGAGACAAGCTGAATATCAACGCCTCACCAAATTTCGAGGCCAAAAGCTCTTACAGCCTTCGCCTACGCAGCACGGATCAGGGTGGTCTCTCGGTGGAGCGCGCAGTCACCTTCGCGGTCATTGACCTCAATGAGGCCCCCACCACGCTGAATCTCGCCAACACCATCCCTTCCCTGGCCGAGAACACCAGCACCGCCAGCCGCATCAAGGTGGCGGACATCGTCATCGCCGATGACA
>CAIZNP010000207.1 GCA_903934375.1 uncultured Synechococcaceae cyanobacterium
GATTGTGCGGCGTTTGATGGGCTGCAGCTGCTCAACTGGTTCTCTTCGCCATGACCCCCCCCTCCAAGGTGGGCGGCATCCATGCCAACAGCTCCTGCCCGGCGGATCTCCTGCTCGAGCACCTGAAGATCCAGACCCACCATCGCGTGGTATGCCATCGCCAAGATCATCGGCATCAAGATCCGCTTTACGCTGGTAAGACGTGCGAACGGGGCCGTATGGATGCGCTGCTTACCCTGTCATCCAAGGGCCAGCTCGTGATCCCGGCACGGTTGCGTCAGCTCTTGGGCCTACAACCAGGCGACCGGCTGGCGTTGAGCCTGGAGGCTGATGGGCTGCGCCTGGTTCCCGATGACCGCGAAAAAAGCAGCTCGGCTCGCTCCTTGATCGGCTGCGCTGGATACCAAGGGCCGCCCCTGACCTTGGAGCAGATGGATCCGGCATTTTTCGCTGAACCATGAGTTTGCCTGTGGCGCTCGACACCAACATGCTGGTGCGCCTGCTGGTGAACGACGATCTGGCTCAGGCCGAGCAGGCCGCAGCACTGATCGATGCCAGTTCCGCTTGTTTTGTGCCGATCACCGTGGCCTTGGAGCTGGAGTGGGTGCTGCGTGGGGCCTACAAGTTGCCTCGTGAGTCGGTAATCTCGGCTTTTGAGGGGCTGCTGGCCATTCGCCACCTCCATCTGGAGCAGGAACAGCTTGTGAAGAGAGCCTTGGAGTGGCACCGGCAGGGCATGGACTTTGCCGATGCGCTCCACTTGGCACGCAGCGAGGGCTGCGGAGCGCTGATCAGTTTTGATCGGCACCTGGTCCTGCTGGCCGGGCAGTTGAACCTCCAGCCGGCAGTCAGGCGTCCTTGACTCTGTACAGCTTGTACGGAATCAGGTCTTCCTCCGTGCCCAACTCCGGCCTGCCAGTGCTGCCTTACGACAATGCTGCGGCTCTGTGGCATGGCGAACAGCGCGCTCGCCTTGAGGCACGTGGATTGCTGCCTGCCTTTGCTGGTGACCCGCAACATCAGCGATTTTGCGGCGTTTGACGGGCCGCAGCTGCTCAACTGGTTCTCTTCGCCATGACCGCCCTGATCACCCCTGAAGACCGCATCTTCGTGGCCGGCCACCGCGGCATGGCGGGCAGCGCCATCTGCCGGGCGCTGCAGCGCGCGGGCTACAGCAACCTGCTCACGGCCAGCCGCGCCGAGCTGGATCTGGAAAACAGCCCGGCTGTGCAGTGCTGGTTTGCTGAGCACCAGCCCACGGTGGTGGTGCTGGCGGCGGCCAAGGTGGGCGGCATCCAGGCCAACAACAGCTACCCGGCTGATTTCCTGCTCGATAACCTCAAGATCCAGACCAACGTGATCGAAACGGCTTGGCGCAGCGGTGTGCGGCGCCTGCTGTTTTTGGGCAGCAGCTGCATCTACCCGAAGTTCGCCGAGCAGCCGATCCGCGAAGAAGCGCTGCTCACCGGCGCGCTCGAGCCCACCAACGCCTGGTACGCGATCGCCAAAATCGCCGGGCTCAAGCTGTGCGAGGCCCTGCGGCGCCAGCACGGCTTTGATGCGATCAGCCTGATGCCCACCAACC
>CAIZNP010000208.1 GCA_903934375.1 uncultured Synechococcaceae cyanobacterium
AAATATCTACTTGACGCAATTACACCATCCTTAACTGCTTGTTGGACCACGCAATGTGGCTCATGCAAATGTAAACAATTATTAAATTTACACTGGCCCAAAAGTGCCCTCATTTCAGGGAAATAGTGTGCTAATTCTGCTTTTTCAATTTCCATAACCCCTAACTCATTAATACCAGGACTTGGAACTAAAAAGTATATCAGAAAATATACTACTTGCTTGCTTAATGTCTTCCAGTCGGACAATCTTAAGTTGCGAGGGGATGTCTCCATTGATGCTAATCTGATTAAACTGTGGTTGCATGCCCACTTCTTTTTCAAGCTCACCATGCACAAAAAAGCTTTCATGCTGTCCATGCGTCATGACATATGCTTTCGATGCTGGCCAACGCAGAAGCTCAAATCGCTTCCCGAACAGCTCATATTGGTCATTGAGTTGTTCCAGTGAAACACCTTTTGATTGGCATAAGAGATTAATCCGAGTGCCGACGAATCTATAAAGAGATATTGCCCTTTTTATGGGGTGCCTGATAAGCGTTAAATATCTGTAGTTCACGAGATTTTCGGTTCCACAGATACGCAAAACATCGTTTAGCGAGCTATGCTTGGTGAGGTGATATTTTTTCCTGTAATACTTGTTTAGCATTTCTCCCGTCTCGGTGCTTCCAAGCAAAAGATCGTTCCAATCCAGTGTTGGTTCAGCTGCGATCTCGAAGCTTGACCCACCGGTCTTGTGAAGATGAATAAATATGTATTTCCTCGAATTGCAAATGATCATATTGAGGCATCCGCTAACTCAGTGAATCATACAGGCGAAACTCGGATGCTGCATGTTGCCAGCTGTCTAGTCTTGGGTAGCCTTGAGATGTGAGCCTTGCCTCACCTTCAAGGCCTGTTTGCCCTTGCCGAAACCTGACGAGCAGCTGTGCCCGCAACCGAGATGCGCACTAGGTAGCCTACCTCTCGAACGCTATCGGCAGTCGAACAAGTATCACTGGTTGCTCTAGTGCTTGTGATTTAGTGGCTTTTGCTCCTTAGCTGGTTTGAGCTGGAAATGGCGTTCCTGCCAATACTTTGTCGCATCGTGTCTTGATTGCGATCATCGTTGGCACACTTACGCTGATCAACGCCTGACTAAATAGTTCGCTAAGCAATCGGTCCTATTATGCGAACTCATTTAGTCTAGAGCATCCCTCCGTAAGTCTAGTTGTAAATCCATGGAAAGCTTAAATGATTGCTCACTCGCCATAACCACTGTTTTTACTGCCGCAAATTTCTCTGTTTTCGGGTATGCTTTTGCCGACTACGGCGTGGCGGTTGATCCCTCTAAATGCTCAAGGCCATGAATTCATTGCCTTGAACGTATTTTGATGTGTGCCCGTTATGTCTTTTCCACTGGCCATAGAAGTATCCTTTTCTCTTTCTATCCTGTAGGTAAATAATCAGTGCCTTTACCTTTCTATTGCTTTGGTCGGCAATGCGAATTTACCATGTTGAAATGTTTCCACTGCGCAGGTTCTGTCTCCGCCTTGTACCATAGGTGTCATGCTGCAACCCTTCTGAATTCCTTGTTGCTCGAGGCTAGCCTATGACATCTATTGGATTGCACATTACCAAATGCGCGGGAACTACTTTGATGAGTTCCATGCGGCGTCTTCTTACTGAAGATCAATACGTCCTTATTTCCAGCTTTTATGAGAATATTGTATCGTCTAGGGCCGATATATGGGATGTAGTAGAGTTCAAGAGGATTAAGTTTGTCTTTGGCCATTATGTGCACGAAGACCTACTTGAGCTATTTTCTCCAGGGGCCATCTGGGCCCTATATCTCTTTACTGGAGTTCGTGAACCGTGCTCTCGTGCCATCAGCCAATATTACCAATTACACAAAGTTACTGGCAGTGCCCCTGATATTCCGAGCTTCATTCAAGGATATGGTTCGTCAATGTGCGATGAAATAATACGAGCCTTTCCTTCATTGGCTAACCAAGTCTTGGATTCTCCAAAGTGGCTGTGTGCCGCAGCAATCCTCACTGCGTTCGACTATATCTATTCAACAGAACAGTACGCAGAGACAATAGGGCCTGTTTTTGATTCAATTGGTCTTGCTGCGCCCGCTGTTGACTCTCTTGCTGCTAGAGATAATGTCCGTATAACTGACCTCGACTCTCGGGTTGTCGCTCATGTCACCAGTGCGATGGAGACAAGTGACGATACACTGCTCTATTCACTCATTAAGCCAGCAATTGGCCAGAAGGGAGCCGGCCAGATCATCGCAAATGATCTTGGTATACCACTCAAAAGGAACGAGTTATTGGCTTCAGCCTGCCAGCGACATGAAAGCAGTCCTAAAAGCTTTAATTACGAGTTCTTGTACGACCTGATGGGTTATGAGCTACACTTACTAGGTCAAGAAAAGAAAGATAAAGTCTTAAACATTCTCGAGCGAAGAAGTAGGCATTCTGACGATCTTATCAGATTTCTCCGGAAGCGCGTTTATGGATCATAAATCTTGGCTATTTTGCGATAATGTTTGCCCTGCGTGCTTGCACGAGCGGCTGCGGTCGCGGAATCTGATGGTTTCTGAGATTCTGAGTTTTTTCCCTATTATGCTTAGTGCATCCTGAGAAAAGAAAGATCTGTTGCGCTCCAGTGGATCCAAGATATTCCTGGCGGCAATTCGCAAATCGGCTGTTAGAGCCAAAAGCGACCCAGGGTTTTCCACGTGTACCGACGCGAGCCCCGTCATCAGCTCTCATTGGAAGTCTTCTTACTGCCGTTAAGCGGTAAACTTTCTTGAGACAATCGCTGGATCAAGCTGCATGCGCTGATCCCTTGGGATGAGCTGGAGCATGACTACGCATTACAGTTCTGCAGGGGGTTCGGTGCTCTTGCCAACCCATTTCCAATGGCCGTTGTTGCCTGATCATCAAGACCCGCTTGGGTCTCACGGATGAAGTGCTGGTTGAGCAGATCAAGGAGAATCCCTATCTGCAGTTCTTCAACGGACTGAAGCGTTTTCAGTAGTCGGCTCCGTTAGATTCATCGATGATGGTCTATTTGTGCAAGCGGTTGCCGGAGATCGTAATCAATGACTGAAATGAACGGATGGTGTGTCATGGCTAGGCGCTCATTCAATCAAAGGCAGCAAATGAACATGATGATGGTGGCCAAGATGGCGGTTCAGCCATCAATGGCAATCAACAGGCAGCGGCATCCAACGAGCCAACCAATAATGGTTCACTGTAGATCGATGCCACATGCACCCCAGCCGATATCCGAAGCTGACCGATCTATCCCTTTTCAACGAGTTTTGTGCGGTCATCAATGAACTGATTGATGTGATGCATTCATAGTCTCGAGATCGATTTAGCCTTAAGCCTCGCGTCTACCGCAAAAAAACAGCCAGCAGTTTCTTGCCGTGGTCCTAGCCGAAGGCTTCTGCTAACCACTAGAAGAAGCGGCCTCGCATCAATCAGATCCGCAAGGCGATAGACAGCTTTCCCATCTGCAGCGGATACCTGGCCAGTGTCGATCCCCTGATCGCCTGCGGAGCCTGCCTTCTGGTGGCCGGCAGGCACTTGTACAAGAAGCTGCTGGTAGTCAGTGAACTGGTTCGTCAACAGCGAATTCTCTACCACCCTGACAGCAGCAGCGTCCCTGATTGAATTGTTAGTCTCTGCCAGGCTGGTATCAGGCCAATCGTGCGCTGTAAGCCAAGGTGCAACGTTGAGTGCGTTGCCACGATTTCCCTCTCGGTGACAGCTGATGGTTTTGCGTTCCTGGATCGGCATAGCTATCGCCCTTGCAACGAATGAGAAGATCTGAAAGATCAGGCCAGTGCCCATCGTCGCCGCTATGGACACTGTCCAACCGTCATCTGTGCTGCTCAGATCTACCGGATGTGTACCAATGAGCCTTCTGTCAATGTCATGGAATCGGTCTGCGTGGTTCTTGTCTGGGTTGGCCCAAAAGGCATCCAGAGTAGGCAGCTGCTGAGAAGCCAGTCCGTTGATGACCAGAGATAGCGCAACGCGGTTGAAGGAAGGATAGATCAGGGGAAGCGACGTCTCGGCCTGGGTTTGATCCGCGAGAATCTCGCAGTCACCAAGGTTCAACCAATGCACTCACGGTACTGGTGATCAACCTCGAGAAGCTGCTGCAGCTTCTGCTCGGCGATGGAGCCTGTCGTGATACGCAGTCTGTGCCTGTGAATTGTCAAATGGCTTCAGCATGAGGTTCAGGCTGCAAGCTCTGCCACATTCTCCTTTGGTCATTATGGCCTTTCGCGACTTTCTCGCGAGGCCTCAACTTGCTCGTCAATAACATCAGCGTCTTTGACCTTCTGCGCTGGCTGAGCCCATGTTGCGAAAGCCTGTATCTGAGGTGTGCTCTCCGAATGCCCCAGTGGGCTTTTCCAGGCCAGCCTCCCTCATCAAACGACCGCTCTTGGCGTAGCATCCTCGCAGCTTGCCAATTTGCCTGGCGTCATCAATGAATCAGTTTGCCAACAGGTAAGCAATGCAAGCCTCTGATCGTCCTCTCCCAATTATCGTCGCACATATATACTCAGTACGACTATTGAATTCCAACTACGGAGTGTGAGTCTGATCCCCTGTAGCAAGTGAGGCGGCCAGTCCTTGGTGGCAAGTTGGCCTTTGTGCCGTTGTGCCAGCCCCTGCTTAATACCGTGGCACGCTCGGATCCACGTCCTGGCTCCAAGCGTCGATGCCGCCTCTCACGTTGATGCCCTCGATACCATGGCGCTTCAGGGCGATCAGGGCTTTGGCGCTGCGGCCGCCCAGCTTGCAGTGGGCGTAGAGGGTCTTGCCCGCCGCCAGTTGCTTGATGCGCTCCACGGCCGTGCCGTTCTCGATCTGATCAAGGGGGATCAACACGGCGCCGGGGATTACAGCGATGTCCGCCTCGGGGGGGTTGCGTACGTCGATCAGCACGAGGCCGGAGGTGTCGCCATCGAGCAGGCCCTTGAGCTCACCGACGCTGATGCTCTCCACCGCACCGGCTTCCTCTTGGCCGGGGGCGCTGCCGCCGACCCCGCAGAACTCCTGGTAATCGATTAGTTTTTCGATCACAGGCCGCTCGGGATCGGGTCGCAGCTTCAGTTCGCGAAACTTCATGCCCAGTGCATCGAACAGCAGCAGGCGGCCGCTGAGGGTGGTGCCGATGCCGGTGATGATCTTCACCGCCTCAGTGGCCTGGATTACGCCGATGATTCCGGGCAGCACGCCCACCACGCCGCCCTCGGCGCAGGACGGCACCATGCCTGGCGGCGGCGGTTCAGGGAACAGGTCGCGGTAGTTGGGGCTCTCGGCATCGAGATTGAACACCGTGGCCTGTCCCTCAAAACGGAAGATCGAGCCGTACACGTTCGGCTTGCCCAACAGCACGCAAGCGTCGTTCACCAGGTAACGGGTGGGGAAGTTGTCGGTGCCGTCGCAGACGATGTCGTATGGGCGGACGATCTCCAACGCGTTCTCGCTGGTGAGAGCCGTTTCGTAGAGATCCACCTGGCAGTGCGGATTGATCTCAAGAATTCGCGCTTTGGCCGATTCGATCTTCGGTTTGCCAACCCAGCTGGTGCCGTGGATCACCTGCCGTTGCAGGTTGGAGTGATCCACCACATCAAAATCGACGATGCCGATGCGGCCAACGCCGGCGGCCGCGAGATACAGCAGCAGGGGTGAGCCGAGGCCGCCGGTGCCCACGCACAGCACCGAGGCGGCCTTGAGGCGCTTCTGCCCCTCCATTCCCACCTCGGGCAGGATCAAGTGGCGGGCAAACCGTGCCACCTCATCTGGGCTGAGCTGAATGCCGCTGGTGTCGGGGGGAAGCATTGAGGGGCAGGGGCGCTGTCCACCTCTCTACTCTCCCAAATGGCCGGGCCGGTTTGCTGGCGGCTGTGCTGCTTCAAGCTCCAGCGGCAGTTCCAGCGGCAGTTCGGGCGACGCCACAGCCGGGCTGCTGTGCCCATCGCAGGTCTGCACCGACCAGCCGGCGCAGTTTGGTAGCCACCAGGCCCGCAGCGGCGCGGAGCCCCCCGCCAACGGCAGACCGCTGCGGATCAGCATCAGCGCCGGACCGCAGCTCAGAGCCAGGTCGCTCTCGGAGGGCACCGCGATGCTGCTGGGGTGGCTGTGAGCGGCTCCAAGAACCTGCAGCTGGCGCTCCCGTGCCCAGCGCTGTGCCAGCAGTTGCTCACGCGGATCGAGCAGGAAGCGATGCTGCCGTTCCTCCTCGGGTTGCCAGCTGTTGCAGCATGGCCAGATCCGTTGCAGGAGCAGACTTGTGCCCTGGCGTCGACCCAGCAGCAGCGCACAGCCCTCCTGGGGTGCAGCTGCCAGCAGCACCCGCTCAAGAACGATCAGGCAATCCCGACCTGCCCGGATTCTCGCTGGCGTTGCTGCTGCCACCCAGATACCTTATGGCGGAGAAAAAACGCCCATGACACTCCTGATGAGCGACGAAACAACCGATCTGCAGGAGCAGGCCGCCAGCACGGCCGATGAGCCCGCTGCCAGCTTCAGTGAGCGCTACAGCGAGATCCTCGGCAAGGTGAATGCCACCCTTGATCAGGTTGACTGGACCCAGATGGGGCGCATCGGCAAAGGAGTCGGTGTGCTGCTCGTTGTGATCGTGGCTCAGGTGCTGATCAAGGGTGTGCTCGATACAATCAATCTGCTGCCCGTGGTGCCCGGCCTGCTTGAGCTCCTCGGTCTTGTGGTTGTGGGCCAGTGGAGCTGGCAGAACCTCACCACCAGCGAGAAGCGCTCCGCCGTGGTGTCCAAGGTGCAGACCCTGCGCAAGGAGTACTTGGGCTGATCCCGGGGTGCCATGTCTGAGGCTTTGGCCTCAGACCCTGATTGATGGAGCGGAGCCACCGGGATTCGTCCAGGCAGGCTTTTCGTGTTTGGGCGCTCATCCCAAGTTCCGGATGCAGCACCACTGCCCGCAGCCCCAGTGTCACTGTTCAGCTCAATTCCACTGCCGCAGCAGGGTCGCGATGCTGCGTTCCGCCTGGGACCAGTAACTGCCCCCGAACATGTTGGCGTGGTTGAGCAGGTGGTACAGGTTGTACAGCTCGACCCTCTGCCGGTGGCCCGCCGGCAGAGGCCACGCGGCCGCATAGCCGACGAAAAAGGCTTGTGGGAAGCCGCCGAACAGCTGGGCCATCGCCAGATCTACCTCCCGGTCGCCGCGGTACACGGCCGGATCGAACAGGGCGCCGCCGCCCCCGGCCAGCAGGGACGCATTGCCGCTCCACAGGTCGCCATGCACCAGGCAGGGCTCGGCCGGATGGCTTGCCAGCCAGGCCGGTACTCGCTCCAGCAGTGCATCGGCCTCCGCCAGCCTGTGGCCTGAACGGCCAGCCCAGGCCAGCTGGCAGCCCAGCCGCTGCTCGGCAAAGAACCGGCCCCAGCTGTCCTGCCAGCCGTTGGCCTGCGGCCCGGAGCCGATGAAGTTGTCCTGGCCCCAGCCGAAGCGGCCGTCGTGGCCGACCAGGCTGCTGCGGTGCAGCCCCGCCAGCTCGGCGCCGACGTCGCGCCATGCCACCTCGGGGTCGGCAGGGCGCTCAGCAAGGTTCAGCCAGCTCAGCAGCAGCAGCGCCGTGCCATCCAGTTCCGCCAGCCGCAGCGGGCTGGGGATCATCAGGCCGGTGCGCGCGGATGCGAGGGCCCTCAGCCCATCGGCCTCGGCGGCCAGCACCGGCAGCAGGGCGGCGCGGTTTGTCTTGGCGAACAGCAGCCCGCCATCGGCCAGCTCCAGCCGCCAGGCGCAGTGGATGCAGCCGCCGCTCACCGGGGCCATGGCCCGCAGCTCCTGCCCCAGCTCGCGCAGCAGCCAGGCGGCGAGGCGGGCCTGCTGCATCTCACGGCGCGGCGCTGGGCCCTGCCAGCATGCCGCCATGACCAGCCGTTGCGATGTGGCTGTGGTGGGCGCCGGCATCGCCGGCCTCACTGCGGCGGCCCTGCTGGCGGATCAGGGGCTGGAGGTGGTGCTGCTGGAGGCCCACAGCCAAAGCGGCGGTTGCGCTGGCACCTTCCGCCGCGGGCCCTACACCTTTGATGTCGGCGCCACCCAGGTGGCGGGCTTCGAGCCGGGCGGCAGCCACGAGCTGCTCTTCCGGCATTTCGGCCTGCCGTTACCGGCGGCGCGGCCCCTCGATCCAGGCTGCAGCGTGCGGCTGGCGGGCGAGCAGGCGCCGATTCGGCTCTGGCGCGATCCCGAGCGCTGGCGGCAGGAGCGCCAGCGCCAGTTCCCCGGCAGCGAGCGCTTCTGGCAGCTGTGCGCCTGGCTGCACCACGGAACCTGGGGCTTCGCTGGCCGCGATCCTGTGCTGCCGCCCCGCAATGCCTGGGACCTGGGCCAGCTGCTGAGCGCCCTTGATCCCGGCGTCCTGGCCAGCGGTGTCTTCACCACAGCAACGGTGGCCGATCTGCTGGTTCTGTGCGGCTGCGGCGGAGATCAGCGGCTACGGCGCTTCCTCGATCTGCAGCTGCGCCTCTATTCCCAGGAACCCGCCGATCGCACGGCAGCCCTCTACGGCGCCACGGTGCTGGCCATGGCTCAGGAGCCTTTGGGGCTGTGGCATCTGCAGGGGTCGATGCAACGGCTCAGCGAGGCCCTTGAGCAGGCCCTGGCGGCGGCTGGCGGGCAGCTGCGGCTCCGACACCGGCTCACCGGGCTGCGCCGGCTTGGGCCCGGCGGCTGGCTGCTGGAGGGGCAGGGCCCCGGCCAGCGCCCATTCCGCCTGGACGCTGCCGAGGTGGTGTGCAGCCTGCCGCCGCAGGCGTTGCCGCAGCTGCTGGGCGATGCCTTGCCGGCGGGCTACGGCCGGCGCCTCAGGGGGTTCCCTGATCCCTCGGGCGCTCTGGTGCTCTACGGCGCCGTGGCGCGCGAGCGGCTGCCGGTCGATCTCGGCCTGCACGCCCAGCTCGACTGGGCTGATCCCGGCAGCCTGTTCGTGTCGCTCAGTGCTGAGGGGGATGGCCGGGCGCCGGCGGGGCAGGCCACCGTGATCGCCAGTGTGTTCACCCCGGCGCGCCCCTGGTTCGGCCTGGCGGAGCCGGCCTATCAGCAGCGCAAGCAGCAGGCGATGGCGGGTATCCAGGCCGGTCTGCGCCAGCTTCTGGGGCTGGAGCCGGCCGACTGGCTGCACGCCGAACTGGCGACGCCCCGGGGTTTTGCCGGCTGGACCGGCCGCCCCTTCGGCTTCGTGGGGGGCCTGGGCCAGCACCCAAGCCGTTTCGGCCCCTTCGGGCTGGCCAGCCGTACCCCCCTGCCGGGCTTCTGGCTCTGCGGTGATGCCATCCACCCCGGCGAGGGCACCGCGGGGGTGAGCCTCTCGGCGCTGATGGCCTGCCGTCAGCTGCTGGCGGCTCGCGGCCGTGAGCTGCGGCTCAGAGAAACTCCGGTCGCAGCGCCTGGCAGCGGCTGAGCTCGGCCTGCAGGGCAGGCCAGTCTTCCCCCTCAACCAGGGCCTCCAGGGCCTCCAGTTGACGGCGGTACTGCGCCAGCCCCTGCAGCACGGCGGCTCGGTTGCTGCGGGCCATCAGCGTGCCCAGCTCCGGGTTGCCGCCGCCGATGCGGCTGGTGTCGGCGAAGCCGCTGGAGGCCAGTTGCCGCACCAGCTCCTGGGCGCCGGCCTCGGCGCCGCCCCGATCCGCCGCCTGCAGCAGCGCCGCACTCACCAGCACCGGCATGTGCGAGATCAGTGCCACGGCCTGGTCGTGGGCGGCGGCGTCGCAGGTGAGCCAGCGGGCCCCCACCGCCTCCGCCAGCTGCTGCACCAGATCCAGGGCTGCCGGATCGGTGCCGGGCAGTGGCGCGCTGGCCGGTGTCGCCACCCAGGGGCGACCGGAGAACAGCCCTTCGAGCCCTGCCTCCACCCCCGCCTGGGCGGTGCCGGCCATCGGATGGCTGGCCACGAAGCGGGGGTGCCAGTGACCCCAGCGCTCCAGCACCGGCTGCTTCACCGATCCCACGTCCGTCAGTACCGCCTCGGCCGGCAAGGCAGCGCGCAGGGCGGGATCGGGGTCAAGCAGGCGGTCGAGGGGCAAGGCCAGCACGATCAGGCCGCAGCCCTGCAGCACGGCGGGGTCTGTGGCCACGACATCGGCCAGGCCCCGTTCCCGCGCACGCTCGGCGGTGGCGTCGCGGTGCACCAAGGCGCGCACCTCCAGCCCCTGGGCCCGCAGGTCGAGACCAAGGGAGCCGCCGATCAGCCCCAGCCCCACGATCCCTACCGGCTGCTCGCCCCAGGCGCTTGTCATCGCTGAACAGTCGGCTGCAGCCAGCTTCCTACGATTTGCCGATGTTGGAAGCCCAGGCCCACCAGCACCTCAAGGCCCTGCTGCGCCAGGAGGGGGAGACGCGCTGGCCGCATCACCTCACCCTCAGCCGGCTGGTGGCCCGCAGCCTGCGCCGCGCCGATCAGACCGTGGTGCGCCTGGCGCCAGGTAGTGATCCCAGCTGGCTGCTCGGACTGCTGGTGCCCCTGGCTCTGCACGACGCACCTGTGGCCCTGGTGGTGAGCCTGGGCCTGCGCCAGCGGTTGCTGCAGGTGGAGCTGCCGCGTCTGGAGGCGGTGGGCCTCAGCCTTGCCTGCTGGGAGGGCCCGGCCGCACCCGCCTCGGCGCGCCTGTGGTTACTGCACCCGGAGCAGCTGGTGCAGGCCTGGCGTGATGGCCAGCTCGGCGATCGCCAGCTGCTGGTGCCCGAGGGCGAGCTGCTGGAGCCGGAGCTGCGTCGAGCTCTGGGGGTTGTGATCGACACCGATCACTGGGAGCAGCTGCGCCGCAGCCTGCCTTCCGCCGCCGCCAGCCTGCTGAAGCTGCATGAGCGGCTGAGCCGGCGTTTGCTGGCCCGCCCCTGCGGGCCCCTGCAGCAGCTGCCCATCGCCCCGGAGGAGGAGGCCCCTCTGCGTCAGCTGCTCTGCCTGCTGGAGCCGTTGCCGGAGCCCTGGCCCCGCTGGCTGGCCACCGGCGGTGAGGGCTGGACCAGCTGGGCCCGCATCAACCCGACGCTGCTGCAGTGGCAATGGCATCACCAGCCGCTGGAGCCCCTGGCCCAGATGCCGGGGCTGCTGGCCGGGCGTGGCGTGGTGCTGGTGGGCCCCGGTGCCGAGCTGCCGGCCCCCGGCCACGGCTTCGACCCGCAGGTGCAGCTCAGCCTGGCCGATCCGCCGCTGCTGGATCCGCTGCCGCTCTATGCCCCCCAGGGCCAGGCCCTGCCCAATGCCCCCCACTACCCCACCCATCTGCTGGAGCAGTGCCGCCGGCTTGTGCTCGGCCAGGCTGGGCTGAGTGTGGTGCTGCTCGACGACGAGGGTCTGCGCCTCGGCCTCACAAGCGCCCTGGCGGCGGAGTTTGGCTCGCGGGTGGGACATCAGCTCACGGCGCCGGAGAGCAACGGCGTGATCTGCTGCAGCTGGGGCTGGTGGCTCGAGCATCAGCAGCGCCTGCCGCTGCCCTGTCAGCTGGTGGCGGCCACGCTGCCGATCGCCAGCCTCGAGGATCCGCTCACGGCGGCACGGGTGGCAGCCCTGCGTCAGCAGGGGCGGGACTGGTTCCGCGAGCTGCTGCTGCCGGAGGCTCTCGGCCGCCTGCAGCGGGCGGTGGCGGGAGTACGCCGCAACGGTGGCCGCCTGGCGGTCCTCGATGGCCGGCTGCGCCGACGCGGCTGGGGCCGGCAGGTGCTCGAGGCGCTGGAGCCCTGGGTGGCGCTGCCGCGGCTGCTGCCCGGCTGAGGCACACCCCCTAGCCTGGGCGCCGCCGACCACAGCAGGGTTCGATGGGAGAGGCCAAGCGCCGCACCGAGCAGGGATTGCCGCCCCGTCCGCCGTCCGCCAGATCCACCGCCGCCAAGCCCGCTGCCAAGGTGAAGCCGAAGGACACCTCGCCCCGCATCGCGCCTTGGTTGCCGCTGACGCAGAACCAGGGCGAGCAGTTCGTGCGTCTCACCACCCGCGGGGCCTGGATCGGCATCGGCGCCCTGGTGATCTTTTGGGTTGTGGTGCGCTTCATCGGCCCGGCTGCCGGTTGGTGGACCCTGGCGGACGGCTGAGCAGGTATTTCTACTCACGGAAACCTGAAGAAAACGTTAGGATTCCTTCATCCTTCGCTGGGCCGCCGTGTTTGCGCGTCTTGCTGAGCACTACCGATCCGTTGTCGATGATCTCGTGTTGAGCCTGCGGGCCCTAGCCGATGGTCTGCAGCAGCAGGGTTTTGCCGCCACCTGCTACGTCTGCGGTGACGGTCGCGACGGTCAAGGCGCCTCCTTTGTCGCCGGGCTGGGCGATGGCCACCTGGTGCGTTTCTTGGTGTCCGACTACGGCATCAGCTGGGTGGAATCCCGCAACGGCCACGAGCTGGTCAAGCTTGAGGGAGCTGAAGCGATCCAGGAGCTGGAACGGGTGGCCGCCACCCTCCGCGATCTCTCGGCCGTCAACTCAGGCACCGCAGCCGCGGCCGCCGGAGCCCCGACGGCCTGAATTGACGGCACGGGCTCAGCTGGCCGTCGGCAGGGCCTCCTCGGCTTCGGCGTCGGTGGTGGCCGCAGCACCCGCCGCCAGACGGGCCGCAGCGGCCGCCACCGGCCGCAGTGAGTCGGTGGTCTCGCTCAGCTTCTGGCGCACCTGGACCTCGATCCGCTCCTTCTGCTCAGGGTTCTGCTCCAGCCAGGTGATCGTGTTGTCGCGGCCCTGGCCAATGTTGTCCCCCTCGTAGCTGTACCAGGCGCCCTTGCGCACCACCACGGCGTTCTCCTCAGCCAGATCCAGCAGGCAGCCGACGCTGCTGATGCCACGGCCGAACAGGATGTCGAACTCGGCGATGCGGAAGGGAGGGGCCACCTTGTTCTTGGCCACCTTCACCTTGGCGCGGATGCCGTATTCCTCCGTACCGCGCTTGAGGGTCTGGATGCGGCGGATGTCGAGACGCACCGAGGCGTAGAACTTCAGGGCGTTACCGCCGGTGGTGGTCTCCGGGTTGCCATAGGTCACGCCGATCTTCTGGCGCAGCTGGTTCAGGAAGATCACCGTGCAGCCGGATTTGCCGATGTTGCCGGTGATCTTGCGCATCGCCTGGCTCATCAGACGCGCCTGGCTGCCCACCGCCAGATCGCCCATCTCCCCCTCGATCTCAGCGCGTGGGGTGAGGGCTGCCACCGAGTCGACCACGACGATGTCGACCGCGGCGGACCGCACCAGCTGGTCGACGATCTCCAGGGCCATCTCGCCGGTGTCCGGCTGGGAGACCAGCAGGTTCTCGATGTCGACTCCCAGGGCCGCGGCATACACCGGATCCAGGGCGTGCTCGGCGTCCACGAAGGCGGCAACGCCGCCGCGGCGCTGCACCTCGGCGATGGCATGCAGGGTGAGCGTGGTTTTGCCTGAGCTCTCCGGGCCGTAGATCTCCACCACGCGGCCCTTGGGGTAGCCGCCGCCGAGAGCCAGGTCGAGGGTGAGGGCGCCGGTGGGGCTGGTCTCGATCCGCATCCGGGACGCATCCCCGAGGCGCATGATCGAGCCCTTGCCGAAGTTGCGCTCGATCTGGTTCAGCACCAGGCCCAGTGCCTTATCGCGTTCGGGGTTGGTAGCCGCTTTGGTGCTGGCGCGGCTGGTCTTGTCGTCGGCAGGCATGTCTGCAAATCAGTGATGGAGCAGGCCGCGAAGCGGAGGAGCCGGCGGAACCGGACCCATCCTGCGCGACCTCACAGGGAGAAGTGCCACCCGAGGGGCCTGGCGTTTCAAGTGGTGCCGCCCGAAGCGGCTTCCACCCATGCTGTAGTACAGGCGTACGCTAGCGGGTGGCGGGCCAGTCCGCCAGGGGGCGTTGGAAGCGTTCGGGCTCCAGCAGGCTGATGCCTGCGGGCAGGGCGTCGCGATCGCCGGGGCCCAGGTAGCCCCAGCTCACCAGGAAGCAGCGCACCGCCTCCAGTCCAGGTGTGTGGCACACGGTTTCCAGCGTTGGGCGGCGATCCTCCACGAACCACAACGGTGCGGCCTGCTCGGTGCTCAGCTGCAGCAGTACGTCCGGCTTGCTGCCCTGCTCATGGCCATAGACGGCCCGCGGCGCCAGGTCGTAGGCCGCCAGCAGCTCCCTGGCGAAGGCGCCCCCCTTGGTGGTGAGGACCAGCCAGTCGCTGCCCTCGCTGGCGAGGGCCCGCAGTCGCTCCGTCACGCCGGGGTAGGGGCGGTGCAGTGCCAGCCAGGCGGCGGGGTCATCGCGGATCGCAGCGCTGCGCAGAGATTCGAGGCTGTGCTGCAGCGGCTCCGGCGTCAGCCGCCAGCGCTCCAGGGCAGCGGCGGTGCAGCCCTCGTAGTCGGCCAGGTAGGTCGCCAGATCGAGATTGGTTCGCGACAGCTCCAGCGTCGCCAGCACCATCTCCCAGCCCTTGTGGATCAGCGGCCGCAGGGCCGCGAAGGCCGGGGGCGCCTGCTCCGGCAGGCTCAACTCCGGCTGCAGGGCCAGGGCGGCCCGCCGTGCACTCCACCAGTACTCGGCCATGCCGTCCACCAGCACGCCATCGAAGTCGAACACCAGCAGGGGGGGGGTGGCCATGGCTGGATGGGCCTCTGATCCAGTGCTGGAGCTGGATCCGGGCGAGAGCTTCACAAACTGGGCCGCTAGGATTCGAACCTAGGAATGGCGGGACCAAAACCCGCTGCCTTACCACTTGGCGACGGCCCAACGCGCTGGCAGGGATGAGCGCCGAAGCGCCGTTCCTTGAGCACCCAGATAGTTACCCACAGTGGGGCGACCTTCGTCAATCGCGTGGCCCCAGTCGGCAACTCAGCCGGTGCCCCGGTCGGTTCAGCGCGGGAAGATGCGCAGCCGTTGCTGGCGGCCGCTGCCGAACACGGCACTCTCCAGCTGATAGCGCGCCGCCAGATCTGCCTGCATCTGGCGCACGGCCTCGCTGCGGGGCAGCAGTTCCACCGGCTGCCCCTGGGGCAGCACCAGTTGCTCCACCGCCAGTCGGCACTCCTCTAGTGCTGCCAGGGCATCGTCTGTGGCGCTGGTCTGGTGGTCCGTGCCCTCGGCGTCGTGCGCATCGGCTGGGGCCTCGGATCCGGCTGCACGGTTCGCTCCCTGGCGCTGCAGCAGCCGCTCCAGGCCCCGCTGGATCTGGGGCAGGGTGTCGGCCTTGATCACCAGGATCGGCACGCCGGCGTCCTGGGCACGGCGGCGGAGCTCCGGTGCCCGGCCCAGTTGCTGGCGCACCGCCAGAACTGCATCGGCTTCCTCCACAGCCTCCACGGCCTGCACCGGCAGCCGCCGGCTGCGGATCGCCTGCTCCAGGAGCACCTGGCTCACGCCGCTGATGCAGAGCTGCAGCGGCCGCTGGTCGCTGATCGGGGCCGTTGGAT
>CAIZNP010000209.1 GCA_903934375.1 uncultured Synechococcaceae cyanobacterium
GCCCGGTGGGGCGGCTCGTCAGCTCAGCTTCAGACCCATGGCCTGGGCGCCGTAGTGACGGGTCATGTCGGACTGCTGATACCAGGCCACCAGCAGCTTTTTGGTGAGCTGGCGCAGTTCGTCGATGTCGTTGCAGCCGTCGATCGCCCGGGCCTGGGATTCCATGGCGAAGCGGCGTGCCAGTTCAAGCTCGGCCATCGGGAAGTGGGTGCAGACGGGGTGGGGTTCACAAAACGTTACGGGCTTGAACGGGGCTGCTGCGGGCGGTCCGGCGGCGGGATCCCGAACCCTGCCCCGAGCGCGGGGACGCCGCGGTGTGCAAGCTGGGGGCTGCGCGTTGCAGACCATGGCCCGCTCCGCTGCCCTGAGCCCCATGACGATGCCAACGCCGATGCCGCTCCCCCTGCCGCCGATCGCGGGGCGTGAAGCCGAACTGCAGGCCCTGATGGCGCAGCCCTGCCCGCCATCCGTTTCCGCCATCTCTCCCCCGCTGGAGACGATTCGCTCAGCCTTCGCCTGTGCCCTGCACATGCACCAGCCCACCATCCCCGCCGGGGCCGATGGCGGGCTGATCTCCCATCTGCAGTGGATGCTCGAGCACCCCGGCCAGGGCGATAACCACAACGCCGAGCCCTTCGCCCATTGCTACCGCCGCCTGGCGGAGCTCCTTCCCCAGCTGATCGGCGAGGGCTGCAATCCGCGGATCATGCTCGATTACTCCGGCAATCTGCTCTGGGGCTTCGAGCAGATGGGCCGCCCCGACATCCTCGCGGCGCTGCGCGAGCTGACCGGCAATCCCGCGCTGCAGCCCCATGTGGAGTGGCTCGGCACCTTCTGGAGCCACGCCGTGGCCCCCTCCACGCCGATCCCCGATCTCAAGCTGCAGATTCAGGCCTGGCAGCAGCACTTCGCCGGGCTGTTTGGCGACGCGGCCCTGCAGCGGGTGCGTGGCTTCTCGCCGCCGGAGATGGCTCTGCCCAATCATCCCGACACGCTCTACGCCTTCGTGAGCGCTCTGCGCGAGTGCGGCTACCGCTGGCTTCTGGTGCAGGAGCACAGCGTTGAGAACCCCGATGGCACCCCCCTCAGCCGCGAGCAGGCACTGCTGCCCAATCTGCTGGTGGCCCGCAGTTCCAGCGGTGCCGTGGCCACGATCACCGCCCTGATCAAGACCCAGGGCTCCGACACGAAGCTGGTGGGGCAGATGCAGCCCTGCTACGAGGCACTCAGCCTGAACCGGCAGCAGCTGGGCAACCGCGTTGTGCCGCCCCTCGTATTCCAGATCGCCGACGGCGAGAACGGTGGCGTGATGATGAACGAGTTCCCGCAGGCCTTCATTCAGGCGCACCAGCGCCTCGCCAGCGCTGGCCCCGTGGCTGAGGGCGCCACCGTGGCCCTCAACGGCAGTGAATATCTGGATCTGCTCGGGGCCGCCGGTGTGAGCGAGGCGGATCTGCCACCCATTCAGGCGGTGCAGCAGCACAGGCTCTGGCGCTACCGCGAGGCCAATGGCGCCGATCCGTTCGACGTTGCTGCCGCCATCGCCGACCTGCAGGCCGACGATCCCGCGTTCGCGATGACCGGTGCCTCCTGGACCAACAACCTCAGCTGGGTGGAGGGCTACGCCAACGTGCTCGAACCGATGAACCAGCTCAGCGCCAGGTTCCACCAGCACTTCGATCCGCTGGTGGCGGCTGATCCCGCCATCACAGCCACCGCCGCCTATCAGGAGGCCCTGCTGCACCTGCTTCTGCTGGAAACCAGCTGCTTCCGCTACTGGGGCCAGGGCGCCTGGACCGACTACGCCCGCGAAATCCATCGGCGCGGGATGGCCTTGCTCGAATCGCAACCGCTGCCGGCCTGATCCCCGCGCCCCTCACCAGGGCAGCAGCTCGCCGTTGGCATGCCAGAACGTTCCGCTCGTTTCGAGCGTGAGGGCGTCGATGCGGGCCAGCAGGCCCTGCACCGCCTGCTCGGTGCTGATGCCCTGGGGGTTGAAGTTGATCATGCGCGTGCGCACCAGCCCCGGATGCAGGATCGCCACCGCGATGCCCCGCGGTTTCAGATCAATCGCCAGGGTGCGCCCGGCCATGTTGAGCGCCACCTTCGACATGCGGTAGCCGTAGGAGCCGCCGGAGGTGTTGTCGTCGATTGAGCCCATGCGGCTGGTCATCAGCACCAACTTCGAACCCGGCTGCATGTTCGGCAGCAGGGCCTGGCTGAGGCGCAACGGCGCCAGGGCATTCACCTCGAACTGGCGGCGCACACTGTCGGCATCGAGCGTGTCGAGGCGGTTGTTCTCCAGCAAACCGGCGTTGAGGATCACGCCATCGAGGCTCACGCCGGCCAACCGCTTCGTCAGCGCGGCGAGGTCGGCATCGCTGGTGAGATCGATGCCGACCTCGAGCTGCGCCCCCTGCTGGCCGAGGGCGTCCAGCTCCGGCGTAGCCGTGCGGCACACGGCGATCACCCGATTGCCGCGCTCCAGCAGCTGGCGGCAGTACGCCAGGCCGATGCCGCGGTTGGCACCGGTCACCAGAAACGTCGTCATGGCAGGGGTCAGGAGCGAGATGCTTGTGATCCTGGCGGCGGTACCGGCCACGACGGAGGCAAACGGCCGTCAAGATGTAACGAAGTTGTTACACGCTTCTCATGACCCTTGGCGAAGTCTTTCTGGAGTCCGTCTCCAGTGGCGTGATCACGGAATGGGAGATCGCCTGGGTAACCGCCCGGCAAGCCTCGTTTGCCCGGCATGAGGAGGCTCTGGCGATCCGCCTGGGCCGCCTGATCGATGAAGGTCAGATCAACCTCGGCTGCCGACTGCCCTCCAGGCTCCTGCACCACCGCCAGATCCTCAACGACTGGATTGAACCCCTGGGTCGCCGCCGTCAACGGCTCGCGACCACGGCCTGAAACCAGGGGGTCAACTCCACCTCAGCGCCCGTTCACCTGCAGTGGAATCGGGCGGAGGGCGGCGCTGCTGACGACCACCTCACCGTCCGACGCGTCATCGTCCTGCAGCAGTTCGTGGGCGATGCCGGCATCGAAGGAGAACCGGCCGGGCCCCAGCAGCAGCAGGCCGAGGCTGCCGCCGAGATAGAGCACCACCAGCTCCAGCACATAGATGTTCAGGCCGCTGGTGAGGATGTGGTGGTACCCCGCCACCGCCATGGTGCCGCTCAGGGCCAGGGCGCCGAAGGGGGTGAACAGGCCGAAGATCAGCAGCCAGGAGCCGATGATCTCGGCATAGCCCGCCGCATAGGCCATCAGCAGCGGAAAGGGCAGGTGCAGCGCGGCCACGTAGTTGGTGGCGAAGCCCTGGGGGTCGGCGAGCTTGTCCTGGCCGTGGTGAATCATCATCACGCCCACCGCCAGGCGCAGCAGCAGCAGGCCGGCGCTCTGCAGGCGTCCCTGGCCGAGCAGGTAGGTGCGAAGGCCCTGGCGCAGGCTCTGCTCCGCCTCAGCTGGCAGGGCCGCCAACGGCGCCCAGCTGGTGGGTTCGTTGGGCTGCTGGCCAAGGGCTGCGTTATCCACGCTGCCGCGCAGCAGACCGATGGTGAGCGAGGCGGCGGAGACGCCCGCAACGATTTCCAGAGGCAGAGGAATGGCCATGGCCCGAGTGGCAGAACATCCACTCTGGCGATTCCGGTAAAGAAACGTGAAGCGGATGAGAGCGTTGGCCGCCACCCCAGAATCAAGCCATGACCAACCTCGCCATTCCCGCCCTGATCACGGTGGCGGCTCTCGCCCTCTACCAAGGCACCGCCATGGCCGTGGGCAAGGCCCGCTACCAGCACAAGGTGATGCCGCCGGCCACCAGCGGCCCGCCGGAGTTCGAGCGGGTGCTGCGCGTGCAGCAGAACACCCTCGAACAGTTGGTGTTCTTCCTGCCCGCCTTCTGGCTCGCCAGCCTCCTGGGCCAACCCTCGGCTGCTGCCGTGCTGGGCATCGTCTGGGTGGCAGGCCGCCTGGCCTATGCCGTGGGCTACATCCAGGCTCCGGAGAAACGGGGCCCTGGCTTCGGCATCAGCTTCATCAGCGGTGTGGCGCTGCTGGTGATGGCCGTGGTGGGGGCGATCAGCCAGCTCGGCCATGGCTGAGCTGGAGGAGCTCGTTCAGCTGCTGCGAACCGCGCCCGGATCAGCCCGCATCCGCCCTCTTGTGGAGGAGCTGGAACGGCTGCAGCCTGCCGATCTTTCGCGCGATGCCGCCCTGCTGGCCGGTGTCTGGGAGCTGCGCTGGAGCAGCTCGGCGCAGCCCTGGTTGCGTGAAGCCCCCTGGCTGGAAAACCTGCAGGTGCTCGATCCCGAGCGGCAGCGCGGCATGAATCTGCTGCGGCTCAAGGGGCCGCTGGCCTCGCTGGCCGCGGTGAGCGTGCTGGCGCACCTGGAGCGGGCAGAGGCTGAGCCCAATCCCCAGCGCATCAACGTGACCTTCGAGCGCGGTGGCTGGATCGGCCCCCGCCTGGGTGCCCTGCGCCCGGAGCTGCTGGCCCGCATCCGCCAGAGCTTCCCCGCCTGGCTCGACATCACCGTGCTCACCCCGCAGCTGCGCCTCTGCCGCGGCAATGCCGGCACGATCTTCGCCCTCCTGCGCCGCACAGACCTGGATCCCGCCGATCTGCTGCCGGCCTAAGCGGACGCTCACGCGCGGCTGAACCGAACGTGGCGTTAACCGTTGCCGTTGCGCTCGTCGAGCCGGGCCTTCAGGGCCTCGATCTCCCGGCGCAGATCATCGGTCTGCTGCTTCTCCGCTTCGTTCTTGACGGCATACGATTTCCCTTCAGCGTCATAAGCGCGCAGGCCGCGGAACATCAGGCCGCCACCGGCCGCGATCATCACGATGTACACCCCCAGCTGCCAGAGGGTGGTGGGCATGAAGCTCATGCGCAGGCTGTTGAGCACCCCCACCAGCAGCGCCGCCAGCGAGGCCCAGATCAGCAGGTTCGCCCAGCGGCGGTAGCTGCCGGCGAACAGCAGGCACACGCCGATGCCCAGCGGCAGCATCAGCAGCCCCATCCCCGGTGTGCCGAAGGGGATGGTCACACCGCCGCCTCCCCAGCCACCCCATCCTCCCCAGCGCCCAAAGCCGCCATAACGTGGGGGCGCGAACTCGGGGCGCACCAGCACCTGGTTGGCCAGCAGAAAGCCGCCGGCCCCGAACAGGCAGCCGCCGATCAGGAACTGGACGAAATCGCCGCTGGGATTGCTGCGGGCCATGGCGGGAGCACAGGCTTGTTGTGCTCAGCTTCGCGACTCGCTCCTGTTTCCGCCAGCAGGCGAGCGGAACAGGGCACCGATCAGCTCCTCGATCGGTGGGTCGCGCACCTCCAGGTCGAGCAGCTCAAAGCGGCTCAGCATCTCCCCCACCTGCTGCGTGAGGGTGTCGCGCGGGATCAGCAGCCGCACCACCCGTTCGCTGTGCTCCTCGATCGTGCCGAAGCCCGCGAAGGCGCCGGCCGGCTGGGGATGGCGCAGTTCCAGACGCACCTCACGGCACGGGGCAAGCCGGTTGGTGAGCTCCTCCAGGGAGCCATCGTGGAACAACTGGCCCTCGTGGATCAGCAACACCCGCTCGCACAGGCTGGTGATGTCGCCCATGTAGTGGCTGGTGAGCAGCACCGTGGCGCCGGTGCGGCGGTTGTAGTCGGCCAGGAAGGTGCGCACACGCGCCTGGGCATTCACATCCAGCCCGAGGGTGGGTTCATCGAGGAACAGCACCGCCGGGCGGTGCAGCAACGCCGCCAGCAGTTCCGCCTTCATCCGCTGCCCCAGCGAGAGCTTGCGCACCGGCCGCCGCAGCTCCTCCCCCAGCTCAAGCATCTCCGCCAGTTCATCGATGCGGCGCTTCGCCTCGCCGTCGTCGAGCCCATACACGGCGGCATTCACCCGGAATGATTCCAGCGGTGGCAGATCCCAGAGCAGCTGCTGCCGGTTGCCCATCACCAGGGTGATCTGCTGCAGGAAGCGTTCCCGCCGCTCGAAGGGCACACAGCCCGCCACCCGCACCCGCCCGGCGCTGGGATGGATCAGGCCGCTGAGCATCTTGAGGGTGGTGGTCTTGCCGGCGCCGTTGGGCCCGAGGAAGCCCACGATCTCCCCCGGTTCGATCGCGAAGCTCACCGCGCGCACCGCCTCGATGGTGCGCATGCGGCGCCGCACCAGATGGCGCAGCGTGCCGGCCAGGCCGGGGTCTTTCTCGGCCACCGCGAAGCTCTTGCTCAATCCCTCCGCCAGCACGATCGCCGTGGAGCTGCTCGGTTCGGTTGGGTGGTTCAAGGGGAAAGGGGTCAACCGAGCGCCGCAGCCTGCTCCGGCGTCAGCCGGCCCGCCCCCACCAGCACCCGGGTGATGCGGGCGATGTCGAGCACGGCATGGGTGCGGTAGCCCGCCGACGCCAGGCGCTCGCTGGCATGGCGGTCGCGTTCACCGCCATGGTCGATGAACACCACCACGTCCTGCACCACCAGCCCCGAGCTCTCCAGCTTGCCGATGCCCTCCAGCACGCTGCCGCCGGTGATCAGGATGTCGTCCACCACCACCACCGTGTCGCCCTCGTTGAAATCGCCCTCGATCAAGCGGCGGGCGCCATGGGCCTTCACCTCCTTGCGCGGATAGATCAGCGGTTTGTGCAGCTGCAGCGACAGCCCCGTGGCGGTGGGCAGCGAGCCGTAGGGAATGCCGGCGATGCGATCGAAACTCAACTGCTCCAACAGGCCGCAGTAGGCGTGCAGCACCCGATGGAACAGGTTCGGGTCGGAGATGATCTGGCGCAGGTCGATGTAGTAGTTGAACACCGCTCCAGACGCCTGCACGTAGTCGCCGAACAGCAGGCAGCCGATGTCGAACAGGTCGACGATCAGGCTCTCGAGGGGATCGGCAGCCGGCTCGCTGCTGCCGCCGTGGGCGGCATCGTTGGCATCCGGCAGCCACACGGCGCAGCTCTCGGCCTGCTGCTGCCCCTGCTGATCCAGCCAGCGCTGGCGCCGGCGATTGATCATCGCCTTGAGCGCCTCCGCTTTGGGGCCCAGATCGTCCTCCACCAGGAGGTTCTGCGGCAGGGGCAGCAGCAGGCCGTCGGCCGCCTGGTTCAGCCCCGCCTGCAGCAGCCCATCGAGCCGCTCCTCCTCGCTCCAGATGCTGCGCAGCATCAGCACCCGCTCCGGCGCCGCCTGCCGCACCAGCCCCAGCACCTCAGGATCGCTGGTGCCCACCTCCAGCAGCAGCTGATCGGGCGTGCCCCACAGCTGGCATTCGCGCACGATCTGCAGGAACAGCGGATCAGCCTCACTGGGGTGGTACTGGATGCGCTTGGCCGCCGGGTTGGAGCTGCGGCAGGTGATCACCACCGCCTTGTCGGCGTAGAGGAGAAAGGGGGCGGCGATGTCCTGGCCGGCCAGCGGCGAGAGGGTCACCGCATCGACCCCCAGATCCTTGAACAGGTAGTGAGCGAGGGCGGTGGAGGAGTTCAGGTCGCCGTGCTTGGCATCGATGATCAGCGGCAGATCCCGCGGCACCAGATCGCGCACCTCCAGCAGCAGTTCCAGGCCGAGCGGACCCAGGGCCTGGTAGAAGCCGAGGCTGGCCTTGATGGCGCACACGTGGGGGCTCGTTTCCTCCACCACCGCCTTGATCCAGTGGCGTGCCTGGCTGAGGAAGGAGCGGTTGGCCATGCCGCGGCGCTGCGCCCAGCTCTGCAGCATCTCCGGATTCGGGTCGAGCCCGGTCATCAGGAGCGACTGGCGCTCGGCGATGGCTTCAGTGAGTTGGACGAAGAAGCCCACGCCCGTTGGACGGCATCCTGCGTTGCTAGGAGATCAGCCTGCCCCACGGCTGATCAGGACACACCTCGTTGCAAAACCAGCCCTGCTGACGGCCAATCTCATGTCGCCATCAGGGCTTCGCCTTCGCGCTGAACCATGGCGGCTCAGATCCCAGCCGCCGCCGGGTGTGGCCTGGCTGAGCCTCAGGAGGCTCGGGAGACTCGCCTGAAATCTCTGGTGCCACCCCTTTGCCTCTGGCATGGTTCAAAGCCCGGGCCTGGGCCGATGAGCTGGCGTGAACTGGAGCGGCTGGTGCGCGACGGCGAGGGTCGGCCCGAGGTGCGGATGGGTCTGCGCAGCTGCCGCAACGATGTGGAGCTCCTGCTGCGCGCGCGCCAGCTTGGCTATCGCATCACCCGGGTCGACCTTCAGCAGGCCTGGCAGGAGCATCAGCTGGAACTGGAGCAGCAGCAGGCGCTGAGTCAGGCCGCCGACCCGAGCGGAGGGGCCGGCAAGGGATGCAGGGCTAGCTGCTGATCTGGCCACGTTTCCTGGCTGCCCCGCCTGCGGGGCGTTCTGATCCGGGCGCTGAAGAACTGCTGTGAATCCGGATCTGGATCGTCGTTGCCTGGAGCTCGCCGTTGCCGACCTGCGTCAGTTACACCCCAACCAGCGCAGCCGCGCCCTGGCCCAGTTCCGTGCCATCGACGCGGATCTGGCGGATCGTCTGCA
>CAIZNP010000210.1 GCA_903934375.1 uncultured Synechococcaceae cyanobacterium
AGCCTGGCCAACTCCACCCTCTCCCTAGCCGAAAACACCAGCACCGCTAGCCGCATCAAGGTTGCTGACATCGTCATCGCCGATGACATCCTCGGCTCCAATGTGATCAGCCTCTCCGGCTCCGATGCCGCCAGCTTCGAGGTGGTCGGCACCGCCCTGTTCCTCAAGGCCGGCATTGTTCTCAACTTCGAGGCCAAAACCTCCTACGCCGTCAAGGTTCGTGTCGCCGATCCCGCCCTACCTGGCAGCAATCCCCTCACTTCCGACTACTCACTGGCCATCCTTGATGTCAATGAGGTCCCTGGAGATAAAACCGTTACCACCGTGGTTGGGGTCACCCTCCCCAACGGCAGTGTCAAACAGATCACGGTCAGCATCGATAACGCCGATCTCGTTGCAGGCACCAACCTGTCGGTCATCAGCAACCTCGGCATCAATCCCGCTGGTCTCACCAGCCTGGCCAAGCTCGGGGTCACGACCAATAAATCGGGTCTTGATTTCCAGCTCACCGTTGATCAAGGCGCCAGCGCATCCCTCAATGCCCTGCTCGATCTGGTGGCGGCAGACCTGCTCCCCCAGCTCAGCGACGCCTCCGGCCGTCGTCCTGATCGCAAATTGCTCTTCTATGGCGTCACGGCAGGCGGTGCCATCTCGCCGCTCACCTACGACCCGATCACCGGCGTCGGCGGCCGCTTCTACGACCTCGACAACAACGGCACGGCTGATTTCTTCAGCCTCACCCTGATTGACGGAATCTACGGAGATAAGGACGGCGTGGTCAACGGCGTCATCGATGATCCCTCCTTTGCCGGCTTCGCTGATCTCACCAAACTTCAGTTCACCAACGCCGGCTCCGGCACCGTCACCATCAGCGATCCCTCCAATGCCGCGCCCGCAGCCGTCAATCTGCGCGCCAGCCTCTCCAGCCGCCCCAGCAGCTCCAATCAGATCGGCTACGTGGTGCTCAATGCCTCTGAAGTCGCCAGCGCTGATTCCCTGCTCTCCGATCTCAACTGGCTGCGCGGCCGGGCCAAAACCCTGGTCTCCACGCTCGAAAGCACCGACGTCACCCTCCCGGCCGGCGGCTCCTTTGATCGGGACATCCTGCTGATCAACGGCCAGAGCCTGCGCTTCTTCGAGGTGGCCGATGCCAGCCTTGAGCAGCTCTCCAGCCTCTCTGACAGCCGCTTCCGCCTGCTGGCCACCCCAATCTTCGCCAACGGCCAGGTGGCTTTCAGCTCAACGAGCGGCGTGCGCTTCTCCCTCAGCCTCCTGCCCGGCGATCCCGGCCTCAATGCCCTGATCAGCAACGGCCAGGGTCTCGCGCCCGTGCTCGATCTCAGCGCCTTCACCACCGCCCAGAACCTCAGCGGCACGCTGGTGCTGGGCCGGGAAGCCGACTTCAACCCGAGTGCCGGCTTCTACCGCACCCTCGATGCCGCAGGAACCGTGATCGCCGCCGATGGCATCACCCGCGTGCGGCCCGGGGACAGCAGCTATGCCACAGAGGCCCTGCGCAGCTCCAACCGCATCGCTCAGCTCGACGGTCTTGCCGTTGCTGACAACCAGACCACCTCCCGCAGCTTCTCTGGCATCAGCGGAGGCACCTTCCTTGCTCCCTTCGCGCAGGTGAATGGCAACACCTTCTTTGCCTACGGAGCAGCCAACACCGATGGCATCAGCCACTTCCGCTCCATGGGCAACAACCTGTTTGGCCTCGAGGATTTCCTCGGCGGGGGCGATCGCGACTTTGACGATCTCGTAATTGGGGTTAACTTTGCTTCAATCACTTAATGGCAGCCCAAATCCATCATGGCGGGCTTGATCGACACTTAATCTTGACTCAACAAGCAATAATCACTCAATCGATTGAGCATTCAAGACTGAGGGCCCATCAATGGCTCCGGGAAATGTTACCCATAACCACCGCCCAAATGCCTGTCAGCTCAGTTCATTCGAGCGCAAACATGCCAGCCAAGGCGTACGAATTCAACCCTGCCCACCCCAAGCAAGAAAGATCAGGCGGGCCAAGTAAGCCACTGAAAACGCACCTCAAGGCAAAGACACAAGCCTTGGCGGGTCATAAAGTTTTGGGGTCAGATTGCCGGAGAGGCACAACCACCCCATCCAAATGACGACCCCAAACTCCATCAGATACTGCAAGGCCATCCTGGCGGCATAGATTTGGATGCCAGTCCCACCTGACATGCATGCAGCAGTCGCAAGTTCCTCGTTGGATCAAGACCGACTGCGGCCGAGCCAAGTACGCCGAACTGGCTGCACGACCCGGGGCCTGGGCACGGTTGCGCCTGGTGTGGTTCGGGCTGATCGCCGCCCTGCGGGACTTTCGACTGCCGAGGGCTGATCAGGACGGCGGCTGAGCTTCATCCAACGCACGCCGCGCCGCCCGACCCACCAGCCACACCACCGCCACCGTGGCCAGCAGGCCGATGATGCGCAGCGCCCAGGTGCCGGCGTCCGACTCACCGCTGAGCACCTCACCGAACCGGGCCACATCACCGGCGAGGGCACCGAGGCCGCAAAACAGAACGGTGCCCGGCAGGATGCCGATCAGGCCGAGCGTGTAATCGCGCAGGCCCACCTCACTGAGGCCGTAGGCCAGGTTCAGCAGCGAGAACGGGAAGGCCGGCGACAGGCGGGTGAGCAGCACCAGCTTCAGGCCTTCACGGCTGACGGCCTGCTCCACGGCCTGCAGCTTCGGCAGCGCCGCCAACCGCCGCTGGGCCCAGCCGCGCAGCAGTGTTCTGCCCAGCAGGAAGGCCGCCTCAGCGCCGAGGCAGGCACCGACAAACACGATCAGGCTGCCCCACCAGGTGCCGTAGAGGGCTCCCGCCAGCATCGAGGCCCAGACCCCCGGCAGCAGCAGCGTCACCCAGAGGGCATACAGGGGAATGAACACCAGGGCCCCAGCGGGAGACTGCAGGGCCGGCAGCCAGCTGTGCCAATCGAGGCTGAGCGGCAGCGCGTCCATCAACGTCCGCCTGGCCCGCTGCTGCCCTCCGACATCCGCTGCTCCTGACCAGTCGGCAATAGAGCCGCGACCACGCGATCGCGGCCCTGGCGCTTCGCCTCATACAGGCAATTGTCGGCCAACTGCAGCAGCGGATCCAGCGCCGGCAGCTCCCCCTCCTGCGGCCTCCAACTGGCCACGCCAAGGCTGATGGTGAGGCCCGCCCCGTTGATCGGCTCCGGGTGGCGGATCGCCTCCGCCGCTACCGCCTGGCGCAGACGCTCGGCGATCGCGGCGGCTTGGGCCGTGTCGGTCTGCGCCAGGACCACACCGAATTCCTCGCCACCGAGACGCGCCACCATGTCGCTCTTTCGCTGCAGCTGCTGACTGAGCACCGCCGCCACGCGACTCAGGCACTGATCGCCATAGGCGTGGCCGAGGCTGTCATTGATCAGCTTGAAGCGATCGATGTCCACAAGCAGCACGGTCAGGGGCTGTCCGGTGGTGGTGGCAGCAACCCGTTCAGCACGGATGCGCGAGTCGAAGCTGCGGCGGTTGGGCAGCTGCGTGAGCACATCAAGTAGGGCCAGCCGACTGGCACGCTCACACTCGAAGGCATGGAACAGCAGGCTGAGCAGGCTGCTCATCGTCTCGATCCGCTCCACCTGCCGGGCAGAGAAGCGCGTCCCTCCCGTGAGGCAGATGGTGAGCACCGGAATCGAGACTCCGCGGGCAGCGAGCCGCAGCCCCAGATAGTCGGTGCCGCCGGACTCAACCAGCTCCTCCAGGAAGGAGAAACCCCCGGTGCCCTTGTCCGCGAGGTGAGCCCGAAAGAGCCGGCAGCTGCTGACGATGTGATGCAGCACGCTCTGCCGATGCTGGGGAGTCTCGAGGAAGTCCCGCTGCATGCGCAGCGTCTCCACCTCACCGGGGCGATGCAAATGCCAGACGTACTGGCTGCAATCCACCTCCTCCTGGTCCGGCAGAAAGGCCAGGGACAACCGCAACACCTCCAGCCCCCAGGCGGACAGCTCCTGGACGAACAGCAGCACCAACTCATCGAAACTGCGCAGGCTGGACCAGTGCTCCAGCACGTAGCGCTCGAGCGGCATCGACACAGGGACAGGCCCGGTGGCGGGGATAGAGCTGGGCGGCGGAGCCAGCGGCGCCTGCAGTTGTCGGTCGGATTCGATGATCTCGGCCTGCAGCCGGGGCAAGCGATCGAGCTCCAGCCAGGGACTCTCCCTGAAAAAGGGAACGAGCTGCTGCCAAGGCATCGGCCGGGAGATCAGATATCCCTGCAACGCATCGACCCCCAGCCGCAGCAGCACCTCCAGATCGCGATGCTGCTCCACCCCTTCGGCCACCACGGTCTTGCCGAAACCGTGCACCGCCTCGATCAAAGACCCCACAAAGCTCTGCAGGCGGTAGGAGCGACTGATCCCATCCACCAGCTGCAGGTCCAACTTGATGCCGTCGTACCAGGCCTCGCAGAGACGCCGGTAATTGGAGAGGCCGGAGCCGAAGTCGTCGACGATCAGCCGGAACTTGAGCTCATCCATCAGCCGCTGGGCCGTGGAGCGCAGGCTGTCGGACTCCTCCATGGTCTCCATGGCGGCGGTCTCGGTGAGCTCGAGCCGAAACAGGGCAGGGTCGATGCGCTGGCCGCGCAACAGGGCCATCAGCGCGTCCTGCCGCTTGGCGGTGGCCACGGAGGCCGCGCTGATGTTCACCGTGATGAAGCCGATGCGGGCCGAGAGATCCCCCAGCTCTCGCCAGGCCCGCTGTACGTCCCCAAGTCGTTGCAGCACGAGCCGATCGAGGCGATGGGCCATATTCAGGGCCTCGGCCCGCTGAAACACGGCCTGGGTGCCGAGGGCCGCCAACTCGGGCGGCCTGAAGCGGAGCAGCAGCTCAAGCGCGATCTTGCCGGAATCCCGCACCAGCAGAATCGGTTGGACGAGAAGCTCTAGGTCGTCGGGCCTGAGGCTCTCGATGCGTCGGGCCAGACCGTCGTCGAACGGAAGCGCGGCATTCCAAGCGCCGACGCTGACGCCGCCGCGGCCTACAACATGGCGCAAAAAATGGGCGAGACGCGCAGGGCGACCCAGCTCTGGCCGACGGGTTTGGCCGGACTCCATGCCAGCCCTCGAACACCTCAACTCTATCGAGAGTCGGGGCTTTCAGCTCGCCAGGACCAAGGCGAGCTCAATCCAGATCGGCCAGGCGCCGGCGGGCCAGCTGCGCCTGAGCCTCGGCTTCAGCCAGGTTGGCCTTGCACTCGGCCACCACCTCGGGCGGCGCCTTATCGGCGAAGTTGGGGTTGGCCAGGCGGCCGGCCAGACCCTTGATCTCCTTCTCGGCCTTGGCGATGTCCTTCTCCAGGCGGCCGCGCAGGGCCACGAGGTCCACCAGGCCCTCGATCGGCAGCAGCACCTGCAGGTCGCCGCTCACGCCGGCCAGCGCCTTGGCTGCCGGGGCTGCCTCCGCCGCGGCCGGATCGAGCACCTCCACGCATTCGGCACGGGTGAGGGCGGTGATGTCGGCACTGGCGGCGCTGAGCACCGCGGCCAGTTCAGGGCGACCGGTGACGAAACGTACCGGCACGCTCTGGCTGGGCTTGAGGCCAGCCACAGCACGCAGGTTGCGCACCACACGGATCGCTTCGATCAGCTCGGCGAACGACGACTCCAGGTCGTCGTTGAGGGCGGCAACGTCGACCACAGGCCAGCGCTGAAGGGCCAGGAACGTCTCCTGGGGCTGGGCCGTCAGGCCGTGCCACAGCTCCTCGCTCAGGTGCGGCATCAGCGGGTGCAGCATCACCAGCAGCTCCTGCAGCACCTTGGCCAGCACCTGACGGGCGGTGCGCTGCTGGGCCGGGTCCTGCAGGCGCCGCTTGCTCAGCTCGACATACCAGTCGCACACCTCGTTCCAAGCGAACTCGTAGAGCCCCTTGGCCGCTTCGCCAAGGCCATAGCTGCCGTAGCGCTCGGCCGTGCCCTGGTTGACGCGGGCCAGGCGCGAGAGGATCCAGCGGTCGGCCAGCTGCAGGGCGGCGGGATCGGGCTCACCCAGGCTGGCGGGGGTCTCGCCGCCCAGGTTCATCAGGGCGAAGCGGGTGGCATTCCAGAGCTTATTGGCGAAATTGCGCGAGGCCTCCACCGTGGCGGAGGTGTCGGACTTGCGGTCGTAGTCGAGGCGGATGTCCTGCCCCGCACCGGCCACCTCACGCACCAAGGCGAAGCGCAGGGCATCGGCGCCATAGCGCTCAATCAGCAGCAGCGGGTCGATACCGTTGCCCGCCGATTTGCTCATCTTGCGGTTGTTCTCATCCCGCACCAGGCCGTGGATGTAGACATCCCGGAAGGGGATCCAGGCGACGGAGGCGTCGCCGCGCTCATCCATCAGGGCGCCGGCCATCATCGTCATCCGGGCCACCCAGAAAAAGATGATGTCGAAGCCCGTCACCAGCACGCTGGTGGGATACCAGCGGGCCAGATCGGCGGCGGCGGCATCGGGCCAGCCCAGGGTGGAGAAGGGCCAGAGGCCGCTGGAGAACCAGGTGTCGAGGGCGTCCGGGTCCTGCTCGAGCACCACGGGGTGGGCGTGGCTGCCACCGCTGAACTGGGCCTCGGCCTTGTCGCGAGCCTCAGCCTCATCGCGGGCCACCACATAGGGCGTGCTGTCAGTGATCTCTCCACCGGTCTCGCTCACCACGAACCAGGCAGGAATGCGGTGGCCCCACCACAGCTGGCGGGAGATGCACCAGTCGCGGATGTCGGTAAGCCAGTCGCGATACACCTTGCTCCAGCGCTCCGGCACGAAGCGGGGGTCGGCGTTCTCGAGGGCCTCGCGGCAGCGGGCCGCCAGGGGCTCGGCGTTCACGAACCACTGGGTGGAGAGCAGGGGCTCCACCGGCACCTTGCCGCGATCGGAGAAGGGCACGCTGTGGCGGTAGTCCTCCACCTTCACCAGGAAGCCTTCGGCGTCCATGGCCGCCACCACCGCCTGGCGCGCCTCGAAGCGATCGAGGCCCTGGAAGCGACCGGCGGCTTCGTTCATCGAACCGTCCCTGGCCATCACCGTGATCAGCGGCAGGTTGTGGCGCTGCCCGATCGCGAAGTCGTTGGGGTCGTGGGCGGGGGTCACCTTGACGCAGCCGGTGCCGAAGTCGGCATCCACGTGGTCGTCAGCCACGATCGGGATCTGGCGGCCCACCAGCGGCAGGGTGAGGGTCTGCCCCACCAGCGCGGCGTAGCGCGGATCCTTCGGGTTCACGGCCACGGCCGTATCACCCAGCAGGGTTTCGGGGCGGGTGGTGGCCACCTCCAGGTGGGTGCGGCCATCGGCGGCGGCGCCGCCTGTGAGCGGGTAGCGGAAGTGCCAGAGGTGGCCATCCACCTCCTTCATCTCCACCTCCAGATCACTCACCGCCGAACCGGAGGCGGGGCACCAGTTCACCAGGTATTCACCCCGGTAGATCAGCCCCTGCTCGTGCAGGCGGTTGAAGGCCTCCACCACGGCGGCGCTGCAGCCGGCATCCAGAGTGAAGCGCTCGCGGCGCCAGTCCACCGAATAGCCCAGGCGGCGCAGCTGGCCCACGATCGTGCCGCCGCTCTCGGCTTTCCAGGCCCAGGCCTTCTCCAGAAACGCCTCACGGCCGAGGTCTTCCTTGCGCTGGCCCGCGGCCTTGAGCTGCTTCTCGAGGATCGTCTGCACGGCGATCGAGGCGTGGTCGGTGCCGGGGAGGCAGAGCACGTTTTTGCCCTGCAGGCGCTGGAAGCGCACGATCGTGTCGATCAGGGCCGTGTTGAAGGCGTGGCCCATGTGCAGGCTGCCGGTCACGTTCGGCGGCGGGATCACAACGGAG
>CAIZNP010000211.1 GCA_903934375.1 uncultured Synechococcaceae cyanobacterium
CTGGCGGCGCGGATCCACCAGCACGAACACCGGATCCTGCCGCTGGCGGTGCAGCTGGCGGCCGAGCGGCTCGCTCGTCAGGGATAGAAGGGCAGCAGCGGCAGGCCGGTCTCTGCGGGCAGCCCCGCCAGCAGGTTCAGGCATTGCACGCCCTGGCCCGCCTGGCCCTTGATCATGTTGTCGATCACGCTCATCACGATCAGCTGGCCGGTGCGTGCATCGGCTTGAACCGAGAGCAGGCAGCGGTTGGTGTTGCGCACCCACTTGGTGGAGGGATAGGTGCCCACCGGCAACACCTGCACGCAGGGCGCGTGGCGATAGGCGGCCTGGAGCAGGGTTGTGCAGTCCTCAGCGGTCAGCCCGGGGTCGCGCAGACGGCCGTAGACGGTGGCCAGCAGACCGCGCACCATCGGCATGAGATGGGGGGTGAACTGCAGCTGGATGGGCTGGCCGGCGGCACGGCTGCAGAGCTGTTCGATCTCGCTGGTGTGCCGATGGCCAACCACGCCATAGGGGGCGACCCCCTCAGAGGCCTCAGCCAGCAGCAGGTGCTCCTTGGCAGCACGTCCGCCACCGCTGGTGCCCGTCTTGGCATCGATCACGATGCCATCGGGCTCGATCAGCCCCTGCTTGAGGAAGGGCGTGAGGGCCAGCAGGCTGGCGGTGGGAAAGCAGCCGGGGGCCGCAACGAGTCGGGCGTTACGGATGCGCTCCTCCTCCCACTCCACCAAGCCATACACCGCCTCAGCACAGAGATCGGCATCGCTGCGCGGGATCTGCCGTGCCTCGCTGGCATACACCTCCTTCCACTGTTCCAAGGCGCTGTAGCGGTAGTCGGCGGAGAGATCCACCACCTTGACGCCGCGTTGGAGCAGGCCAGGCACCAGCTGAGAGGCCAGCCCATTGGGCAGGCTGAGAACGGCGAGATCGGCCGCGGCGGCGATGGCCTCCACATCCGGGCTCTGCACCACCGGATCGCCGGGAAGTGGGAGGAAGGGGGTGAGCTCGCTCCAGCGCTTGCCGCTGGAGCGCTCGCCGCCAAGGAAGCTCACCTCCAGGCCGGGATGGCCCTGCAACAGGCGCAGGGTCTGCAGCCCCCCGTAGCCGGAGGCACCGATCACCGCAACGCGCTTGCTGGCCATGCCCGGCTGAGTGGAACGGCAGATCGTACCGGGCTTTATAAAAGTGCCAGTGCAGCGGCCTGCCGGCCTGTTTCCCCTGACCAAGCCCGTCTTCCCATTCGATTCCATCGCCGATGGCCTGGCGGCCGTCCGCAACGGCGAGATGGTGGTGGTGGTGGACGATGAAAATCGCGAGAACGAAGGCGATCTGATCTGCGCCGCTCAGTTCGCCACCCCCGAACAGATCAATTTCATGGCCACCGAGGCGCGGGGCCTGATTTGCCTGGCGATGGAGGGGGAACGGCTCGATGCCCTCGATCTGCCGCTGATGGTGGATCGCAACACCGACAGCAACCAGACCGCGTTCACCGTGAGCGTGGATGCTGGGCCGGAGAACGGCGTGAGCACCGGCATCTCGGCCGAGGATCGGGCCCGCACGATCCAGGTGGCGATTCATCCCGCCACGCGTCCGATCGACCTGCGGCGCCCCGGACACATCTTCCCGTTGCGGGCCAAGCAGGGTGGCGTGCTGAAGCGGGCCGGCCACACCGAAGCCGCCGTCGACCTGGCACGCCTGGCAGGTCTGTACCCGGCAGGGGTGATCTGTGAGATCCAGAACATCGACGGGTCCATGGCCCGCCTGCCCCAGCTGGTGGACTACGCCCGTCTGCATGGTCTGCGGCTGATCAACATCGCGGATCTGATCCGGTACCGGCTCGACACGGAACGGTTCGTGCGCCGTCAGGCGGAGGCCAGCCTGCCCAGCGCCTTCGGTCAGTTCCGTGCCATCGGCTATCGCAATGAGCTGGACGGCAGCGAGCATGTGGCGATCGTGAAAGGCAAGCCCGAGGCGGCTGAGGCTGCGGTTCTGGTGCGGGTGCACAGCGAGTGCCTCACGGGCGATGCCTTCGGCTCCCTGCGCTGCGACTGCCGGCCTCAGCTGGAGGCTGCCCTGCGCATGATCGAAGCCGCTGGCGAGGGCGTGGTCGTTTACCTGAAGCAGGAGGGTCGCGGCATCGGCCTGATCAACAAGCTCAAGGCCTATTCCCTGCAGGACGGTGGCCTGGACACGGTGGAGGCGAATGAGCGACTCGGCTTTCCGGCCGACCTGCGCAACTACGGCGTCGGCGCCCAGATCCTCAGTGACCTCGGCGTGCACCGGCTACGGCTGATCACCAACAACCCACGCAAGATCGCCGGCCTAGGGGGGTATGGCCTGCAGGTGGAAGACCGGGTGCCGCTGGTGATGGACGCGGGTCAGCACAATGCCGCCTACCTGCAGACGAAGCAGGACAAGCTTGGCCATCTGATGGAAGCCGGCAGCGCCAGCCAGGGGCCGGCGGCTGTGCTGGCCTGGAAGCGTGGATCGTCGTCCGAGGACGAGATCGAGGCCGCCCAGCTCGCGCAGCAGCTGCAGGAGCTGCGCCAGTGGGCGGAAGAGCGCAGCCTGGTGCTCGAACGGGAGGAGCACAACCGGGTGCTGGCGCTGCTGGATCAGCCTGACCTTGCGGTGGTGGTGTCCGGCGCCACTCCGCAGCGCCTGGGCGAGGGTCTGCGGCGCATGGCGCTCTGGCAGGAGACCCAGAGCGTCAGCCTGCTGCTGGCGGCCGATGCACAGCGCTCGAGTCACCCCAGCAACACCCTCGAGGCGCGGCGGCGTCCACTGCAGGAGCTGGAGAGCACCAGGGGTGGCACTGAGGCCCTCAGCCTCGAAGCCGCCACCCTGGTGCGCTGGTGCTGATGGGGATCAGCCTTCGCTGATCGTCACCTTGTTGATGCGGCTGCCGGTCTTCAGCGCCAGCACCACGTCCATGTTGCCGGTGTGGCCGAAGACGGTGTGCACGCCATCAAGGTGAGGCTGGGCCTCGTGGCAGATGTAGAACTGCGAGCCACCGGTGTTCTTGCCAGCGTGAGCCATGGCCAGGGTTCCGGCCTGATGCTTCTGGCCGTTGATCTCGCAATCGATGTGGTAGCCGGGGCCGCCGGTGCCGGCCATGCCACGGGCCCCCTCGCGACTGTTGGGGCAGCCGCCCTGAGCCATGAAGCCGGGGATCACACGGTGAAAGGCCAGGCCGTCGTAGAAGCCGTCCTTCGCCAGCTTCACGAAGTTGGTCACGGTGTTGGGGGCGTCGGCGTCGAACAGCTCGAGTTCGATGCTGCCGGCGTCGGTCTCCATCACGGCTCGGGTCACGGCGTTCTCGGGAAAGGGAGTTGTGATCCGATCAGTATGGGCGCTCCGGTAGAAGTGTTGCAGCGACAACGATGCGATGGCCAGCAGCAGTGGGGTGAATCTCAGCGGGGCACGGCTTGGTGTGCTCGGCGGCAGCGGCCTCTATGCCATGGAGGGGCTGGAGGACATCCAGGAACTGGAGCTGGATACACCCTTCGGCCCACCGTCCGACAGCCTGCGGCTCGGCCGCCTGGGGGGCATGGAGGTGGTCTTCCTGGCCCGGCACGGCCGCCATCACACCTATCTGCCCACGGAGGTGCCCTACCGCGCCAACATCTGGGCCATGCGCTCTCTGGGGGTGCGGTGGATCCTCTCCCCTTCGGCCGTCGGCTCCCTGCAGGAGGCGGTGCGCCCGCTCGACATGGTGGTGCCCGATCAGTTCATCGACCGCTCCCACCAGCGCCCTCTGAGCTTCTTCGGTGAGGGTGCCGTGGCCCATGTGGCCCTGGCGGATCCCTTCTGCCCCGGGTTGAGCCGCCTGCTGGCGGATGTGGCCGACAGCCTGATGCCGGCGGGGCGGACACTGCACCGTGGCGGCACCTATCTGTGCATGGAGGGGCCGGCCTTCTCCACGCGGGCCGAATCGAATCTCTACCGCAGCTGGGGCTGCACGGTGATCGGCATGACCAATCACACCGAAGCCCGCCTGGCCCGTGAGGCGGAGATCGCCTACGCCACCCTGGCCATGGCCACCGACTACGACTGCTGGTACGCCGATCACGACAGCGTCACCGTGGAGATGGTGATCGGCAACCTGCGGGCCAATGCCGAGCTGGCCACGCAGATCGTGCGCACCACCGCCGAGCGAATCGGTGCCCTCAGGCCCGCCAGCACCGCCCACAACGCCCTGCGCGATGCCCTGATGACCCCGAAGGATCAGGTGCCGGCGAAGACTCGCCAGCAGCTGGATCTGTTGACCAGCCCGTATTGGGGGCCCTTCGAGGCCTGATCGCTTCGGCCCCGAAGCCTCAGCCCTGATCCGTCAGGGCCCGCCGCAGCTGCCCGCCGCAGTGATCAAGCTGCTGGCGGGCCTCTTCAACGCCAAGCCCCCGGCTCGCCATCAGCAGGGCCAGCTTCACCGACCCGCCGCTGCGTTCCAGCAGGCTGCGACCCTCGCTCCGCGGCACAGCAGCCAGATCCTCAAGGATCCGCAGGGCCCGGTCCTCGAGCTTGGCGTTCGTGACCGCCACGTCGACCATCCGGTTGCCGTAGACCTTCCCCAGACGCACCATCACACCGGTGCTGAGGATGTTGAGGGCCATTTTGGTGGCGGTGCCCGCCTTGAGCCGCGTCGAGCCGGTGAGCAGTTCCGGCCCCGTTAGCAGGCGAATGTCGATGTCGCAGGGCATCGGCACCTGTTCAGCCGGCAC
>CAIZNP010000212.1 GCA_903934375.1 uncultured Synechococcaceae cyanobacterium
GCCGATCTGGTGGCCCGGCTCAAGGATCTGCGTCAGCGCCTCGGCCAGTGCCATCGCGAGGTCTACAAGCTGGCGCGTGACACGGCCGGTGATGTGGCGGCCGGCATGGCCCACCCGGCCCAGCAACAGCGGGCCCTGGCCTCCCAGGTGGTGGCGGCCAACTGCGGCCGGGTGCAGGAAGCCCTGCGGGTGCTCGAGGAGTTCGGCCGCGGCATCGACGACACCCTGGCGGCGGAGGCCGCGGCGATCCGCTATGCCCTCTACGACCTTGAGGTGGAGCTGCTGCGCGCCTGCCCAGGCCAGGAAGCCCCCCTGGGCGAGCAGCGCCGCGCCCTGCTGCAGCAGTGCCGGCTCTATCTGGTGACCAGCCCATCACCCCAACTGGAGGCGGTGGTGGAGGCGGCACTGATCGGTGGCGTGCGCCTGGTGCAGTACCGCGCCAAGGAGGGCAGCCTCGCCGCCGATGGCCAGCCGATCACCGACGCGGTGCGGCTGCAGCAGGCCCATGCCCTGCGGGCCCTGTGCAGCCGCCATGGCGCCCTGTTTCTGGTGAACGATCGGATCGACATCGCCGCCGCCGTTCAGGCCGACGGGGTGCATCTCGGCCAGGGGGATCTGCCGCCGGCGCTGGCGCGGCAGCTGCTGGGCGCTGATGTGTTGATCGGGCGCAGCACCCATGCCCTCAGCCAGCTGCAGCAGGCGCTGGCCGATGGCTGCGACTACGTGGGCGTCGGGCCGGTGAACGCCACCCCCACCAAGCCAGGCCGGGAGCCGGTGGGCCTCGACTACGTGCGTCAGGCCGCCGCCGCCAGCCCGATCCCCTTCTTTGCGATCGGCGGCATCGATGCCACCAATCTCGCCGCGGTGCAGGCGGCGGGCGCGCAACGGGTGGCAGTGGTGCGGGCGATCACCGAGGCCGTCGATCCCGCCCAGGCGAGTCGCGCGCTGTTGCAGCTCCTGGAGCCCACGCCATGAGCGAGGGGAGCAGCGAACACTTCAATACGGCGAGCGGTGACAGCATCCGCGTACGCCTCAACGGCGAGACCGTGGTCTGTCCTGCTGGTCTGAACCTGCAGCAGCTGTTGGAGCACCTCGGCTACCGGCCGCAGCTGGTGGTGGTCGAGTTCAACGGCGAGATCCTCAACCGCGCCCACTGGGCGACGCAGCCTGTACGGGAAGCCGATGGGCTGGAAGTCGTCACCATTGTCGGGGGTGGTTCCTAGATTCACGCCATCTCGAAAGGCTTCTGGCCGTGGTGGATCAGTCCCCTGCAACGCCGTTGCGTCGTCTGCTCAGCGGCCTGATGGTGCCGGCCATGCTCAGCGGTGTGCTGGCCACGGTTCTGCTGTTTGCCCCACAGCCCAGCCATGCGGCCAGCGGTGGCCGGATCGGTGGCGGCAGCTTCCGCTCGGCTCCCTCCATGCCCCGCAGCTACGGGGGCAGCCGCAGCTACGGAGGCGGTTATGGCGGCGGCGTTCAGCGCGGCTATGGCGGCGGCGGCATCGGCTTCCCCTTCATCGTTCCCTTCTTCATCGGTGGTGGCGGCGGCCTGTTCGGCTTCCTGGTGCTGATGGCCGTGGTGGGCCTGCTTGTGAATGCCCTGCGGGGCGGTGGCGGTGGCGGTCAGGCCCTGCCGGCTGGCATGCGTGGCGGTGATCTCGATGGCTACCGCCCCGATGGTCCGGTGGCGATTGCGCAGCTGCAGGTGGGCCTGCTGGCCTCGGCACGTGAGCTTCAGAACGATCTGCGCAGCCTGGCCGGCGCCGCCGACACGTCCAGCAGTGTCGGTCTTCAGCGGGTGTTGCAGGAGAGCACGCTGGCGCTGCTGCGTCATCCCGACCTGTGGGTCTACGCCAATGCGGACCTGGGCCAGGTGCCCTTCCCGGCGGCGGAATCCACCTTCAACCGCCTGTCGATGACCGAGCGCAGCAAGCTCAGCCGCGAGGTCACCAGCAACGTGTCCGGGCGGGTCAGTCAGTCCACCGGTGGCCGGGCCGGCGATGCTGATGCCACCAGCGACTACATCGCTGTCACCTTGCTGGTGGCGAGCCGCAGTCGCCTCAACCTCAAGCCGGTCTCCGGTTCCGAGGATCTGCGCGAAGCCCTGCGCCTGCTCGGTGCGGTTCCCGCCGATCAGCTGCTGGCCCTTGAAGTGATCTGGCAGCCAGAGGGTGCCGGTGATGTTCTCAGTGCTGAGGAACTGATCACCGCCTACCCCGATCTGAAGCATCTCTGATTCAGATTGCAGCAGCCGTGCCGGTGTATCACAGCTGCAGCGATCAAGCTGCCGATCAGGCCAACGCTGCACAGCTGCAGAACAAAGGGCGAATTACAGAAACTCTTCCGCTGAATCCGTTGTTGTGAACGTCTTCAGCGGCATTTGTATTTGTATGGTCTTCGGACCGTGATCCCGTTGGTGTGTCCGTTTCCGTCCGTCGCCCTGAACCCCGTGCCATGAAGTGGCAGGCCAATGGCGAGCTGGCCGGTAGCGATCTGCATGCCCTGCTCACCCATCTCAATCAGGTGGAGAGCGAGGAGCGGGCCCGTGAGCTGCAGTGGCTGGGCCGCCGCGCCGGCGAAGCCTGAAGCGGATCGGCAGTCTCGGCTGAGGCCCTTGTCGGCCCGGGCCGGCCACCCCACACTGCGGCTCAGCTGAGCTGCACACCATGGCGCCGCGGTCACCCCAGTGGGTCAACACCCCGGTGCTGCTCGAGGCGCTCGATCGCTACGAGCAGGGGCGTCTCCCCCGCACGATGCGGCTCTGGCTGGAGGCGGTGCTGGAGATCAAAGCACCTGTCAGTGCGCCGCTGCGGCCCCACTGCTGAGGATGCGCAGGGCGGCCATGGCGGCGCCGTAGCCGTTGTCGATGTTGACCACCGTGAGTCCCGGTGCGCAGCTGGCCAGCATGCCGTGCAGGGCGGCGTGGCCACCGGCGCTGACGCCGTAGCCCACACTCACCGGCACGCCGATCACGGGCTGGGGCACCAGCCCTGCCAGCACCGTGGGCAGGGCTCCCTCCATGCCGGCGCAGGCGATCAGCACCCGGGCGCGCCGCAGCCGCTCCAGTTGATCCAGAAGCCGTTGCAGGCCGGCCACTCCCACATCCAGCACCAGCTCGCAACGGATGCCATGCCAGCGCAGGGCCAGCTGCGCCTCCGCCGCCACCGGCAGATCGCTGGTGCCGCCGCTGAGCACCACTACCTCACCAAGCTCCGGTCGCGGTGGCGCCGGCTCTCCCAGGGTCAGGCAGCGTGCCTCTGGATGGTGGGCCAGACCGCTCACACCACGAAGCCGCTGGCCCACCGCTTTGGCCTTGGCGGCATCCACCCGTGTGGCCAGGGCCAGCTCGCGGGCGGCTGCCAGCCCGGCGAGCACGTCGGCCAGTTGGGCCACACTCTTGTGCTCGCCCCACACGGCTTCCACCATCCCCAGCCGCTGGCGCCGTCCGAGATCCAGGCGGGCCTGAATGGGGGACTGATCCCGGTTTTCTGCTTCGCTGGCTGAAGCGCTCACGCGGCGGGAACCAGTTCCCCTTCGAACACCAGGGGGAAGGGGTTGCCCTCGGCTGCGCCGGTGGCCGTGCGGGCCAGCTGCTCGAAGCGTTCCTGCACGGCTTCCACCTCCGCTGCGCTGATCTGTTTCCACTGCTCACGGCTGGCCCAGCGGATCAGCAGGGTTCCCTCCTCACGCTCGGAATCCCAGAGCAGATCACGGCCGAGATAGCCCTCCTGCTTCTCCAGCCAGGGTTCCCAACTGCCGCGCTCGGCCTCCAGCCAGGCGCGCCGTGCTTCGGCTGGAACTCTCACGCGCAGGTGCTCCACCACCGCAACGTCGTAGCCGCCGCCTGGTTCCTCAAATGCGGCGATCGCCACATCGGGGTGACCGGCCAGCAGCATGGTGAGGCTGAGCACAAGGGCCAGAACCCTAACCAGCCGGGCAGGGCGAGTGCTCACGGCCCCTGCAGCAGAGCAACGGCCTGGCAGGAGATCCCCTCCTCGCGGCCCTCGGGGCCCAGACGTTCGTTGGTGGTGGCCTTCACACCCACCTGATCCGGCTGCAGGCCCATCCGTTCGGCGATGGCGGCCCGCATCGCCTCGATGTGGGGCTTGAGCTTGGGGCGCTCGGCGACCACCACCGTGTCCACGTTCACGATGCTCCAGCCCCGCTCGGCCACCAGGGCCACCACCTGCTCCAGCAGATCAAGGCTGTCGGCACCCTTCCAGCGGGGATCATCCGGCGGGAAGTATTTGCCGATGTCGCCCAGCGACAAAGCCCCCAGCAGGGCATCCATGATGGCGTGCACCAGCACGTCGGCATCGCTGTGGCCATCCAGCCCAAGGCCTGAGGGGTGCTCCAGCCGCTGGCCGCCGAGGATCAGCGCGCGCCCGCTCACCAGGCGATGGATGTCGTAGCCGTTGCCGATCCGCAGCTGCATGGCGAGGCGCCCTGATGCTTGGGATCAGACCCTAGGGCTCAGCACCTGTGAGGGAGCCGATCACCTGCAGCCGGTTGCCCTCGCGGCCCATCACCATCACCCCGGCGCCTGGTGGCAGCGTCTGCGCCGGCTCGAGGTTGACGGCGGCCCAGCTCTGCCCCTGCCAACGCACTCGCCCCGCCTCCTGGCCTGCTTCGAAGCCGCTGATCACGCTGGCCCGCTCGCTGCCACCGCTGGCGGGGATGTTGCGTTGCCGCCGCCGCCGCGACCACACCTGCAGCCCCCGCAGCAGGATCGCTGCGCTGGCGATGAACAGCAGCAACTGGATCACCAGTGGCAGAGCAGGCAGTGCCACCGTGAGCAGCGACAGTCCAAGCGCTGCCAGGGCTGCGGCCAGCAGGCCATCGAGGTCCGGCCCCAGCCAGGCGATGGCCAGCAGCAGCAGGGCCAGCAGAAACCAGAGCAGCGCGGCCATGGCAGCGGCGGTGAGCCGTGGAGCGATCGCCCCATGCTGCCTAGCCTGAGGCCCCTGCGTGCTGCTCGTCGGTGGAAGCGTTGTTCGGCCTGCCGGCCCTCGTGGTGATGGCCTTTCTGGGCCTCAACAGCGTCAAGGTCACCAGTGGCGGCCAGTCGCGTCTGGTGGAGCGCCTCGGCAAGTACGACCGCCAGCTGCAGCCTGGCCTGTCGATCGTGCTGCCGGTGGTGGAGAGGGTGGTGAGCCACGAATCGCTCAAGGAGCGGGTGCTCGACATCCCGCCGCAGCAGTGCATCACCCGCGACAACGTGGCCATCGAGGTGGATGCGGTTGTCTACTGGCAGTTGCTGGAGCACGCCCGCGCCTACTACGCCGTCGACAACCTGCAGGCGGCCATGGTCAATCTGGTGCTCACCCAGATCCGCGCTGAGATGGGCAAGCTCGACCTCGACCAGACCTTCACCACCCGCAGCGAAGTGAACGAGACGCTGCTCAAGGAACTGGATCAGGCCACCGATCCCTGGGGCGTGAAGGTGACCCGCGTGGAGCTGCGCGATATCCAGCCCTCCCGGGGCGTGCAGCAGGCGATGGAGCAGCAGATGACGGCCGAGCGCGAGAAGCGGGCCGCCATCCTGCGCTCCGAGGGCGAGCGCGAATCCCAGCTCAACGCCGCCCGCGGCCGGGCTGAGGCGCTGGTGCTCGATGCCAGAGCCCAGCAGGAGGCCTTGCTGCTGGCGGCGGAGGCCCAGGCCAAGCAGCAGGCCCTGCTGGCCAATGCCCGGGCGGAGGCCGCCAGCCGCCTGGCGGAGGCGATGCAGGCCAACCCCCAGGCCGGCGAGGCGCTGCGCCTGCTGCTCGCCGCCGACTGGATGGCCATGGGCGAGCAGATGGCCAACGCTCCGGCCGGTTCCGTGCTGATGGTGGACCCCCAGAGCCCGGCGTCGCTGCTCACGGCCCTGCGCGGGCTGCAGCAGGGGGGCGGCAGCCAGGGATGAGTGCTGAGGCGACGCCTCCGCAGCGCTGAACTCAGCCGTCCTGGCTCTGCCAGCGCGCGAACAGATCCGGCCGGCGCTCGGCCGTGCGCTGCTGTTGCTGCTCGGCCCGCC
>CAIZNP010000213.1 GCA_903934375.1 uncultured Synechococcaceae cyanobacterium
ATGACTGCCTCGCTGCTGTCTCCACCATGGCGCTGCCTGCCCCGGGCGACCAGTGATGCAGCTAGCGAAGCAGCCAGTTAAACCATGCAGCCAAAAAAAACCGCCCCGGTAGGGGCGGCTGATGATCGGGCCATGGGGCCGAGGTGCAAGTGAACCGTTGGAGCGCAGCTCTGGATCGAAGCTCAGGAACGAAGAGTTGGATCAGGCCCAGCCCTTCTGGGACATGGACTCGACGTAGGCCGCCACGTCGGCGATGTCGCCGGCGCTCAGCTTGCCGCCGAAGGCAGGCATGGCGTTTTTGCCGTTGGTGACTTGGTACTGGATGGCCTCTTCGTGGCCAGCGCTGTAGTTGGTGAGGTAGGCCTCGAGGGCCTCTTTCTTGAGGGTGCGCTCAGCATTCACCACGTTGCCGCCGCCCATGTGGCAGGCAGCGCAGTTGGCGGAGAAGATCTGAGCGCCGTGATCAGCGTCAGCGGCGAAGCTGGGGGCAGCACCCAGCACCAGCGCCAGGCAAAGGGCAATGAAGGACAGAAGACGGCGCATCGGGGCTCGTGCAACCCGAACAAGGTAAGGGGCGAGGCGGGCCCGCGTCGCCGCTGCTGCAGAGGTTCGCAACATTTGGTTTGCTCAGCCGATCCGGCCCCGCCGCGGCAGGCCGGCGTCCTCAAACACAGCCTCCAGGGTGGGGGCGTGGCTCACCAGGCCGAAACGCTCGGGTGGGCTCACCGGCTCGTGCACGAAGTGGCGCTGGCGAATCGAGAAACGGTCCCAGGCGTTCACCTCAATGCGCAGCAGCTTGATCAGCCCCTCAATCAGCCATCCCTGCAGGTCCACACCGAAGGACGGCACCCAGCTGTGGCGCCAACGGCACAGCCGACGCACCGTGTCGTTCACCGTCACCACCGGCTGGCCGAGCACCAGTCGGCGCACGGCCCCCTGGCCCGGCTCCGGGTTGGGCTGGTGGGGTGTGGTGGCTAGATGGGCGCACACCCGGGCGATGTCGGCAGCGTGGATGTAGTGGAAAGAGGCATCGGCCCGCAGCCATTTCGCCAGCCACAGCCAGCGGGCACCCTCCTTGAGGCCGGCCGTGAGGTAGCTGGTGGGGAAGGGACCGCTGCCATCGACGCGGCCGCCGAACACCAGCGTGGGGAACACGGCAACGATCCGCTCCGCCAGAGGGTGCTGCTCCAGCTGCTGCAGGCACTGGGCCTTGGTCTGGATGTATTCGGTGCCGTAGGCCATCGCCTCCGGTAGGAGCTGCAGATCGCGGTTGAGGATGCTCGCGGTGGAGAAATACACCACCTGCTCCAGCACCGCTGGATCGGTGGCGGCCAGCATCGCCTTGACGGCCAGCACATTGACCTGGCGGGCCCGTTCCGGGTCGCCCCAGGCGGTGGCGGTGTGGATGATGCGTGTCGCCGAGGCGATGGCGGCCCGGTGGGGCTCCACCTCACGCAGGTCGCCCACCAGCAGGGTGATGCGGGGATCGTCGGCTGGTACAGCCGTGAGCTTGGCCGGATCGCGCAGCCACAGCAGCAGCTGCGCATCA
>CAIZNP010000214.1 GCA_903934375.1 uncultured Synechococcaceae cyanobacterium
CGCTTTGCTGTGTTCACCGATGGCGCGGTTCTCTACTTCGTGGATCATTTCTGGCCGATGGTGGGCACAGTTGCGTTCCAAGGTTCAGCCCAGGAAGCTCTTGAGAATGGAGAAGAGCAGCTCTTCGCAGTGGGTTTTCTCCAGCCCTTGCAAGAGCGGAAGCCCGATCAGATCACATCGCTGAAGCTCCACAAGAATCAGCTGCTGTTCTGGCAATACCCTTGTCGCACTGAGGAAGATGCACATCAGGTTCATAGTGAACTTAGCGTGCCACATCGAGAAGGGGATATCTATCACGTGTATATTGGCTTGCCCTGGGCCACCTTTATCGATCGAGATTTGAATCAACTACCTAGTGGTAGCCCATACCCGGATGCACTTCTCCTGGCCCATTCAAATCGCAATCAGGCACTTGCGACGGTTCTCAGCCGCTGGGGCAGATCCCTTCAGGTTCATAGCGTTTGCCAGCACATCTTCTGGAGGGATGCCGCCTTTTGGATTCGATCGGCCGGCATCACCGATCTCTGGCTCTCTCATAAGGAAAAGGGCCTCGATGAAGCACAAGGAATGCGTCTTCACAGTTGGACCCTCTATGCGGTGAATGATCGGGATCCGAAACGGCGCCAGGGGCTTGCATTTCTGCCGATCGAGCATAGGCGGCTGTTTGCCTCGTTCAGAGGTGCCTTCATCCCTCACTACATCAGTGACGTCCGCCAGCGAATGGCGGCTTTGGCGGACCTGAAGGGCTACCAGATCACCATCAATGACTCATGTCATTTCAATAATTTGGTTTATAACTTTCAGGTGCACTGCGATGAGAGTAAGCAGTTCGCGATCGATATCGATGAGGTTTGCGACTACAATGAGTTGCTCAGCCATAGCCGTTTCTCTCTGTGTCCGGTGGGGGCAGGTCCAAACACTCTGCGTCTCTGGGAATCTCTTGCGGTGGGTTCTATCCCGGTACTGCTTTCTGATCGGCACCAGTTGCCAGATATCGAAAGGCTGTTACCGGGGGCAGGGCTGAGCTGGAGCGAGGTTATCGTTCTGCATCCGGAAGCAGAGCTGGATCAGCTAGATGAGCGGCTTCGAGCAATTGATACGGCCGATCTGCACCGGCGCCAGCTGTTGTGTCGCAGCATCTATGAGGCCACCCTGTCGATGACCTGCTTCGGTCGCAGCACAAGGCAGGGACGGCCAATACCACTTTTGCAGGAATGTTTCAAGCCGCAGCAAGTGCATGTCCTTGGAAAAACTCCAGAACAGTTCACAGGGGTGATGCAGTTAGTGCCAGCGTTACTTTCTGTGGATCCGTATCAAGCCAGCTCACTCATGGTGTACTTCGATCAAACCGAACAACTGATCGGATTCCATCTGACTGCGGAAGGCTGCTCTCTCGATCAAATCAAAGTTTCGATCAGCAGCTATCTGAGCCATAATGAGTTTGAAGATTTGAGTTTGAGATCCGAAGTATCATCACCTAGTTGCGGTTCGTTCTGGCTACCCCAGGGAGGATGTTGGTGGGCGATTGGGATCAAGCTCACTGCAGAATGGTTGCCAGGCGTCGATGCTCAGCCATCTGCTCACCTCCAGCTAGCGGTGCTGAGCGAGAAGGATGCATTTGCTAGGGAGGTTCGGCGATTGGATCGGGCTGGAATTCTGAAAGCAGCATCAAACTGCAATCCAAAGCGCCTAGATAATGTTTTCGATACCAATAACATTGAAAGTGGATCTATTATTCAGAAACTTCAGGAATTTGCCCGCTCAGAACTTGTGATAGACGGGGATGAACTGTATCCTGCTGTCTGGCCTCCGAGTACGAATCTTATTGATGAACCGTTGAGTGATGGCATCGCGATGTACGTGCATTTGATGAACCGGAATGAAAATGTACGTAAGAATTTGCCGAATTGGTTGGGGCAGCGCTTTGATGAGCTGATCCTGTTGGACTGGAGCTCAAAGGAGCCGGTCGCGGAGATTCCCGGAGTATTCGAGGACCCTAGGGTGCGGGTGGTGCGGGTGGATGGGCAGACCCAGTTCATCCGCACTTTGGCTCAAAATCTTGCAAGTCGCATGGCGCGGCGTCAAAGGATTTTCAAGTGCGATTCCGATGTTGAATTTAGAGGAGATTTCTTCTCTGCGCATCCACTTCAGCCAGGCGAGTTCTGGGTTGGCGAGTGGCATCACGCTAGAAATATGAATGAAAGGCATTTGCATGGAGAAACCTACTATTTCATTCAGGACTTTGAGCGTGTCAATGGTTACGATGAGCGTATTCTTAGCTATGGCTATGATGATTCTAATCTAAAGGACAGAATGGTCCTGGCCGGTTTGAGAAAAAAGGTCATCAACTATGATTTTCTGCATCATCAAAAGCACGGAGACGATTTAAGGGCGTCGAATCAATCCATGATCCACCCGATGGTAAGAATAGTGGCGCATCGATTGTTTGTAAATAGCCAACCCCTTTTTTCTCGGAGCTCGCCCTGCGCGGCTTATGAATGCCAATCCCATGCTCCTTCGTTGGTCAAGTTCGCTGCTCCAGACTTTGCTAAGTCCAAGTTTGATTATGGCGCTGCTTTTGAAGAGCAGGCATTGGAAGAAGTTGCTGGCTGGTACAGCGATCAAGACACGGCGAAGCTAACCCGCGAACAGAAGATTGACCTTGTCTGGGCAAATTCCGAGGCGTACCTCTGATTCAAGTCTTGTGCGCTGAGCTTGGCTCGGTTTCACTGGTTCCCGTTCAAGAGCCTACGGCTGGCACTGCCCCCCCCGGCCAAGGCTGACTGAAAGTCGCCTCATCCCGTCTCTGTGGCTCTGATTCCGACCCAGCCGAGCATTCGACTGATGTCATGTGCCACGGCCATCAGACCAGCGCGGATTGAGCGGAAACCGTTGCAGCGCAGCAGGTTGAGCGCCAATGTCCGCAGTAGTGCTAACACCTGCACCCCGTTGCGCTGGCTGTAGCGATGGGCGTCCTCACCGAGCTGGGTGTCGCGAGGCCAGTGCCACTGGTTTTCGATTGCCCAGCGCTGGCGCACAAGTCGCAGCAGCGCTTTCGGGCTGGTGCGCAGGGTGGTGATAAAGATGTGAATGTGGTGAAACGGCTTTCCGTCACGCCGGCCGGTGCTCACCAGCTCGATGATCCAGCTGGCTCCAGCCCAGCGCTCACGGATGACGCCTGTGGCATTGCGGGCACGGAGGGTCCAGCGCACCTGGCGTCCATGGCTGGCCTCGAAATCGCTGATCTCAACAGGAAAGTGCCGGTGGCCGCGGAACTGGGAGGCGATCTGCCGATACAGCCGGCGTTGGTTGTTCTTGACTGTCAGGAGCAGGCCTGTGCCCTGCTCGGCGGCGAGCTGAAAAACGCTGGCGAGGTGTGCAGCGCATCCGCCTGGATCAGCACACCCTCGAGCTCCAGGGTGCTGAGCAAGGTTTTGAGGGCCGCGCGCTCGTGGGATTCACCGGTGTCGAACGAGGTCTGCGCGATCGCCACACCCAGCTCCCGGGCGTATAGCGTGACCTGGGTGACAAACCGAGTTGCGCCATCGGCGCCATCGGGCTGCGCGGCAGAGCCCCGCAGGGTTTTGCCGTCACAGATCAGCTGATCAAAATCCTTGTTCTGATCAGCGATCTGGGCGATCATCCATTCTGTGAGCAACTCGAAGAGCGCCTCGAGCTCCACCCGCTCAAACAGGTAGAGGAAGGTGGAGTCGCAGGGTGCCTTGGGCAGCTCCAGATCCAGCGCGGAGCCGAATGCCTGGTGATGCGGTTTGGCAAAACGCTCCAGATCCCTGGCGCTGCGGCAGCCGCTGAGGATGCCCAGGATCGCCATCAACAACAGCAGCCACTGGGGATAACGCACCCCTCGGCGCTTCCGCCTCTCCGGCAAGGCCTGAAGAAAGGCGATCAGATCAGCAGTGGCAGCGGGGTCGGCCAAC
>CAIZNP010000215.1 GCA_903934375.1 uncultured Synechococcaceae cyanobacterium
AGCGGCGCAGGCTGATGCGCAGGCCCAGATACAGCAGCCCCCAGCTGGCGATCAGCCAGAGGGCCTGGCGTTTGAGGTAGTAGCTGGCGTCGCCCATCTCACGGGCGGCGACCCACCAGCTGGCAGAGCCCAGCACCACCAGGCCGAGCAGGCACCACAGGGCGATCATGCCCAGCAGCAGTCGTGCTTCGGCGGGCCAGTGGCTGAAGGGAACCGGCAGGAAGCCGCCGCTGGCAGCACCGACGCGCTGATCCTCGCCTCCGATCAGCCCCTCGCTGTCCGGGTCGTTGGCCGTTCGGGCGGAGGTTCGGATGCCGTTGCGGGCCAAAGTTGGCGGGCGGTGGGAAGGGTGTCCGACTATCCCGTATTTCACGAGCCGGAGCAAACAAAAAGCCCGGCCGAGGCCGGGCTTGATGGCTGGACGATGGCAGGTGCAGCCGTATCCAGTCCTGAGGTGATGCAGCGAGGATCAGCTCAGTTGCCGACGTTGACCTGACGGCGACCGGTGACCAGTTCAACCTTCAGGATCTTGCCGCCCTGCTTCATGATCCGCTGCTGCTCAGCGAACCAGCTTTCATAGGGCACCCACTTGGTGAAGAAGGTGTTCTGCAGCTCGCGCTGGGAACGGGTTTTCTCCGGGCAGGGAATGCAGGCCGTGACTTTGAACAGGCGCATGGGAGGATCCGCGGGGTGTGCCGAAGGCAGGGATCAGTTACCCAGGCCGGAGCTGATGTAATCGAAGTACACGCCCATTTCACGGCCGGCGTCAGGGCCAACCAGGGAAGCGGTGACTTCCTTCATGGCCTGGATCGACTGCACGGTGGCACCGATGGGCACGCCCAGGGAGTTGTAGGTCTCCTTGAGGCCGTTCAGCACACGCTCATCGAGGATCGAGGTGTCACCGGCCAGCATGGCGTATGTGGCGTAGCGCAGGTAGTAGTCCAGGTCGCGGATGCAGGCTGCATAGCGACGGGTGGTGTACATATTGCCGCCCGGACGGGTGATGTCCGAGTACAGCAGCGACTTGGCCACAGCTTCCTTGATGATCGCGGAGGCGTTGGCGCTGATGGTGGCAGCGGCACGCACGCGCAGCTCACCGGAGGAGAAGTACTGCTCCAGGCGCCCCATGGAGGATGTGTCCAGGTAGAGACCCTGGACGTCGGCCTGGTTGATGACGTTGGTGATGGCGTCTTGCATGGAACCTGATGGGAGAGGCGGTGATCAGAGAGGAAGCAACCTCAGGAGAGGGCGCCGACGACGTAGTCGAAGTAGAAGCCAGCCTCTTCGGCATCAGCACCGGTGAGCATGCTCGTGGCGGCGTTCTTCATCTCGCGCACGGCCTCGGCCATGGCTTCAAGGGGGGTACCCAGGGAGCGGTACATCTCCTTGGCGCCGATGATGCCGATCTCCTCGATCGGGGTCACATCGCCGGCGATGATCCCGTAGGTCACCAGGCGCAGGTAGTAATCCATGTCGCGCAGGCAGGACGCGGTCATCTCCTCGCCGTAGGCATTGCCGCCGGGGGAGATCACGTCAGGGCGCTTCTGGAAGAGGGCGCCGCCGGCCGTCTTGACGATGCGCTCGCGGCTCTCGCTCAGGACCTGGGCCACGCGCAGGCGGCGCTGGCCGCCGCCCACGAAGGCCTTGATCTGGTCGAGTTCGCCAGGGCTGAGGTAGCGGGCTTCGGCGTCCGCGTTGATGATCGAGTTGGAGACGATGCTCATGCAGTTCTGCCTCGAAACAAGCGGTCGCCAGAACGGTGACCGATATCCGGTGGGTAAGGGGGAGGTCTCCAGGGCCCGCTTCCGGTGGTCGGCGGCAGATGGCTGCAGCTGACCCCGGTCACCGTTGGTTCACCTGCTGCCAGGTGGCCGTTCGGTAGACCGGAAGAAGTGGAGCGCCTGAAGGGTTGCGGCAGCAGTGCTGTTCGCCGAGTCATTCTGCGCCAGCGCCCCGCAACGCCTCGATCTCCGGTAACAGTTCTTCACGGCGGCGATCTTGGCTGAGAATGCAGATGGCGACTGGCTTTTGCCGTAGTGCTGACTAGGTTGCCTCTGTCTTAGTTGTTAATAGTCAAGCTGTGTTCAATCGCGTTTCCGCTGTTGAACAAGATCACAATCTGTTGCCGTTGGAGTGACGGAACCACGGCCAAAGCAAAAACCCCCTGTCCCGGAGGCAGGGGGTTGTCGGAGCTGTGGTGTCGAGGTGGCTGACCGCCTCTGGAGAGGGTCTGCTGTCAGAGGGCGCCGCGCAGGGGCGGGTTCAGCGCAGCGTTGCCGCCATAGAGGGAGGCGGTGCGGTTCACCGTGGTGAGGGGGATTCCATCACTGGTGGCCATTCCGTTCAGGTGGGGCACGGTGTCGCGGCCGAAACGGACGGCGTACTCCTGGGAGTTGAGGATCGACTCCAGGGCTGCCCGCTGGCCCCGCTCGGCACGGGTGGCCAGGAAGGCACTGGTCTCGGCTGGCTGGGCTGCCCGACCGAGCAGTGCCAGGTAGGCCGCGGCGGCGGCCCGCAGGGGTGCCATCCGGTTCAGGCGGCGGTTGAACAGGTCGCTGCCGGCCACGCGAGCGACGAACTCGGCCACGCACAGGTTGCCTTTGCGCAGCTGGGATTCGGCATCGGCCAGCTGCTCGGAGGCCAGTGGTTGGCGGCCCAGCAGTTGGCGATACACCGCTTCGATCGCCTGGGTCTGCTCGACGCCGCTGGGGCGCATCGAGAGTTTCACAACGGTGCCGAGGCTCTGGCGCTTGCCGAAGCCCTGCAGGCTGCTGGGGCGCAGGGCCTTGGCGGCACCGGGCTGTCCAGCGCTGGACACCTGCGGTGACCAGCCGCCGCCGATGGCCACCACCGTGGGCAGCGGTGGGGTGGCGGTGGCAGGGGTGTTGAAGCCGGTGTGCTCCGCAGTCTAGCTGGGGGAAATGCCGCCGGCGGGTTGCCAGCGCGGAGCACTCCAGGTGCGGGAGGGGGCGGGAGGGGTCTGCAGAGAGGAGGGACCCTGGGAGATGCCTGCTGAGGGAGCGAAGGTTTCACCGCCGGTGAGGGTGGCGGTCCAGCCACCTCGAACCACGGTGGTGCGGCCGGGCAGGTTGCGTGGGGTGAGGTTGCCGGAGAAGCGGAAGTCCTGCGGTGGGTTCGCCTCGGGGCGGATCCGCGGGGTGATGACGGCGTAGGCGGCTGCGTTGAAGGGACGCTTCAGGGCAGGGGCCCGGCGGGTGCTGAGGTCGCCCGGGGTGATGAAGCGCTCGTAGGGGACGGTGTCTTCGCCGTAGGTCTCCGTGTACTCGCGGCTGTTGAGCATCGCGTCGACGACCCCGTAGAAGCCCTTGCGGGCCGCTACATCGAAGTACCCGTCGATCTCCCAGCGGCCGAAGGTGGGTCGGCCCAGCAGGCGCCGATGCATCACCTCGATCGCCTTGCAGATGTAGAGGCCACTCCAGTAGCGGCGGCGGAAGGCGCCGCTGCGCGCCACCTGGCGCACGAACTCGCGCAGGCTGAGATCGCCGTTCTCGAGCTTGATTTCCTCAACCTTGTTGTGCTCACCGGCGTAGCCGGTGTTGCCGAGCACCTGGACGTAGACGGCGCGGATCACGGCCTGGGTGCTGGCCTCTGTGTTGCGGATGCTCGGCTGGCCGCCCCGACGGGGCACCGAGGCGCCGCCGGTGGCGATCTGCTCCAGGCGCACCACCTTCGGGCCGGCCTTGCGGGGCACCGAGGCGCGGAACTGCGGGCTGTTCATCTGCCCTGGCTGGCGCATGCCGTTGCCCACCAGGATCCGACGGGTGTCGTAGGTGAGAGGGGCCGGCCGGGTGGCCACGTTGGCGGTGCCGGAGGGGAAGATTGCGCCGTAATTCAGGCCCAGCGGATCGTTGCCGCCTCCATAGGGGTGCTGATCGGCGAAGGGCTGGCGGTAGCTGGCGTAGAGGGTGACGTACTGCGGTGCTCCCTCGAACGGGGCGCTGAAGCGGAACAACTTGCGGTGGGAGCCCCAGCCGGCGCTCTCCTGGGCTTCCTCGCCGATGTCCCGCAGGTAGGGCACGGTCTCCTCGCCGAACACCTGGGCGTACTCCATGGTGTTGATCAGCGAATCCACCAGGCCCTTCAGGCCCTGGGCGGAGACGATGTCGAAGTAGCGGGTGAACTCCTCGCGTGAGCTGATGCCACGGCCGAGGAAGTGGCGGAAGGCCAGTTCGACGGCACGGCTGTTGGAGAAGCGGCCGTAAAACTGCTGCTGGTACTCCTTGCTGTGGCCCAGGGCGCGGATGAACTCGCGCATGGAGATGTCGCCCTGGCGCACCTGGGTGGCTTCCACCGGGCGGGGCACCTGGCTGTAGGCCTTGGCGATGTCGCGCTCGAACACCTGGCGATACGCGGCACGGACCACTTCGGCCTTCTGGCCGCCGGTCATGCCGGGCTTCATCGTGTAGCGGAGCGCCTTGCCCTGGGCGGCGAGTGCGTAGATCGCCGGCAGCTGCAGACCCTGGTTCTCCGGGCTGCCCAGGCGCTGGCGGGCTGAGGGGGTGGGAACGGCCAGCTCCTCGAGCAGCACGTTGAAGCTCTGGATGAGCAGCTGGCGGGCGTCCGGCAGATCGCGCAGCAGCTCGGCGGCGCCGGCGCGCATCTCCTGCAGGGCCACGTTGGTGGCGGCCAGGGAGCAGCCCTTCTCAAGCACGTCGCGCAGACCGCGTGTATTGACCCTCAGGATGCTGGGATCACCGGCCACCACGGCATAGCCCACGTAGCGCAGGAACCAGGCCATGTCGCGGATGGATTTCTTCATCCGCTCGGTGCCATAGATGGCCACCGAAATCGGAGTGAAGCCCGTGGGCAGCACCACCCGCACGTCGGCGTCGCCGCCTGCACCCTGCAGCAGCCGGGTCAGGGCATTGCCCTGTTTGGGGGCCGCGGCGCCGCTGAAGGTCTGCACCGAGCGCTGGAAGGCGGCCTGGTCGGCGGCGAGGGGTGTTTCACCGGCGGGACTCACTGGTGAGAGCGGCGCATCCAGATAGGAGAGCGGGGTGCCGCCGCTGAAGATGCGGTTGGCAGCCCGGTCGACGATCGTCTCGGCGTTGGCCGACAGACGCCGGGCCGCTTCGATGCGCAGCTGACCGCTCTGGAAGAAGGTGACCAGGGAATTCAGCTCTCCCCCATCGGGGAAGCGATCCTGCTGTTCCGCCTGGCGGACGCTGGAGAGCGGCAGGGTGTCGTAGCGCTGAGGAGCAACCCTGCTGCTGCCGCTGCTGGCGGTCACAGTCATGGAGGAGAGCGAACCAGGCCAGGGCACGTTACGGCTGGCCCTCTGGCCTCCCGGCGGCCCATGAACAAATGTTTGCAGCCCTGCGCGTCGCCGGCACCGGCAGGGGCGAGGCCCATGAAATGCTCGGCGAGTGCCCCGCAGTTCCGCCGGCGATCGCCCCGCTCCCAGCCATGACCCAGGCCATGCCCCCGGCCCCCGCAGACGCCGCCACCCCGATGGTGAGCGCGTTCTACGACCGCTTTCCCTATCCCGGTGATCCGCTCCAGGACGGTCCGCCGCCTGGATACAACTGGCGTTGGTGTGTGGACACGGCCTTCGCCGCCTGCAGCGGTGCCCTGCCGCCACCACGGCCGGACGGCCGCCCCCTGCGGATCCTGGATGCGGGCTGCGGCACCGGCGTCAGCACCGATTACCTGGCCCATCTCAACCCCGGCGCCGAGATCCTGGCGGTGGACATCTCCCCCGGCACCCTCGCGGTCGCCCGCGAGCGTTTGTCGCGATCCGGCGGCCTTGGGCAGGCCCATGTGCGGATCGAGAACCGCAGCCTGCTGGACCTGCAGGGTGAAGGCCCCTTCGACTACATCAATTCGGTGGGGGTGCTGCACCACCTGCGCGAGCCCGAAGCGGGCCTGCGGTCCCTCGCGGCGCTGCTTCGCCCCGGCGGCCTGCTGCATCTCTTTCTGTATGCCGATGCTGGTCGCTGGGAGATCCATCGCACCCAGCGGGCGCTGACAGCTCTCGGGGTCGGCACGGGTGAGCAGGGCTTGCGCTTGGGGCGCCGCCTGTTCGCCGATCTGCCTGAGCACAACCGGCTGCGCTGCCACCACGAGCAGCGCTGGGCGATCGACTGCGCCGCCGATGCCAACTTCGCCGACATGTATCTGCACCCGCAGGAGACCAGCTACAGCCTCGAGCGACTGATGGCCTTCGTGGCCAGCGCTGATCTTCAGTTCGCCGGCTTTTCCAATCCACAGGTCTGGGATCCGGCGCGGCTGCTCCAGGGCGAGCTGCTGGAGCGGGCCCTGGCGCTGCCGCCGTTGCAGCAGTGGCGGCTGGTGGAGGACCTCGATCCCGACATCAGCCATTTCGAGTTCTTCCTCAGCCAGGGGGGCCTGCCGCAGGTCGACTGGACTGATGACGCGGCCGTGCTGACGGCGTCGGGCCAGCGCAATCGCTGCCTCTGGGGCTGGCCCGGTACCGCCTTGCTCGATTCCGACATGGCCCCCCTGGATCTCAGCGCGGAGGGGTTGGAGCTGCTGCTGGCCCTCGAGCAGGCGTCGCCGCACACGCCGCTCGGCGCGCTGGCGCTGGAATGGGAACCGGCGCGGATCGCCAGCGTGGCCCGGCAGCTGGTCAGGCAGCGGGCGCTGCTGCTTCAGCCCAAACCGGCTGCATCTGCGTGATAGATTCCGCGCGCCTTTTCAGAGCATCGGCGCCCTTGCCGGCAACCCCACTGTTTCAAAGCGACACGGATTCACAGCCGGGTTCCGATCCGGTTCAATCCAGCGCTCTGGAACCTGCTGAGGCTCCCGTCGTTGGCATCGATGCTCTGGAACCGGCGCCGTCAACTCCGGATACCCCGGAGAGTGACGACGCCTACGGGCGACTGCAGCGCCGCCTGATCCTGGCCACCCTGATCGTCTCCGCCCTGGCGGTACCGATCACGGCCGTGATCTTCGATCCACACACCGCCGGCTGCCTGCTGGTGGGTGCTCTGGCCGGTGTTCTCTACCTGCGGCTTCTTGCTCGCAGCGTGGCGAAGCTCGGCAACGGATCAAAGAAGGTTGGCAAGCTTCAGCTGCTCGTCCCCGTGGTGCTTGTCCTGGCGGCCGCCAAGCTGCCCCAGCTGGAGCTGTTGCCGGCCCTGATCGGCTTCCTCCTCTACAAGCCCGCCCTGATCCTTCAGGCCCTGGTCGACCGCTGATCTCTTCAGCCGATCCCGTTCCTGCAGGTCATCTCCCCGTCATCCGTCGCCGCCGCGACACCGAACTCCCAGCCCGATGGTTCCCTTGCCATTCGCTCTCCCCTTTGCCGAACTAGAGGTTGGTCAGCACCTCTACTGGCAGCTGGGCAACCTCAAGATCCACGGCCAGGTGTTCCTGAGCTCCTGGGTCGTGATCGGTGCCCTGCTCGCCCTGGTGGTGGTGGGCACCCGCAAGATGGAGCGCGATCCGCGCGGTGTGCAGAACCTCCTGGAGTTCCTCTGGGATTACATCCGCGATATGGCGCGGGAGCAGATCGGTGAAAAGGCCTATCGCGATTGGCTGCCCTTCATCGGCACCCTGTTCCTGTTCATCTTCGTGAGCAACTGGGGCGGCGCTCTGGTGCCCTGGAAGCTGATTCATCTCCCCAGTGGTGAACTGGGTGCTCCCACCGCTGATATCAACACCACCGTGGCTCTGGCCCTGCTGGTGTCGCTCGCCTACTTCTACGCCGGCCTGAGCCGCAAGGGTTTCCGTTACTTCGAGTACTACGTGGAACCCACGCCGATCATGCTGCCGTTCAAGATCGTTGAAGATTTCACCAAGCCGCTCTCCCTCTCGTTCCGTCTGTTCGGCAACATCCTGGCCGACGAACTTGTGGTGGCGGTGCTGGCATTCCTCGTGCCCCTTGTGGTGCCCCTGCCGGCGATGTTCCTTGGTTTGTTCACCAGTGCCATTCAGGCGCTGATCTTCGCAACCCTCGCTGCTTATTACATCGGCGAAGCGGTTCACGAAGAGCACCACTGATCTCTTGTTGATCCCGCCAGACCGGTGACGCCGGTCTGGCAAACTCCTTGCGCGCAGGTCCGGCACGATCCGGGCCCATCGGGGGTTCTCCCCAGGTGTCCCAGGCGCAGGGATAACGTCCCGGTCCCGATCCGCGCTCTCCCAGCGCCCCACAACCTTCGTTCC
>CAIZNP010000216.1 GCA_903934375.1 uncultured Synechococcaceae cyanobacterium
ACCGCTTCGACGATGGCACCACCACCAACCGCAGCAATAACGGCCGCACCTGTGCCGATAGTTACCTCGTTGTTGAGGCCGGTGATGATGAGCTCAACAGGATCCACTGAGGTGTTCGCTGTTGTGGTGATGACGTTGCCGGTGCCTCCGAGTTCATTGACGACGGCGGTATCGAGAACCACTTCCTCGGGATTCTCGATGATCACTTCTTCTGCAGTGGCCAGTTCGACGGCTACATCAGTGAAAAAGGGTATTTCCAGGAGTGCCTCAGACATGCTGCAGTTGCCTTTCGAGTTGTTGACGTGTCCCTACCCTACCACCGGCCTGGGGTAGGAGGACAAGATTCGGACTCAATCTTTCTCGGGTCAGCGTTTCTGAACAAATAACAGGGGTGCGATTGTGCCGATCTCAGATCTGTCCCCACAGTTGATGGGCTCCTGCCAGCAGCGTCTGGCGGCAGTGTTGGGAGAGGCCTGAATCCAGGCGTGGATAGGGATCTGGGGCGCTGTTGAGCGCCGGAAACCGGCTGTCTGCGGGCAGGTCGTCTGGGTTGAGTCCCAGGAAGGCCAGCGTGCGCCGGGTCACCTGCCGAGGGTTGCGGCGGAGGTCTTCAAACCGCAGCAGCAGCAAGTTTTCGGGCGAAAAATGTATCGTCCACGACATAAGATGTTTCTCATAAAGGCTGCCGGCCAGGCAGTTCGGGGCCCGCCAGCCCAGGTTGCGCAACGCCGCCGCCGGCAGGGCGTTCAGGTTCTCCAGCTCCTGGCTGATCACCTCGGTCGGGTTGCCCACCAGGCCGCCCCAGCGTTGCTGGTGGTGGAACCAGCTCAGGGCCCTCGCCACAGGCTCCCGCAGAACCACGATCAGCTTCGCGTTGGGGAGCGTGGCTTTCACCCGCTCGGCAACCACAGGATTCTGCAGGTAATCGGGGGTGCCCTCCAGGCGCACCCGGGGGGCTCCTGGTCGCCGAGGCGGAAACTGGTCTGCGTACCACTCCGGTCCCCAGTCCCAGCGGTTGTTGAAGAAGTGGAGTTCCTTCCGCGGCTGGGTCCACACCCCCGGGTGGGCTCCCAGGTAGGCCATCAGGGAGGTGGTACCGCATTTCGGAGCCCCGATCACCAGTGCTTCCGGACGCCGCTCACTCGCCGCCGCCTCCCCAGCCGCCGCCTCTTCTGACTCAGTCTCAGGCTGGCTCCCCACAAGGGAGCGGAAGAAGCGCTCCGCCCGCCGGCGATCGCCCACCCGGTGGTGCCAGTCGGCCAGCACCAGTTGCGCCCGGGGTTGGAGGCAGTGGCCCTGGCTCACCACTCTCTCCAGTTCCGGCAACAGCTCGCTGAGGTGCTCGCTGGCGAAGCGGTGAAAATCGAGCCCCCGCAGTGCCCACTGGCAATCGCCCTGGTGATGGAGGGCCCGCAGCAAGGAGTGGCCGGCTGCGCCCTCCTCCCCCTGGGCCCGTTGCTCCCAGGCCAGAAGACACCAGGCCTCCGCCGCCTGCTCCGGAGCCAGCGCCTCGGCATCGGCGCAGGCCGCCTGCAGCCAGGGCAGCGAGTCCTGGCCCTTGCCCTCCTGACGCAACCTCCGCGCCTTGGTCAGGGCCTCAACCGGGCCGCTGCAGCCTGGCTGTTCAGGCAGCACGCTGCTGCGCCTCGCCTGCCGCGCCTGCGAACAGTTCCCAACCGCCGTGCCATCCCAGCCGCCGCTCCGCCAGCCGCAGCAGGCCGAAGGGGGCGAGGATCAGGGCGCTGCTGCCTAGTGCTCTCCCCAGCGCCAGGGGCAGCCGCCGCCCAGGGGGGCGCTCCAGCACGATCAGGGAGAGGTCGGTGAGGGCTGTGAGCTCCCGCAGCGATCGTTCTGCTTGCAGCCTGAAGCCGGCGGCACGGAGGGAGGCTGCCACCCGCAGCGGGTCGCGGCTGGCGAGGGGAATCACGGCAGGCGCTTCAGCCCAGGCGCCGGTTTCCAGCAGCCAGCGCAGGGCATCACCCGTGCGGCCATGGATCAGGGCAACCGGGCTCGTGTTCGTCTTGAACAGGGATCGCAGCCGCAGGCGGGCATCGAGCGGCAGGGGTGCCGGCGCCTGGGCGGCCGAAAAGCCCGCGCGTGCCTCCCAGCGCTGCCGTTCCCTGTCGAGGGCTGCCACGAAGTCGGGATCGGCGGGCAGGCCGCCACGCTCCCGCAACACCGCATAGGTGTGCCAGCCACGGCTGGCCAGCAGGGCATTGGCCCGCAACTTCAGCCCCCAGGGGTGGGCTTCGGCGAAGCCCAGGCCGGCTTCAGCGCATTCCAGCGCCTCATCATGCGCCTCCTGATCCAGCAGCAGGCGCGCCAACTGGAACCAGATGAGGGGCTGCTTGGGATCGGCCCTGAGGCTGAGCCGGCTCCACAGTTCCGCCTGGTGGGCGTTGCCGCAGGCCCGCTGCACGCCCGCCAGCCGGTTGCAGAGCCGCGCATCCCCCGCTGCCTCCCGCATCAGGGGATCGAGAACCATCAGCGCGGCCCGTGGGGCATCGGCATTCAGCAGCTGGTCGCTGAACTCCAGCAGGGCGTCCCGGGGGGGCAGGGGCTCCTTCATGCGCTGGCGCACTGCATCCTCCAGCTCCTGGCTGGAGGCGCCGGCGGTGATCCGTTGCTGCAAGGCACGCCACGCCTCCGGCAGGGGGGGCGCCTGCTCGCTGGCGCCTTCACCGCCCTGCAGCAGTTGCCTCCTGGCCTCCTCGATGCCCTCCAGCAGCCGATCGGGGTCTGCCGGCAGCAGCCCCCAGGTGCGCCAGCGAACGGCGATGCCGGTGGCTCCCACCGCCAGGAGCCGCTCGGCCAGGGCCTCACAGTCGCTGGCTTCCGGGCCGTTCGCGAGGGCGGCGGCCTTCAGGCGCTCGAGGAGGTCGCGATCGCTGGTGGGGGCGCTCATGGGCTGGCTAGCAGGGCTTTCACGGCCTTGAGGCAACGGTCGGTATCGAGGGAGATCGGTTCGCAGAGGGGGCCTTCGAACACCAGCTCCCGGTAGAGAAAGGGCGCTTCGATGGGCTGCACGCAGCGGGCGTAGCGCAGGGCCTGTGCCTGCACGATCCCATGGAAGTAGGGCGGGGCGTAGCGGGGTTGGTGCAATTCCAGCACTCGGGTTCCGGCTCGGGCGAACACCAGATTGGCCATGGCACCGCCGTGCGGCGCCACCACCAGATCCGCCTCCGCGAGAACATCTGCCTGCTCCCGGAGGCTCAGGTCTGCCAGGTTCACCGCTTCAAGGGGCAGCCCTTCAGCGTTCAGCCGCTCCAGCAGGGCCTCTTCGCCCCACACCGGCCGCCGGGCTGAGGGCCGCCTGCTCAGCCACAGCCTGCGGCCCGTGCGCCCCTCGCCCGGGGGGGGCAGCCTCTGCCGCAGCCAGTTCTGAGCCCGCGCCGAGGGCCAGCCGAACGGGCCGCTGAACGGGGGCACCAGCAGCAGCTCCGCCCGCACATGCGGATGCTCCCGGGCATCGATCAGCTGGATGGGATCCAGCCCCAGCAGTTCGGTCAGGGTGGCCAGGCGCCTTGGATCGGCGCCGCCGTTGTGCCACACACGGATGGCGGCTCGCTCCTCCGGCGCCAGCGCGTCGAGGGCCAGGCCCAGGCGGGGAAGCTGCTCCAGCAGCCAGTGATAGTGGATCTCGGCCGAGAGGTCCGCCACCGCCAGCACGGTTCCCTGCAGCTCCATGGGCGGCTGCTCCGGTTCCGGTTCGCTGGCGGCGGCACTGGGCAGGCCAGCCCCCTCGGCCCCAGGTGGATCGGCGGCCGCCCGGCACCCGGGCCAGGGCTGGGGGTAGCGGCGGCAGAGATCGTCCAGGCGATGGCCGCTCTGATCCGCCACCACCACGGCGCCGCTGGTGCCCCAGGGGTTGGCCAGGGGCGGCCGCAGCCAGGCCCGACCCCCGGGCAGTCGCCACAGGCGCAATGGCGGGGCTTCTGCCGCTGCCTGGGGAGCCGGGGCTGGTGGCTGCCACAGCTCGCAGCCGGTGCTCAGGCACGTGCGGCCCCATGCGCCAACACTCGCCAGGCCGCAGTCCAGGCAGCCAGGACCCTGACACGGGCCCCCCACCAGCGGGGGGCAGGGGAGATCCTGCAGCGCCTCGAGAGGGCTGTCGGCGCAGGCTTGCCCCGGCGCGGCCCCCTGCCGGCTCAGCCTCTGTGCCAGCCGCTCCAGCGCCAGGGCTCCCGTGGGTGCATGGGGCGCGTGCAGGCGCGCCAGGGCCGCCAGTGCGCGGGGATCGGGGCCGAGGGCAAAAGCCTGCTCCAGCCGTGCAATGGCGGTGGCGGCGCTTTGCCCCCAGGCGAGGCCTGCCCAGGCCGCCAGCAGCTCCTGCAGGCCGTTGAGGCGGGCGGGCACCCCATCGTCGCCTCCATCCCAGGCCAGCAGGTCGGCGCACCAGCCCAGCGCCCGCTGCCGTACGAGGCCGACAGGATCCGTTTCTCCGATCCAGGCCTCGCTCAGCATCGCCGGTGCCCAGGGGCTGCCACCCTCCTGGTCGAGCACGGCCAGGTCTTGCCGCAGCTGCCGCTGCCACTGGGCCAGGCCCTCGCGGCCGTTGCCATCAATCAGGAGCTTCCAGCCCCGTTGGTGGTTGGCCGCTCCGCTCAAGCGTGTGTTCGGCGCCGGCGCCGGAAACGGTCGCCGGTCGCGGCCCAGCAGGCAGCCTGCCACGTGCTCCTCCAGGGCCGCCCAGGTGGGATCGGTTGCAAGATCCTCCCGGCGAAAGGGAATCCCCTCCCGCCGGCTGCCACTGTCCATGGTCTGGGCCAGGAGGAGAACGCTGCGGGCGGGCCCCTGGGTCCCCAGGCCCCAGGCGCCTTGCCAGAGCTCCAGGGCCAGGGTGGCGTCCCCTTCGCTCCAGGCCTTCCATGCCGACCAGGCCCGGGCCCCGAACAGCAGATCAGGGCCGCGTGCCACCAGTGGATGGCGGGCGGGCAGCTCCTGGATCCGGCGGCCCAGCACCCACAGCAGAGACTGGGTCTGCGGCCTGAGCTGACGGCTCGCTCCACCAGGATGCAGCCGGTAGCCGCAGAGCACCTCCTTCACCCAGGCCCCCGGCACCCCAGCCAGGGCCAGGCGCAGCAGCAGGTCCACATCCTCGGCGTGGTGCAGGCCGGGGTCGAAGCCGCCCGCTGCCTCCAGCACGCTGCGCCGCAGCATCCAGGCGCTCGGCAGCACCGCCTTCAACCGGAAGGCGGGCTCCAGATCAAAGCCAGCCCCTTCGAGCCACGGCATCACATCGAAGCCACCGCCTGCGCTGAAATCACGGCCCTCGCCCTCGAATCGCCTCCAGCCGCACAGCACGTGCCCCAGCTGCGGGTCGCTCTCCAGCCGCTGGGCCTGGGCGGCGAGCCGCCCCCGCAGGCAGAGATCATCCGCATCGAGGAAGGCCACCAGCGGCGCCTTGGCGGCGCGCCAGCCTCGGTTGCGGGCTGCTGAAACACCACCGATGCCATCGATGGGCAGCAGCCGCAGGGGGGCCGGTGCCCCCAGCTGCTCCCAGCAGCGCTTCACCACCGCGGCGGAACCGTCCGTGGAGCGGTCGTCGACCGCCACCAACTCGAAGCCAACCTCCGCCTGGTCGGCCAGGGAGGCGAGGGTGGCGGGAAGCCAACGGGCCCCGTTCCGGAACGGAACGACCACCGAGACCCGTGCGATCATCAAATCTGATAAGACCCTGACAGTCTGTCAATGATGGGTAACGGTACCGATTCTTCCTGGCCAGAGCAGCCCGCAGGCCGCTCCCGTTCCCGTTTGCGCAGGGCTCTGATCCGATTCCTGGGCGGCGAGATCAGCGCCCCAGCGGCTGGCAGGCCATCGGCCCCTGCGGCGGCTCTCCCGATTGGGATGGCGCCGGGTTACCAGCCACCGCTGCCTTCTCCGCTGCCTTCTCCCCCTCCCATTGCCTCGGCCGGCCCGTCCCCTGTTTTCCAGCAGGCCGAGCGTTACTTCATGTACGCCGAGCAGCTCAGCCAGCAAGGCTCCGGGGACCTTGCAGGGGCTGTCTACCGCCAGGCCTATCTCGGCCTGAGGGCTTCCCTGGGCCTGCAGGCAGCTCCATCGGTGGCTCTGCAGCAGCCCATGCTGCCCCAGGCCCGCACGGCAGCTCCGGTGGCGCCGGCTCCTGTTCCGCGCGGCAACGAGCTGGAGCGTCAGCTTCAGCCCCTCAAGGAGCGGCTCAGCTCGGCCACCGCTCCCCAGGTGGAGCAGCAGCTGCTCGCCCTTCTGCGCCAGGGCCACCGCCACGAGGATCTTCCCAACCTGCTGGGTCTGGCGGCCGTGCTTCAGGAACGGCGCGACGACGCCGAGCGCTGGTTCCGCGAGGCCCTCGCCATCAATCCGCGTCACTACCGCTCCCTGGTGAATCTCGGCGGGCTCTGCCTCAGTGCGTCACGGCCCGAGGAGGCCATCCAGCTGCTCTCCCGCGCCATCGAGCTGATCGACCCCCAGGCACCAGAGGCGCTTGCCGCCCTCACCAACCTGTCGCTGGCCCATCAGCAGCTCGGGCGTCCGATGGATGCGGCCCAGCTGGCCCTGCGGATCTTCCGCATCAAGCCCGATCACCTGCGCCCGGAAAGCCTGGCCGCCGCCTCTCAGACCCTGGAGGAGATGGGCGACGAGAAGGCCGCCATCGAGCTGCTGCAGTATCTGCGCAGTCGCGGCGGCGCGCCGGAGCCGATCCGGCGCCTGGCCCAGCTTCTGGAGCGGCGGGGTGACTTCCAGGAGGCGGCGATGGTGTATCGCGATCTGCTGGCCAACCCAGGGCAGGTCAGTTCCAAGCCATGAGCGATCAGAACCTCCCTGCGGCCGTTCGAAGCCTCAGTGAGTCCCTCCCGCTTCCCGGCCCTGATCTGATCCGCGAGCTTGCGGCGGTTGAACTGCTCGATGGCTTCCTGCAGCGCCAGCTGCTCGAGGCCCTCTGCGACCAGGTGGTGGGAGCCCCCGTGACCGCCGCCGCAGAGGAGGCGAGCGGCGTGCTGCTGGCCTATGCCAAGCGCCAGGGCCTGGATTCGCTCGAGGCCCTGGATGGCTGGCGCGCCAGCCGCGGGCTTGGCCTCGATCAGCTGGAGCGCCTGGTGAGCTTTGAAACACGGCTCCAGCAGGCCACCGAAAGGCTCTGGGCCGGCGAGGTGTCGTCCCTGTTCCTCGAGAAGCGCGCCGAGTTCGATCAGGTGGTGATGAGTGTGGTGCGCATCGATGACGCCGACCTGGCCACCGAGCTGTTCTTCCAGCTGCAGGAGGGTGATCTCAGTTTCCCCGAGCTGGTGGAGAGCTACGCCCAGGGGCTCGATCGCACCAACCGCGGCATCGTTGGGCCGATCCGCGTGCAGCAGCTCAACCCCCTGTTGGCCAGGGTGGTGCGCCGCTACCGTCCGGGCGTGCTGATCCCTCCCCTCGACGTCAGCGGTCGCGTGCACCTGATGCGGGTGGAATCGCTGCAGCCTGCCCAGCTGGATGGCCCCCTGCAGGATCAGCTGCTGATCCGCCTGCGCAACCAGTGGCTCAATCAGCAGCTCATGCGCCTGCGGGAGCGAATCCTTGAGGCCGCCGCCAACGTTCCCCTGGCCGAAGAGGTTCTCGCCCCATGACCAACGGCAGCCTGGCCCAGATCCTGGCCCGCACCCCCCTGCTGCACGGGTGTCCGCCCGCCTTCCTCGCTGCCCTGGCCGAGCAGTGCAGGATTGTGCAGCTGTCCATGGGGCAGCCCTTCCAGCGGGCCGGCCAGCTGCCCCCCGGGGCCGCCCTGCTGCTGGAGGGGCGCCTGCGCCGCCTGCTCTCGAAGCCGGGTACGGCCCCCTGGAACCTCGGCTTCGTTGAGCCCGGCGACTGGGTGAGCTGGACGGCCCTCTGGCGCGCGGAGCCCGAAGTGACCCTCACCGCCTCCAAGCCCAGTGCCCTTCTGCTGGTGCCGTCCAGCGTGGCCGTGGCGGCACTGCAGCGGGAGGAGAGCCTGCGCCGTGCCCTGGCCAGCCCCAGCTTCGAGGAGGTGGCCGTGCTGATGGCTGCCCACTGGGAGCAGCAGGGGGTGTTGCAGCCCGATCCCCTGCAGCGGCTGCGGCAGCTGCAGCGCGAGAGCCGCCTGCTCAGCCCGGAGGAGGAGCTGCCCGCCGGGCATCTGCTGATCTACAGCGGCCCGCGCCAGCCCGGTGGTCTGCAACCCGGCGAACGCCTGGCCCCGGAAGCGATCCAGTGGCGCACCCCCATCAACGGCCTGCCGCCCCGCGTGCTGGCGGTGCCTGAGGGTGCCCTGGCCGCCCCCCTGCCCGTGGCGGTGGAACCGGACACCACCGGCACCGCGGCCCTCACCGTGCGGCCACCCACCACCCTGGTGGGTGGTGGCCTCGATCTTGAAGATGGTGAGGAGGGCCCCGACCACGACGAGGCCGACGCCTCGCTCACCTTCACGGCCCGGGCTGCCCGGGCCGACAGCCGTGTGGATCAGGCCCTGGCCTGCATCGCTCACCTCTCGGCCGCCCGCCGGATCTCCTTCTCCGAGGAGCTGGTGCGCCGCAATCTCCAGGATGTGGAACAGCGCCTGGGTGGCCTCAAGCTGCCGCAGGTGGGCCTGCAGCTGGAGGCCCTCGGCTTCGAGACCCGCCCCCTCCGGGCCCGCCCCTGGGACCTGGCCCGCATGGAGCCCCCCGCTCTGCTGGATGTGGACGGCGCCCTGGTGCTGCTGCTGGCCGCCGGCCGTGGCAACGTGCTGATCGGGGATCCCCGCACCGGCCTGCGCCGCTACCGGCTGGTGGAGCTGGAGCGCCGCTTCCCCGAGGGGCTGGATCTGCTGATCGTGCGGCTCGGACGGCTGGAGCGCGACTCCACCAGCTTCGGCCTGAGCTGGTTCCTGCCGGCCTTTCTGCGCTATCCGAACCTGCTCACCCTCACCCTGATCACCGGCTTCCTGGCTCAACTGCTGGCTGTGGTGTTCCCCCTCGGCACCATGCTGCTGATCAATGAGGTGGTGGGCAAGAACAATGCGTCGCTGTTGCTGCCGCTCACCATGATCCTGGTGGTGGCGGCCATCGCTTCGGCCATCCTCAGTGCCACCCGATCGCTGATCTCAGCTGATCTCTCCGATCGTGTGGATGTGCGGCTCGGCTCCACGGTGGTGGAACATCTGCTGCGCCTGCCGCTGCCCTATTTCGAAACCCGATCCGTGGGCGCGATTTATTACAACATCAATCAGCTCTACCAGATCCGCCAGTTCCTGGTGGAGCAGATCCTCGGGGTGGGGCTGGATGTGGTGTTCAGCGTGGTGTTCGTGGTGGTGCTGTTCGCCGTCAGCCCCACCCTCACCCTGATCATTCTGGTGACGGTGCCGATCCTGGTGCTGATGAACCTGCTCACGACCCCGGTGCTGACGCGGCTGATCAAGCAGAGCACCTTCCATGCGTCGCGCGCCGGCTCCTACCTGGTGGAGGTGCTGGGGGGCATGCGCACCGTGAAAAGCCAGAACTTCGAGGTGGAGGCCCGCTGGGAGTGGCTGGATCGTTACCGCCGCTACACCAACACCCGCTACCGCATCACCCAGATCAGCAGCCTCACCCGCGAGGCGGCGACGCTGACCAGCAACCTCATCGAGATCATCATGTTCGTGGTGGGGGCCAACCTGATCCTCGCCAACCAGCTCTCGATCGGCGCCCTTCTCGCCGTGCGGCTGCTGTCTGGCCAGCTGGTGGGTCCGTTGATCAAGCTCTCCTCTCTCTGGCAATCGTTCCAGGAGATGCGCAACTCGATCGCCTGCATCGGTTCGATTGTTGAGGCGATTCCCGAGGTGGGCGAGGAAGATCTCCAGGCCTTGCCCTTGCCCCCCGTGCGCGGCCAGCTGCGCTTCGAGCAGGTGAGCTTCAGCTACAAGGATCGCGGCCCGCTGCAGCTCGATGAGCTCGACCTGCAGATCGAGCCGGGCCAGCTGGTGGGCATCGTCGGTGTCAGCGGCAGCGGCAAGAGCACCCTGGTGCAGATGATCGACCGCCTCTATCTGCCCAAGCAGGGCCACATCTACATCGATGGCTACGACATCAGCAAGGTGCAGCTGGCCTCCCTGCGCCGGCGGATCGGCTACGTGCCCCAGGAGAGCCTGCTGTTCGGTGGCACGGTGCTCGACAACATCCGCCTCAACAACCCCGATGCCGACATCGAGGCGGTGATCGCGGCCGCCAAGGTGGCCGCCGCCCACGAGTTCATCCTCAAGCTCGAGAACGGCTACGCCACCCCACTCGGCGAACGGGGCGCCGGCCTCAGTGGCGGCCAGCGCCAGCGCATCTGCCTGGCCCGCACCGTGCTGCAGGATCCCTCCTTCCTGATCCTCGACGAAGCCACCTCCGCTCTCGATGCCGACACCGAACAGCAGGTGTGCACGAACCTCGCCCATCGCTTCAGCGACAACACCGTGCTGTTCATCACCCACCGGCTCACCACCCTGGTGAATGCCGATCGCATCCTCTGCATGGACAAGGGCCGCATCATCGAGGACGGCACTCACACGGAGTTGATGCAGCGGGGCGGCGCCTACGCCACCCTGTTCGCCCAGCAGACCAGAAACCCCGAGCCCACCTGAGCCATGGCGCCTTCAACCACCCGCTGGAATCCCCTCACCTGGTTCAAGGCCAAGCCGGCCACCCTCGCCCGGGTGCGGGCTGATCGGGAGCGCAGCAGCCTCAGCGGCCCCATCGACCTGCGCCTGGAGAGCCGGCCCACGCCACTGTTCCCGATGCTGCTGGGGGGGTCCGTGGCGGCCCTGGTGATCACCGCCATCGGCGCCGCGGCACTGGTGAAGGTTGA
>CAIZNP010000217.1 GCA_903934375.1 uncultured Synechococcaceae cyanobacterium
GCCCGGATTGCTCGAAAAAGCGCTAGGGGCTAACCGGATCAGCCCGGAGCAAAGCGCCCCAGCAGCCAGCTGGCTGTCCGCAGGTAGATGAACACGCCCGCCACGTCGGTGGCGGTGGCGATGAACGGGGCCGACATCAGGGCCGGATCCAGGCCGATCCGCTCGAACAGCAGCGGCAGGGCCGCGCCGGCGGTGGCCGCCAGGGTGGTGATCGCCACCAGGCTGAGGCCCGCCGCCCAGGCCACCAGCCAGTTCCAGTGCGACACGTAGGCCGCCCAGGGAATCACCACGATGATCATGAGCAGGCCGAGCAGAGCGCCGGCCACCGACTCACGCCAGATGGCCGCCCACGTGCCGAGGCTCTGGATGCGCTGGGTGCTGAGACCGCGGATCACCACCGTGGAGCTCTGAGCACCCACATTGCCACCGGTGCCGATCAGCAGCGGGATGAAAGCGGCCAGCACCACCACCTTGTTGAGCACGTCATCCATCGAAGCGATCACCGCGGCGGTGCCGCTGTTAGCCAGCAGCAGCACCAGCAGCCACACCACACGCCGGCGAGCCACGGTGAACAGGTTGCTCTGGAAGTAGTCGTCCTCATCGCCGGCCTGCACGGCGCCGGCGGCATAGAGGTCACGGGTGGCCTCCTGCTGGATCACGTCGATCACGTCGTCAACGGTGACGATCCCCACCAGCCGCTCCTCGCGGTCCACCACCGGCACGGCCAGGAAGTCGTAGCGCTGGATCACGCGCGCCACCTCTTCCTGGTCGGTGTCGGTGCCCACGCTCACCACCTCGCGGGTCATCACATCGCCGAGGCGCTCCTCCGGCTCGGCCACCACCAGATCCCTCAGCGAGAGGATGCCGGTGAGATGGCGCGAGGCGTCGGTCACATACAGGGCGTAGATCGTCTCGGTGTCACGGGCGCGGCGGCGGATGATCGTCAGCGCCTGGGCCACGCTGTGGAACTCCTTGAGGTCGATGAACTCCGTGGTCATCAACCGGCCGGCGGTCTCCGGCTCGTAACCGAGCAGCTGGGCGGTCACACGCCGCTCCGCCGGACTGAGCTCCGCCAGCAACCGGCGCACCACCTTGGCCGGCAGCTCATCGAAGAGGGTCACCCGATCATCGGGTGACATCTCCTCAACGAGCTCCAGCACCTCGCTGGAGCGCAGACGCTCCAGCAGGGTCTGCTGCACGCTCGGATCGAGATATTCGTAGACCTCGATCGCCTCATCCTTGGGCAGCAGCCGGAAGGCCAGGGCCTGCAGGGTGCGCGGCAGACCGCCGATCGCCTCGGCGATGTCCACCTCCTGCACAGGCTGGAGCAGCAGCTTGACGCCGTCGTAATTGCCGGCCTCCAGCAAACCCTTGAGCTGCTGGGTGAGCACTTCGGTGAGCACGGCGCCGTTGGCCAGCTTGGTGGTGGCGGTCTTGGGGCTGGTGCTGGTCCCGGCAGCGGTCGCCTCGCTCATGGCTCCGGGGCTGCGGGACTTCGAGTGTATGGGCTGAGGTCGCTAGGGTCGCGCCGTACCGAACACCGGCTAAGGCGGCCGGAGAGAACCATGGCCGTGAACGTGAGTGCCGTGCCGGTGATCGATGCCAGCGGCGAGGAGCAAACGCTCGGAGCCTTCGCCGGCCAGGTGGTTCTGGCGGTGAACGTGGCCAGCCGCTGCGGCTTCACCCGTCAGTACACGGGGCTGCAGGCCCTGCAGGAGGCCTATGGGCCTCAGGGCTTCACGGTGCTGGCCTTCCCCTGCAACGACTTCGGAGCCCAGGAACCGGGCAGCCTGAGCGAGATCCAGCAGTTCTGCTCCACCACCTACGGCGTGAATTTCCCGGTGTTCAGCAAGGTGGCGATCAGCGCCGAGCCCTTCAGCACCCTGGTGCAGGCCGAACCGGCCGGTCCGGTGGCCTGGAACTTCGAGAAATTCCTGATCGGTAAGGACGGCACCGTGCTGGCCCGCTACAAGAGCGGCGTGGAGCCGGAGGCCGCCGAACTGAAGGCAGCCATCGAGGCCGCTCTGGCGGCCTGAGGGCAACCAGGGCCGGGATCAACGCCGTTGGGAACACCCTGGGGACTGCCTCAGTGGTTAGCTCTGTCGCGAAAAATTCTGCGGCTGCAGAGCAACCCCAGCAGGGCTGCACCCAGACCGAGCACGAGGGTGGCCAGCACCAGCTCTAACCCCTGCCAGGGCTTCTGATCCTCGATCAGGTGCACCACATCAAGCATCCAGCTGCTGAAGGTGGTGAGGCAGCCGCAGAAACCGATGCCCAGCCAGAGCAACAGGCTGGTGCGGCGTGGGATCGGCCCAGCCAGAAAGCCCAGCAGGAACGAACCGAGCACGTTGACCAGCAGATCGGCGCCGGCACTGCCCCCCAGCCAGGGGCCAAGCTGAACGGCGGCCTGCCAGCGCAGCAGAGCCCCGGGAACCCCGCCAGCCGCCACCAGCAACAGCTCGCGCAGCTCAAAGCGCAGGCGACGGCGGTCCAGCTGTCGATCGGCAACCTGCGTCATCGCGTTCCGGCACCCAGCCACAGGCCCAGTGCCACCGCCAGCAGACCCGCCAGTACGGAACCGAACAACAATGCCGCAGCCTGCCGGCGCGAGCCGCTCAACCAGGCCTGCAGCAGCTCGACACTGAAGGTGGAGAAGGTGCTGAAGCTGCCGAGAAAGCCCACCCCAAGCAGAAGGCCCAGCTGAAGCTGCGGGCCACAGGCCTGCTCAAGAGCGCTGATCAGGCCCAAGGCGAAGCAGGCCGACACGTTCACGCCGAAAGTGGCCCAGTGCTTGCGGGGCAGCAGCGGCTCGAAATGGTTCACCAGGCGGAAGCGCAGCCAGGCACCGGGCACGGCGCCGATGGCCACCAGCAGGGCATCAGGCATGGGCAGCAGCGAATCTCCTGACGGCGGTGGCGTTCAGGCCGCCAACCAGCCGCGGCGGGCGGGCGTGAGGCCTGGACCGGATGCAGCCTCAACCTGCAGCCAACGCTCACCGCCAGCATCGCTCCAGCTGCGCAGCACCCGCAGCGGTTGATCAGCCGCCACCTGGGCCAGGGCAGGAGCTCGGCACTCCGGAGCCGTCTGCAGGCTACGGACGCTGGCGGGCAGCAGCGGCTCACCAGCCTGGCGCCGGCGCACCTCCGGAAGCCGCCGCTCGGCACCACCGGCGGGCAGCGTCACTGGAGCGATCAGAGCAAAGCCCAGCAACGCCACCCAGCGCCAGGGCCCCGGAACAGGAATCCGGGCCATCAGATATCCAGCTGAGCCAGATCGAGCTCGGCGCTGTGGGTTTCGATGAACTCGCGGCGGGGGGCGACCTTGTCACCCATCAGGATCGTGAAGATGCGATCGGCCTCGGCCGCATCCTCGATCTCCACACGCTTCATCGTGCGCGTGGTGGGATCCATGGTGGTTTCCCAGAGTTGCTTCGGCATCATCTCGCCCAAACCCTTGAAGCGCTGGATCGTGTAGTTAGCCTTTTCGCCATAAGACTCGATCACCTTCTTGAGATCGCCTTCGTTGTAGCAGTAGCTGTGGTTCTTACCGCGCTCGACCTTGTATAGCGGGGGGCAAGCAATGTAAATATAACCGCCTTCAACCAGCGCCTTCTGATAACGGTAAAAGAAGGTGAGCAGCAGCGTGCGGATATGAGCTCCATCCACATCGGCATCGGTCATGATCACGATGCGGTGATAACGCAGGTTCTTCTCATCAAATTCCTCTCCCTTGATACCGAGGCCGAGGGCAGTGATCAGGGCCTGGATCTCGGTATTCTTGTAGATCTTGGCGTCGTCGGTCTTCTCGATATTCAGGATCTTGCCCCGCAGCGGCAGGATCGCCTGGAAGCGGCGGTCGCGTCCCTGCTTGGCGGAGCCACCGGCGGAATCACCCTCCACGATGTAGATCTCCGATTCGCCCGGATCACGGGAGGAGCAGTCGGCCAGCTTGCCGGGCAGCGTGGAGCTCTCCAGAACGCTCTTGCGGCGAACCAGCTCGCGGGCGCGGCGGGCGGCTTCAGCGGCATTGAAGGCCTGGATCGCCTTCTCGAGGATCAGATCGATCACCGAGGGGTTGAATTCCAGGTATTCGCTGAGGGATTCACCCACCAGGGAATCCACGATGCCGCGCACCTCGGTGTTGCCGAGCTTGGTTTTGGTCTGACCCTCAAATTCCGGTTCGGGCACCTTCACCGACAGCACGGCGGTGAGACCCTCGCGGATGTTTTCACCGGCCAGGTTTGTGTCTGCTTCCTTGCGCTTGCCGCGCTTCTTGGCAAAGGCGTTGAGGGTGCGGGTGAGCACCGTCTTCAAGCCCTCGATGTGGGTGCCGCCATCGACGGTGCGGATGTTGTTGGCGAAGCCGAAGATGTTGTCGGAGTAGGCATCAACGCACCATTGCAGGGCAGCCTCCACCTGAACGCCATCTTTCTCCGAGTTCACATAGATGATCTCGGGATGGAGAGCATCTTTCTCGGCATTCATGTAGGCGACGTATTCCTTGATGCCGCCTTCGTAGTGATAGATCTCCTCATGGGCCTCGCCTGCAGCGTTGCAAGCCGCGGGCCGCTCATCGCGGAAGACGATGCGCACACCGCCGTTCAGGTAGGCCAGCTCACGCAAACGGGCCGAAAGCGTGTGGTAGTCGAACTCGATGCCGCCGCTGAAGATCTCGATGTCCGGCTTGAAGCACACCGAGGTGCCGGTGCGGCTGGTATCAGCGGCGGGGGTGGAAGCGAGCGTGCCGATCGGGGCGCCGCGCTCAAAGCGTTGGCGGTGCTCCTGCCCCTGCCGATGAACCGTGACCTCCACCCACTCGGAGAGGGCGTTCACCACCGACACGCCGACGCCGTGCAGGCCGCCCGACACCTTGTACCCACCGGCGCCGAACTTGCCGCCGGC
>CAIZNP010000218.1 GCA_903934375.1 uncultured Synechococcaceae cyanobacterium
CGGCGAGGCCGAGCTTCCAGGCCTTGGTGTTGAGCAGCTGCCACTGCAGGGCGGCGCCGTAGCTCTCCCAGAAGTTGGCGGGCTGGCTGGCCCGGCTGGGGATGGGTGCGTAGAGGGGATCGTCGGCGTTGGTGTAGAAGCCGGAGAGCTGCAGCTGATCGGTGAGGCCAGCATCGAGGCGCACGGCGTAGTTCTGGTTGCCGGTGCCGTTGGCGGAGCCACCGCTGAAGGGCGAGAGGGTGAAGCCACTGATCTGGCCTTGCTGCTCGGCGAGCTGGTGGGCGGTGGGAACAGCGGGGCCGAGACGGAGCAGCGGGGGGTAGTCGGCTGCAGAAGGCTCGAGGTTTTTGAGCAGAGCCTCTGCTTCGGCGGGGCTGCTGGGGGGCTGGGGGCGGCCAGGCGCACCGGCTGCAGGCGTGGCGCTTTCCGGGGGTGGTGGCAGCAGCGATTGCTCGGATGGAGCCAGGGGTTGCCAGTTCACGCTGCCGGCAGCGCCGGGCTGCCCTGGGCCGCTGGGGAGCGGTTGCCAGAGCACGCCCGGGATGGCACTGCCTGGATTGGCCGTTGGCAGCGGCAGCCAGCTGGGTGTGTCGCTCGGCGCGGTGCCGGCTGTGCTGCCGGGCAACGGTGCCCACTGGGTCTGGTTCTGGGCCTGGATCCGGGTCTGAGCCGTGCCGGGAAGGGGCAGCAGCGGCAGCAGTGCCAGGGGAGCGGCGAGGAGCGCGCCGAGCCGGTTAGCCCGCACCGGTGGCATCCAGCAGCAGCCAGCCGGTGATGGGCCTGCCCTGCAGCTCGAGCTGCTGGCGCAGCTGGGCCAGCTGCGGGCGCGTGGGGGCGCCGGGGCTGGTGATCAGCAGCTGGTGATCGCAGCTTGAAGCTGCCACCAGATCACTGCTGCAGAGCAGCTCCGTGTGGGGCATGGTCTGGCGCAGTTGATCGAGCAGCTCCTGCACGGCAGGGGAATCGGCGGCGAGGCCAACGGGGATCAGGGCCACGCGATGGCTGCCGGCCAGGCTGCCGCGGGCCAGCAGGGTGAGCTGTCCGGCCAGGGCCTGTGGATCGCCGGCGGCGAGATGGGCCAGCAGCGGGCCGGGCAGCAGCTGCTGCAGTTCGTCTTCTGCAAACACGCGGCCGCTGCGGCGATCGGCTACGAGGGCGGTACCGCTGCCGAGCACGAGGCCGGCCAGCAGGCCGAGGGCGAGGATGCGGCCCTTGCGCGGCGCCACCGGCTTGTCGAGCAGGGTGGGGGTGGAGATCAGCTCCCAGGGATCACTTTGTTTGGCCTGCTCCAGTTGGGCGAGCTGAAGCTGGTTCTCGAGCTCGGCCAGGGTGCGTTCATCGCGGATCGCCTGGCGTACCAGTTCACGGTGGCGCAGCACCACCTCGTTGGGCCGGGATGCGGATTGAAGGGCGGCTCTGGCTGTGTCGAGCTCACCCTGCAGCAGGCCAACGGTCTGGCGGTTGAGGGTGTTGATCAAGCTGAGGCGCTGACGCTGCAGGTTGCGAACCAGTTCGTCGTTGTCGCGCAGGCGGCTGCGCAGGTCGCTGAGGCGGACTTCGGTGGCCTGGTACTGCTTGTAGAGCTCGTCGTTGGCCCTGAGCTGAGGAGCCTGGAAGAGCACGTTGCCACCACTCGAGCGGGCCTGGGCCAGCTGCTGCTCCAGCAGAAGCACCCTGGCCTGGGCTTGCTGACGGTTGGCCTCGACGGAACCACCAGTTCCTGTAACACCTGCTGCGCCACCGCTTTTGTCCGCTGCTGCTGCGGGCATGCCATCGGTGAGGCCGAGCCCGTTGCTGAGGGCGTAGGACTGGGCCCTCTGCATCGAGGCCTCGGCCTTGGGAGCGACCACGTCGATGCTCTGGCGGAGGTAGGCCACGCCATTGGCGATGTCGCGGCGGCGGTCGCGGCCGGAATAGGTCTGGTAGGCGCTGGAGATGCGTTCGATCACCGGCAGCACCAAGGCGCGGTCGGTGTCTGTGTAGGAAATATTGAGCACGGAGGTGCCTTTCTCCAGCTTCACCGTGAGGTTCTCTTCGAACCAGTCGCTGAAGCGCATGTCGTCCACGTTCTCCCCGGCCCGTTGCTTGCTGGTGCGCACGAAGTCGTAAACCGGTTTGAGCACGGAGGGGCTCTCAAGCACCTTCACCTCGGTTTCGAGGCTGCCCTTGCCGCCGCCGCCGCCGAGACCGGCCAAGCCCGCCAGCATCGGATTCGCAGCGGCCAGCTGGGCCAGGCGGCCGCCGCCGCCCTGCTCACTGGCCAGCACGATCTGGAATTCCCCCTCCCACACCGGTTTGCTGAGGAAGGCGTAGGCGGCCGAGAGCAGCAGTGTGCCGCCGGCCACCTTGGCGATCAAGCGCCAGCGGCGCTGGAGTGCGGCCACCAGCTGGCGAAGATCAATCTCATCGTCCGCACCGCCCTGTGTTGGATGGCCGGCCTGCGTCGGGGTGATTGAGCTGGTCATCAGGGTTTGAACAGGCTGTACACCGAATAGACACCCACGAATGGTGCAGAGAGCTCGTTCAACAAGCCCACCGTGGCGGAGAGGGCGCTGTCCTGCACGCGGATGATGTCGCCGGCCATCAGGATCGGATTGGTGGGGCTGCCGCTGGCGGCGCTGGGGCTGTAGCTGAACACGCGCCGATCAATCTCGCCCTCGCGGGTGAAGCGCACGAACTCCACCTTGCCCTTGAGCAGCTGCATCCCACCAGCGAGGGTGATGGCCTGGGTGAGCGCCGAACCCTGGGGCAGGGTTACCCCGCCGGGGGTTTTCACCCGGCCACTCACATACACCTGAATGAACTGGGGGCTGAGGTTGGTCTGGCCGGCCTTGAGCAGTTGCTCCCGCAGCACCATCGGGCTCTTGCCCACGCTCACCACGTCGCCATCGAACAGGCGGATGTTCTGGGTTTCGTCGCCGTCGGTGATCAGCGAGAGGAAGTTGAGATTGGCGCGGATGCGGCCGCCGCCGCTGCTGAGGGGCTGGCGGCGGGTCACCTGCACCTGGGAGAGGTCGGAGAAGGGGGTGATGCCCTGGGCGGTGCGGATGGCGTCGAACACGGTGGGGAAGAGCGTGCTGGAGCTGCTGCCGCCGGTAATCGAGGACCTGGTGGCTGTGGCCCCCTGCCCCAGAGCGGATGAGCCAGCGGCCACCTCCGGCTGGGTTTCGCTCGAGCTTTGATCGGCGCCGATCGCCTGGACCCCGGAGAGGGTGTAGTACCCCGGCCGGCGCACCTCGCCGCCCACGTAGATGCGCACGGGCCTATAGCCCACCGGGCGGATGTAGAGCTGAGGGTTGCGCACGTAGGTGCGGAACTGATCGGTGAGGAACAGGCGCAGTTCCTCCACCGTGAGGCCCTCCACGTAGAGGGCGCGCAGGCGGGGCAGGTAGAGGGTGCCGTCTGGGCCGATCGCGAACGTGCCGCTGAGCTCGGGGATATCGAGCAGCTCGATCTGCAGGCTGTCGCCGGGGCCAAGGATGTAGGTGTCGTAGACGACACGGCTGCGTTGCGCTGGCTCGCCCTGGGTTGCAGCGGATTGCTGTAGCGGGCGGGCCATGGCCGCAGGGCCGCCAGCCAGGCTCACCATCAAGCCCAGAGTCGCAGCAGTGGCGAACAGTCTTGGAATGGCGCGTGGCCCGATTCATTCGCCAGACCTTATGTCGCCGCGGCGCCGCACAGCCCCCGATGTGGCCGCTCGGCTTACCGGATCGCAGCACGGCAGCGCCACAGCGTCGCGGGCGGCACCCATGCGAGCCTTAACCGAGTTGTTGAGGTGGTTGAGCACGTGCTCCCGCCCGCGGCTCCGGCCAAGCCACTCGTGTGCCTGAGTCGCCCCAGCTCTGAAATCAACCCTGGAATCCATGCCAAAAACGGCCCTGATCACCGGCATCACCGGCCAAGACGGCAGCTATCTGGCGGAGCTGCTGCTGGAGAAGGGCTACACGGTGCACGGCATCAAGCGGCGGGCCAGCAGCTTCAACACTGGCCGCATCGATCACCTGTATCAGGACCCCCACGAGAGCGATCCCCGGCTGGTGCTGCACTACGGCGACCTGACGGACAGCACCAATCTGATCCGGATC
>CAIZNP010000219.1 GCA_903934375.1 uncultured Synechococcaceae cyanobacterium
ACGCCGCATCGGCGCGGCGGTCGCTGCGCAGCTCCAGTAGGGCGAGGGGCTGCTGCAGGCCCCACGCGAGAGCCTGGCCGAGGGCGGCCAGATCCCGCACACGCCTGGAGGGCACGCCATAGCCCGCCGCCAGGGCGGGGTGGTCGATGGCCTGGGGCATGGCGAAGAGGCGCTCGAAATCCAGCGGTTCCGGCTCACCCGCCACCCGGATCGGCAGCTGCTCAAAGATGCCACCACCGCCGTTGTCGACCACCAGCACGCACAGGCGAGCGCCATGGGCCTGCAGCTGCTGGCGCCAGAGCCAGCCGTTGGCGTCGTGCAGCAGAGCCAGATCGCCCGTGAGTAACACCAGCCGGCCGGCGCTGATGGCCAGGCCGGCCGCCAGCGACAGGGTGCCATCGATGCCCGAGGCACCGCGAAAACCGAACACCGGCCGCTGGGGCGCATCGGCGGCCGCGAAGCTCTCCCAGTCGCGCACGGGGCTGCTGCTGGCCAGCATCAGCGGCAGGCCAGCCGGCAAGGACAGGCTCAGTGCACGGGCGATGGCGGGCTCTTGCAGGAGCTCTGGGGGCGAAGCTCCATCGGCAATGCCATCGTGATCGTCATCTTCGGCGCCAGCGGCGGGGAGCAGCGCCTGATCGAGCTGGCTCTGAACCTGGCGATCCAGCTGCATCCAGCGTTGGGCCAGGGCGCGGCTGGCGGGGGTAGGCATGCCCGCCAGCCGCTGGGGCGGCAGCGCCGCCAGCCAGGCCGCCAGACCAGCAGACCAGCGGGCGCCGACAGGCACGCCTGCATCGAGACGGCGTGGATCGTCCTGGCTGATCAGCAGCGACGGACCGCTGGCGGTGGCGAGCCACTGCTGCAGGCGACGGCTGGAGGGCATCGGCCCCAGCCGCAGCAACTGGGCGGCCGGCGGCAGGGCGTGGCCCTCGGCCAGCAGCAGGTCGTAGCTGTGGATGAGCTCAAGGCCCGGCCAGCCGCGCAAGCCCGAGAGGCCATCGGCCAGCACCGGCCAGCCGCTGCGCCGCTGCCAGCGGATCAGAGCCTCGGCGAAGAGAGCGAGCTCCGCCGTGGTCCCGCGCCAGGGCCCGGCCACCACCACGCCGGGCTGGTCGGGATCGAGGGGATCGGGCGCAGCAGCAGCGGGTTCGGCAGCCGGCAGAGCCGCGGCAGCCCCAGGAGCTTCGGTAGCCGGGCTGATGGGAGCGGCCACCGCCAGGGCAACACCCGCCACCAGTGCCGCAGCATCGACATGCAGCAGCTCCTCGATCGGCAGGTTGCAATGCACCGGCCCGTGCGGCGCCCCCAGGCAGGCATTCCAGGCTTCGCTGGCCATCTGCCGCAGGGCAGCAGGTTCCATGGCCGCCAGCCCAGCCGGATCCCCCTCGCGGAACAACCGACAGCAGGGGGCCAGGAAGGCTTCCTGGTTCACGGTCTGGTTGGCGCCGCAGTGCTTGAGCCGCGCTGGCCGATCGGCCGTGAGCAGCAACAGCGGCACCGCGCCGCTGTCGGCCTCCACCACAGCCGGCAGCAGGTTGGCCACAGCCGTGCCGGAGGTGGTGACCACGGCAGTGGGCCGCCCGTCGCCGCGCCCCAGCCCCACCGCCAGGAAGGCCGCTGAACGCTCATCCACGGCGGTGAACAGATCCAGGCCCTGCTGCCCCAGCACACCAGCCGCAACAGCCAGGGGTGCGGAGCGGCTGCCGGGGCAGAGCACCAACCGGCGCAGGCCACAGGCCTGAAGGCTCTGCAGCAGGATCAGTGCCGCCCGCAGGTTGGCCTCAGCGCTGCAGCCGGCGGCGGGGGAAGGGGGCACCGGGAGGGGCGAGTGGTTCAGGATGCAGCGATCATGCTGACCGGTCCGCGGCCCATGGGCGCTGCCCCCGAGACCCAACCCGAAGGAGCGCCGCGCGCCGGCCTCCTGCAGGGCTGGCGCTCCCTGTTGCTGTGGCTGGCGCTGGCGCTGCTGCTGCGCTGGGCGGTGATCGAGCCGCGTTGGATTCCCTCCGGCTCGATGCTGCCCACCCTGCAGCTGCAGGACCGGATCCTGGTGGAGAAGCTGCGGCCGAAGCTGAACCAACCCCTGCCCAGGGGCAGCATCGTGGTGTTCCATGCACCGCCGGCCCTGGTGCAGGCGGGGTACGACCCCAAGGCTGCGCTGATCAAGCGGGTGATCGGCCGCCCCGGCGACGTGATCGCCGTTCAGGGGGGTGAGCTCTGGCGCAACGGCAAGCCCGTGCGCGAACCCTGGCGGCCGGAGCCGATCGACTACCGCTTCGGGCCGGTCAAGGTGCCGGAGGGTCACCTGCTGGTGCTGGGGGACAACCGCAACGCCAGCCTCGATTCCCACCTCTGGGGCCCGCTGCCCCAGGCCGAGGTGATCGGCACCGCCTTGCTGCGCTATTGGCCGCCCCAGCGCATCGGCACGATTCGGTTCCCCGACCCCCACGGGCTCGTTCACGACGAACAGCTGGGGTAGGGTGCAGCCGTGACGTGGAGCACACCGGAGATGTTCAACCCGGAGTTCCTGACGAGTGACAGCGAGGCGAGTAGCAGCAACTCGCTGATTCAGTACCTGCAGGAACAGTCCCCCGACGTGCTGCAGCGCGTGGCTCGCTCCGCCAGCGGCGACATTCAGGACATCATTCGCCACAACGTGCAGGGCCTGCTGGGCATGCTTCCCGGCGAGCACTTCGACGTGAAAATCACCGCCAGCCGCGACCATCTGGCCGGCCTGATGGCCTCGGCGATGATGACGGGATACTTCCTGCGCCAGATGGAGCAGCGGATGGAACTGGAGGCCACCCTGTTCGCCGATGCCGGCCACGATGCCGATCCAGGCGAACTGAAGCTCTGACAATCGGAACGGCTGTAGCCCTGAAAGGCCAGTCAGTCCCGCCGGTGCCTGGCCAGCCACCTCGTCCTGTGCCTTCTCAGAGCGCAGGCCTGTCGGGCACCACACCGGCCCGCAGCAGCAGCCGATCCAGACGAGCCAGATAGGCCCAGTTGCCCCCATCGCTGGCCCAGGGGCGCGCTTCGATCGCATCGGCCAGTTGTGCCATCCCTTCTGCCGAGGCGGGTATCGGTGCGTCGTAATGGGCCGGCACCACCCAGCGCAGCTCGGAGGCGCCTGGGCCGCTGGCGAGCTGGCGCAACCAGCGCAGCAGCACGGCGCGGGCACGTGGAAACACAAGCCGCTCCAGCACCGGGGCCACCTGCAGCCGGCCCTGCTGGCTGCCGATCAGGCGGTCGAACGCCTGCTCAGAACTGCCGCTCCAGTGGAAGGGATAGAGGCCGAAGTAGCTACGCGCATTGCGACAGCCGGGGCCGAAGGCCTGGTCCAGGAGCTGGCGCAGCGAGGGCACCTGCAGGGCCTCAGGGCGCAGGAACGACGCGAACAAAGCCAGGCGCTGCCAGCCGCGGCGCCGCTGCTCGGGGCTGTCCTGCAGAGGCTGATCGCCGCGGTCGCGGGCATGGAAGAGCAACGGCGTCGGATCGGCCTCAAACAGCTCGGGGGGTTCACGGCTGATTGCCACCAAGGCATCGGTGATCAGCAGGGCACCACTGGCCCGGTGCAGGCAGCTGAATTCCTGAAAGCGGCCCAGACCGAGGTCGAGCGGCCCGAGCGAAAGCCACGCCAGCTCATCGTCATGGGGAAAGCCCTGCTCGCCAAGCACACGGGTACGGCCGGCAGGGAAGCCCAGCCAGGCGGGCGGCAGGGTAAGCGGAAAACTCCACTGCCCCGGTGTGACCCACACCTGCGCCGCGGGGAAGGCCCGGGCCATGGCCGGCACCGGCAGCTTGTGCTCAAGGCCCGAGGCGGTGGGCAGCACGATCGATCGCACGGGGCCATGCTGCTGCTCGAGATCGCGCAGGGCCCGCAGCACCTCCCCGGTCGGAGCGACCGGGGCGTAAAGCAAGAGGCCGTCGCGCAGGCGCGCCACCGTCATGCGGATCGGCACGGCCACATAGAAAATGCCCTGCAGCTGCTCAAAGCTCCAGAGCTGGCCAGGGATCAGCTCCCGCACCAGGGTGCGGCGGCGCCCGTAGGGGTAGAGCGGCAGCAGCGGCCACCAGGGCCAACGCTGATCGGCGGCATTGCCAGCCTGTGCCATCTCAGCGTCGCGGGTCACCTCAGCCGGCACAGATCAATGACACGGATCATCGGCGTTGCTCATCGGGGTAGCTCAGCGGCGTGGATCAGCGTGGGAGCCCAACGGCAGGGCCATCAGGTCACCAGACCGTTGAATCCACTCGAAAGCCCATTCTGCTGCAGGGAATCCTGCCGCCGTGGAGCGCTCAGAAGCGGGCCATGGCGCTCACCTTGCCGAGCTTGTCGGCATCGAGCCCCTGCAGCTCATCGAGCTGGAGAAGGCCCTCCTTCACCAGGCTGGCGAACACGAACAGGATGCCGTCAAGGCGGAAATCAAAACGACCCTCAATCACATGGCGCTGGATGCTGAGGAAGTCGTGCAGCTGCCAGAGCGCATCCACCGTCTGCAGGGTGTCCACCTGACGTCGCACGGCCTCGATCAGGGCGACGGTGGAGCGGCCATACGCCAGCTCGAAGGCTTCGCGGGCCACCGCCTGTTCCTGATCCGTCCAGCCTGCGAGTTCTGTCTCCATGTCGCGGACGCTACTGCGCAGAAACGGAAGGCGCGAGGTAGGAGCCAGCCCCTTCCCGGCGACGGCGGGGCAATTCATGCCAGGCCAGCTGCGGGTGCTGGTGATGCTCCAGGTGGTAGCCAAAGTGATAACAGGCCAGTAGCGACAGCCATTCGGGCAATGCGAGGCTGACGGTGTGCTGAGCCAGATCACTGGAGCGGCGATGCGGCAGATAGGTGCCCACCACGAACAGCTGCAGGGAACTGAGCATCAACGGCAGGGTGCAAAACACCAGAACAACGTGCACTGATGTGCACCAGGCGAGCAGCGCCCAGGCCGCCAGCAGCAGGCTCATCTGCCCGGGATTCAGATAGCGGGCCATGAAGCGCTGGTACCAGGCCACAATCGAGCCCTGACCTGGGCCATGGAAATCGGGATCCAGGGCGGTTCCGGGTGTTCGGTGATGGCGCTGGTGCTGACGCAGGCAGCGATCAAAGGGCAGGGCCGCATAGAGACCCAGCACCAAGGCACCGATGCGGTCGTTGAGACCGGGTGCGGCGGGTAGCAACACCCGATGCATGGCGTCATGGCCGACGATGAACAGCCCCGTCTGCAGCTGGCTGCGCAGCAACACAACCAGTGCCAGCAGCGGAAACGGCCAGCGGCCCCAGTCGGCTGGAAGAACCAGAAGCAGGCTGAGCAGCCAACCGCCCAGGATCAGGGCCGCGAGCAGCAGCCCCCGACGGGTGGCTGGCCTCAACGGGCCAGCTTGAGCAGTTCAGCCGGCGAAGCCAGCAGGTCGATTGCCACAAAGTAGATCTTGCCTTCGGGGTTGAGCAGGAAGCGCCAGGCCACATTCATGCCGATGCCAGCGCCGAACCAGGGGGTCTGCACCTTGCCGGTCACCTTGATCTGGGTGTACTCACCCTCGGTGGGCTCGGCGTAGCCGCGCTCGGGCAGGAGGCGCAGGTTCTGGCAGTCCTCGCGGAAGAAGCGCAAAATCGCCTCACGGCCCACGATCGGCTTCTGGAAGGG
>CAIZNP010000220.1 GCA_903934375.1 uncultured Synechococcaceae cyanobacterium
AAGCCGTCCACAACGGCGATCACATCCACATCCCACGGGTCCAGATCGCCCCGCTCCGCCGCGTCCTGCAGCAGCCGGATTGCCAGCCTGGCGCCCGCTTCAGCCACCGATCAGCCCGCACTGGCCCGACCCTACCGAGATCGGCCGGTCTGAACCAGGCCCGCGGGCTGGTTCAGCCCGGCCGTTCAGGGCCGATCAGGCCGCCTCGGCCTTGGCAGAGCTTTCGCCGGCGGCGGGCAGGAGGCCCAGCTGGGCGTCCACCGTGGCGCGGTAGCGCTGCACATCCTCCTCAAGCTCGCGGATGCGCACCTGCTGCGCTTCCATATCGCTGGGATTCACCTGGCTTTCGACACGGTTGACCACACCGGTCCAGACGGCGAAGACCCAGGCGGCCGTGGCCCCGATGCCACCCACCAGCAGCAGCAGGGCTGCCAGTGGGAGGGTGGAGGTGAGGCCCGGTAGGAACGTGACGGTGGTGGGAGCGGTGTTCTCCAGGGTGAACATCACCATGGCCAGGCCGAAGCTGAAGATCAGCACGAAATTCAGCTGCTTCATTGCACAGAGGAACCGTTGTTCTCAGCTGCAGAGCGTACGCAGAGTTTCAGGCTTCTGTCGGTAACCTGTCCGGGTCGCAGGGCTTCGTTACGGCCTTCGCGTGCTCACCCCAGGGCAGGAGCCTGCCGCACGGCAGAAGCCGGAAGCATCGCCAGGCTGGGCCCTCGGATCAGATCGTTCGGTGATGGGTGTATCAGGCGCGTGACAGCCCCGTTCTCCCGCTGTACCAGAGCCTCGATCGATGCGCGGTAGCTGTCCGTCATGATCCGCGGGTAGAGGCCGATGCCGACGATCGGCACCAACAGGCAGCTGATCACATAGATCTCACGCGGCTCCGCGTCCACCAGGTTGGAGTGAGCGGCCAGTTCGGCGTTCTCCTTGCCGAAGAAGATCTCCCGCAGCATCGAAAGCAGGTAGATCGGCGTGAGGATCACGCCAACCGCGGCCAGCACCGCCATCACGATGCGGAAGCTGAGGGCGTACGCCTCGCTGGTGGCGAAGCCCACAAACACCATCAGCTCGCTAACGAAGCCGCTCATGCCTGGCAGGGCCAGTGAGGCCAGGGAGCAGATGGTCCAGAGGGCGAACATCTTGCGCATCTTCTGGCCGACGCCGCCCATCTCATCGAGTTGCAGGGTGTGGGTGCGGTCGTAGGTGGCGCCCACCAGGAAGAACAGCGAGGCGCCGATCAGGCCGTGGCTGATCATCTGCAGCATTGCTCCGCTGGTTCCCAGGTCGCTGAAGCTGCCGATGCCGATCAGCACGAAGCCCATGTGGCTGATCGAGCTGTAGGCGATCTTGCGTTTGAGATTTCTCTGTGCGAACGAGGTGAGAGCGGCGTAGATGATGTTCACCACCCCCAGCACCACCAGTAGTGGAGCGAATTGGGCGTGTCCCTCCGGTAAGAGCTGCACGTTGAAGCGCAGCAGGGCATAACCGCCCATCTTCAGCAGGATGCCGGCCAGCAGCATGTGCACAGGGGCCGTGGCTTCGCCATGGGCGTCGGGCAGCCAGGTGTGCAGGGGCACGATCGGCAGCTTCACGCCGAAGGCGATCAGGAGGCCTGCGTAGGCCAGCAGCTGGAACTTCGTGGAGAAGCCCTTGGCCATCAGATCGGTGTACTCGAAGCTGGTGGTGCCCCCGTAGAAGGCCATCGCCAGACCCACGATCAGGATGAACAGGGAGCTGCCGGCGGTGTACAGGATGAATTTGGTGGCGGCGTACTGGCGTTTCTTGCCGCCCCAGATCGCCAGCAGCAGATACACCGGCAGCAGTTCCAGCTCCCAGGCCAGAAAGAACAGCAGCATGTCCTGCACGGCGAACACGGCGATCTGGCCGCCATCCATCGCCAGCAACAGGAAATAGAACAACCGCGGCTTGAAGGTCACTGGCCAGGCCGCCAGGGCTGCAAGGGCGGTGATGAAGCTGGTGAGCAGGATCAACGGCATCGAGAGACCGTCCGCACCCACCGACCAGGCCAGTCCGAGTTCCGGCAGCCAGGTCCAGCGCTCCGCCATCTGCAGGGTGGCCACGCTGGGGTCGTAGCCGTTGAGGTACCCCCCCACCGTGATCAGGAAGGTGATCAGGGTGACGCCAAGGGCGAACCAGCGCACCTGCTTGCCGTCGCCCTTGTCGGGCACGAATGGGATCAGCAGCGCCGCTGCGATCGGGAACAGGATCGCGGTGCTCAGCCAGGGGAAGGCGGTGCTGCTCCCTTGGGCCAGGACGGTTCCCAGGGTCACGGCGAAATCCAGGGCCACAGGCCGGCTCACGGGTCTGGCCGGAGTGTAGAAATCACGGCCGCTGCTGGCTTCGGGCGGTGGCCGATGTCACACAGAGCGTTGTGGCGAGCTGGGTCTGCGTGGCGCTCACCGCCCTTTGGGCGGCACAGCGCCGCGCAGACCCAGCTCGCCGGCTGGGGGGCGCCGGCTGGGGGGGCGTCGGCTCAGGGAGGGGCGGTTGAGGTTGTGCCGGCTCGGGGTTTGCTGGAGCGGTGCCAGGCGAGAGGCGGTGGCGGGCGAGGTCGGTGCCAGGCGAGGGCGCTCGGTTTGGCAGGCCGTGCTGGGCCCTGAGGCGAGCCTGCGCGGCAACGGGTTCCCTGCGCCTTCATTGCCCTGGGTTGTTCACCTGCAGCCCTCGGCGGCCCAACCCACGCACCCCACAAGCCCAGAACGCTCGTTCTTAGCCCGATTCCGCCCGCTTCGTCCCCACGCGCCTAACCCTCTAACCCTTGACCCACCTGATCCCCGTGGGCCTGGGAGGACGCCCCGAGGACGGCATGCGGCTACACCGTGGCCGTGGCCACCGCAGGGACGCCCTCCCAGGCTCCGAGAGCCGCAGGTCGAGCGGTGGCGGTGGCTAACCCAGCGCCCCGAACAGCACCACCAGGGCGATCACCCCGCCGAACACGATCAGGGCATAGAACTGGGCGCGACCGGTCTCGAAGTACTTGAGGCCTTCGCCACTGCCGAGGGTCACCAGGCCGGTGAGGTTGACAACGCCGTCCACCACCTTCGAGTCCACCTCCAGGACAGAACGGGCCAGCTTGCGGCTGCCCTGCACGAAGAGTTTGTCGTTGATGTCGTCCAGGTACCACTTGTTGGCCAGGAAGGCGTTCACCGCTGGGAAGCGAGCTGCCACGGCCGTGGCCAGGTCCAGCTTGTGCAGGGCGTAGGCCAGCACCGCCACCGTGATGCCCACCAGCGAGATCGCCACGGAGGCACCGGCCAGGGGCAGGAACTCGGCCCAGCTGAAGTGCTTGGCCATGTGGGCGGCCTCTTCGGGATCCACCAGGAAGGCGAAGCGGCTGTTCCAAGGGGTGCCGAGCAGGCCGATCAGCACCGACGGCACCGCCAGCACCGCTAGGGGCATGGCCATCTGCCAGCCCGATTCGTGGGGGTGAGAGGCATGGGCGTGGCCGTGCTCGTCGCCATGCTCGGCCTCGCCGCCCTTGCCCGCGGCCGCCAGCAGCTGGGCTTGCACGGCCTTGTCGGTGCCGCGGAACTCGCCCTCAAAGGTGAGGAAGTAGAGCCGGAACATGTAGAAGGCGGTCATGCCGGCGGTGATGAAGCCCATCGCCCACAGCAGGGGATAGGTGTTGAAGGCCTGGCCGAGGATCTCGTCCTTGCTCCAGAAGCCAGCCAGGGGCGGGATGCCGGCGATGGCGATGCAGCCGATCAGGAAGGTGGTGCTCGTCACGGGCATCCAGCGCCGCAGGCCGCCCATCAGGCGCATGTCCTGGGCCAGCACCGGCTCGTGGCCCACCACCTCCTCCATGGCATGGATCACCGATCCCGAACCGAGGAAGAGCATCGCCTTGAAGAAGGCGTGGGTCACCAGGTGGAACATGCCCGCCACCGGGGCACCACAGCCCATGGCCAGCATCATGTAGCCCAGCTGGGACACGGTGCTGTAGGCCAGGCCCTTCTTGAGATCCATCTGGGTGAGGGCAATCGAGGCCCCCAGAAACAGCGTGACCGTGCCGATCACGGCGATGACGAGCTGAACTTGCGGGAAGGGCACGTACACCGGCTGCAGCCGCGCCACTAGGAACACACCGGCAGCCACCATCGTGGCAGCGTGGATCAGGGCCGAGATCGGGGTGGGACCCTCCATGGCATCAGGCAGCCACACGTGCAGCGGGAACTGAGCCGACTTGGCCATCGGCCCCATGAACACCAGCAGGCAGAGGATCACCGCCACGGTGGTGCTGATGCTGCCGCCGGCCACGGCCTCCTGCAGGCGGGCGCCGATCTCCTCGAAGCCGAAGCTGCCGGTGGCCCAGAACAGGCCGAGGATTCCGAGCAGCAGGCCGAAGTCGCCCACCCGGTTCACCACAAACGCCTTCTGGGCGGCGTTGGCGGCGCCGTCGCGGTCGTACCAGAAGCCCACCAGCAGGTAGGAGCACATGCCCACCAGCTCCCAGAACACGTAGATCTCGAGCAGGTTGGGGCTGATCACCAGGCCCAGCATCGAGCTGCTGAACAGGGCCAGATAGGTGAAGAAGCGCACATAGCCCTTGTCGTGGGCCATGTAGCCATCGGAATAGACCATCACCAGCAGGGCGATGGTGGTGACCAGCGCCAGCATCACGGCGCCGAGCGCGTCGACGCGGAAGCCCATCTGCAGGTTGAAGCTGCCGGCGCTGGCCCAGTTGAACAGCACTTCGGTGGGGCCAGCCCCTGCCAGCTGCTGCGCCAGCACGGCGAAGCTCAGCACGGCCGCGGCGCCCACGCAGCTGATCAGCAGCAGGGCAACCGGTTTGCGCAGCCGGTTCACGGTGCGGTTGAAGCTGATCAGCCCCAGACCCACCAGGCAGGCCCCCGCCAGGGGCAGCACCGGGATCAGCCAGGCGAGTTCGGCGGGCGAGGGCATCCAGCGCTGAGGCAGTCAGCGCGAGTGTAGGCAGCCTGGCGCTGCCGTCTTGCGCCTGTGTGGGTGCCGTCGCATGCGGGCCGCCCGCTGCCGTGGTTCACCCCAGCCAGTGGGCCAGGCCCGTGCGGCTGAAGGCCGTGGCGCCGTCACCGATGAACCGATGGGCCCACCAGAACACGCCGATGGCGATGGCGATGCCCAGCTGGGCCGGCCGCAGGAATTCGTTCAGCACAAGCTGCTGGCGGCCATCGAGCACCGCCCGAAACGGGATCACGGAGGTGCTGGCCCTCAGCTCCTCGAAGGCGGGCCCGAAGCGGTTGGCCAGGCGGCGGTCGCCGTTCCAGACGGCGAAGAGGTGATGGGCGATCAGGCCGATGCAGGCCGCCACCATGAAGCTGCTGCCGATCCAGAGCAGGTGGGTGGCACACCAGAGGATCTGACCGACCGCCTGCGGATGGCGGCTGATGCGGATGATTCCCGTGGCGTAGAGCCGCACCTGCGGCTTGAGCACCGCCGGGATCTCCAGCAGGTTGTAGGTGGCCGGATAGAGGAACAGGAAGCTGATGGCGGTGCCGCTCCAGACCAGCGGCACGATCCAGGGCTGGTCCTGCAGGTTCCAGAGGCGCACGCCGTCGTAGCGGTGGGCCAGGAAGTAGCCGATCACGATCACGGCTGAGGGAATGCTCACGGCGGCGAACAGCAGGCGCCAGGCCCGCTCGCCGATGCGCTCCACCCCCCAGGCCCGCAGGGAGGCGCCGCCGCTGTGGACCACGGCGAAGGCCAGCAGAAGAGCGAGCATCACCCAGCTGCTGAGGTGAGGGTTGGTGACGTCCATGCCGGCGGCGCGGGAGTGGGGCGATTGTGGCGAAATGGGTCCGCCTTCAGCCCGCCCGCCCAATCCCTGGGGCGGCTCCTAAAGTTCATCGCTCGAGCCGGAGAGCGCCCCGCGATTCCCCATGGCTGCCCTTCATGGCTGACCTGCCCTTCACCCTCGACCAGCTGCGCATCCTGCGGGCCATTGCCAGCGAGGGCAGTTTCAAGAAGGCGGCAGATAGCCTGTATGTGACGCAGCCGGCGGTGAGTCTCCAGATCCAGAACCTGGAGAAGCAGCTGGATGTCTCCCTGTTCGACCGGGGTGGCCGCAAGGCGCAGCTCACCGAAGCAGGCCATCTGCTGCTGAGCTACTGCGATCGGATCCTCAGCCAGTGCCAGGAGGCCTGCCGAGCTCTCGATGATCTGCACAACCTGCGCGGCGGCTCCCTGATCGTCGGCGCCAGCCAGACCACCGGCACCTATCTGATGCCGCGCATGATCGGCCTGTTCCGCCAGAAGTATCCGGAGGTGGCGGTGCAGCTGCAGGTGCACAGCACCCGGCGCACGGGCTGGAGCGTGGCCAACGGCCAGGTCGACCTGGCGATCATCGGCGGCGAACTGCCGGCCGACCTCAACGAGCTGCTGCAGGTGGTGCCCTACGCCAGCGATGAGCTCGCCCTGGTGCTTCCCACCAAGCACCCCCTGGCGCGCCTGCCGGAACTCAGCAAGGACGACCTCTATCGGCTGGGCTTCGTTTGTCTGGATGCCCAGTCCACCACCCGCAAGATGGTGGACCAGCTTCTGGCTCGCTCCGGCCTTGATGTGGCGCGGCTGAAGATCGAGATGGAGCTCAACTCGTTCGAGGCGATCAAGAACGCCGTCCAGAGCGGCCTTGGGGCGGCCTTCCTGCCGGTGGTGTCGATTGAACGGGAGCTGGCGGCGGGCAGCCTCTACCGACCCGCCCTGGCGGACCTCTCCGTGCGCCGCCAGCTCAAGCTGATCACCCACCCGGCGCGCTACTGCTCCCGGGCCGCTGAAGCCTTCCGCCGCGAGATCCTGCCGGTGTTCGCCAGCCCCGACAGCCCCCTGCGCCGGCCGCTGCTGCAGAACCAGCCGCCTGTCGCTTCCGAGGAGCCGGCAGCGACGGTCTGATCCGTTCTGATCTGAGCTGATCAGAACTGATCGGCTTCCGGGGTCACGCCCACCGTGTCATCGGCCACGCCCTTGGTCAGGAACTTGTTGTCGGTGATGTCGGTCTGGTAGACGCAGCGCACGATGGGTTTGTCCTTGACCGAGCCGATGTAGGCGAAGGTGTTCATCCGCTGCTTGCACTGCCGCATCTGCTCGGCGGTCACGGCGCCTTCCTTCTGCAACACGCTCCAGTTCTCGCGGCGGATCACGCAGCCCGGCTTGAGGGCGGGCTGGGTCACGAAGCTGGAACTGGGGTTCATCGTGGTGTACAGCTCGATGTCCATCACGAAGGCGCTGGCACCCCACTGGCGGCAGAACTCCGGATCGGGCACGGCCATATCCAGCTGCTGCGAGCTGGCGATGTTGCCCTGGTCGCCCTGGGTGGTGCTGGACAGACCGGTGCCGATGCCGATGCCAACGATCAGCACACCGGCCAGCACCGCCACGGTGGCCACGTTGAACTGGAACGACCCCATGCCGCCGGGACCGCCGCCCTGGGGACCGCCGGGGCCGCCACCGGCACCGCCGCCACCACCTGAGCGGTTGCGACCACCGCGTCGGCCGTTGGCCGCGTTGTCGTAGGGGTCGTCGTCCCGTCCCCAGCGGCCACCGGCGGCAGCCTCACGGCTGCGAGGTTGTCTGTCGTAGCGGTCCTGCTCAGGATCTCGCCCGCGGTAGTCGCTGCGGCCGTACGGGGATCGGCTCATGCCGTTGCGGGGCTCTGGGGCAGGCCCATCGAGTAGTTCAGCACCCGGCAATCCGGGTTGTAGCGCAGCTGGCCAGCCTGGAGCAGCTGCCGGATCGTGCCCTCAAGCTCCGAGCCGATGCGGCGCAGGGTGTAGTCGGTGAGGTCGGCGCCGGCGTGGGCCTCCACGAGCTCCCGGAAACGCTGCTGTACGGCCTCCTGGCTGCTGGCATCCCAGAGAAATTCGTTGTCCGGGTCGAGATCAAGGGTGAGCTGGCTGGCGTCAGCCACCAACTGACCGTTCTCCACCCGGGCCGTGAACAGGCGCACGTGGCGGGTGGTGGACTTGATCAGGGTGTCGGCCATGGGGGTGGCTGCGCTGGGGGCGATGCGGAATGTGCGGTGCTGCTGGTAGGCGGCGCGGGCAGGGGCGTCTGAGCTGCGGTCCCAGCGGCCACCTGTGCCGACTCTAGGAAGTGCGAGTGCCGGACGGTTCGTGCGGCCGCTTATCCGGCTGCCCGCCCAGTGAGTTCGCCAGGTTGATGGCGCGGCAGGCCCGGTGGTGGGAGCGGGCCTCTTAAGGTTGCCTCCTGATTGGGGTTGTTCATGCGCGTCGCCATTGCCGGTGCTGGTCTGGCTGGTCTGGCCTGTGCCAAGTACCTCTGCGACGCCGGTCACACCCCGGTGGTGGTGGAAGCCCGTGATGTACTCGGCGGCAAGGTGGCCGCCTGGCAGGACGAGGACGGCGACTGGTATGAGACCGGTCTGCATATTTTCTTCGGCGCCTACCGCAACATGCGCCAGCTGTTCAAGGAGCTGGACATCGAGGACCGGCTGCAGTGGAAGAGCCACTCGATGATCTTCAACCAGAAGGAGGCGCCGGGCACCTACAGCCGCTTCGACTTTCCCGACATCCCCGCCCCCTTCAACGGTGTGGCGGCGATTCTGG
>CAIZNP010000221.1 GCA_903934375.1 uncultured Synechococcaceae cyanobacterium
ATCAGGTCGAGAAATTTGTCATTGCATCGAAGAATTGTGCCACTGGGATCAAATTCGATCAACGCCGTTGAGCGCTCCAGTGCTTTGATCATGAAAGCCATGGCCAGGTATTCCTGGCTTCTGGCTGTGTTATCCGTCGCAATCGCCAGGCATATGGTTTGATGCGAAGCCTCATCTCTGATCGGAATGAACAGGATCTTCAGCCATTGCTCGACCTGATTCTTGTTGCGGCATCGGAATGATTCTGTTGCACAGCTGCCATCGCGTAGCGTTTGTAAAAACCTTTCCTGATCCTCGGGGCTTTGATGCCGAGTATCGAAGATCTCCCAGCAGTCAACGCCTTTCAGCTCCTCCAGGCTGTACCCGGTAAGCGCTGCGAAATGGTCGTTCGCCCAGCGGATGGGTCCAGACAGTTCCAGTTCGACCAGGCATTGGCCTGCGCTCAGGGTCTTCAAGATCTCCGCAGACTTCCCGGCCAGGAATTCTGAGCCTGTCATCGTTGTCAGTGGACATCTGCTTCAAGCCTGCTTGGTTTGGCTTGCCGCGACAACTTTGCTTGCGTTTTTCGTGTTCTGTTTCGCTTTCGGCGGGTGAGTCCAACTCTGCTGCAGCCTGGCTATCCCAACCGGTGCTGCCATGGCGGCTGCAAGCAAGGGCCCGAGCGAGATTGGGGCCAGAGCCCCCCTGCTACGCCGCACGTTGCTCGCCTGGTGGGAGCTGAACGGTCGGCTCAACCAAACCCAGAAGCCCTGGATGTTCACGCCGGCTGGTCGCTGGCCGGCGCCGCGTGAGCGGCTGAGCTGTCTGGGTATCTGGGTTGCCGAGGTGATGCTGCAGCAGACCCAGTTGCAGGTGGTGCTGCCGTACTGGCGGCGTTGGATGCACGCGTTCCCGACCCTGGAGCGTCTTGCGGCGGCCGACGACCATGACGTGCTGCTGCTCTGGCAGGGTCTCGGCTACTACTGCCGTGCTCGCCGTCTTCGGGAGGGTGCGCGCCAGCTGCTGGCCGCACCTCCGGGCCTGGACAGCTCCTGGCCCATTGATCTGCAGGGCTGGCTGGCCCTGCCTGGCATCGGCCGCAGCACGGCCGGCGGCATCCTGTCGTCGGCCTTTGATCTGCCCGTCGCGATCCTCGACGGCAATGTGAAACGGGTGCTGGCGCGCCTGATCGCCAGTCCGCGGCCACCGGCGCGGCAGCTCACCGGGTTCTGGTGGCTGAGTGAGCAGCTGCTCGATCCCCAGCGGCCCCGGGCGTTCAACCAGGCTCTGATGGATCTGGGCGCCACCGTTTGTACGCCCCGCAATCCCAGCTGCAGCCTGTGTCCCTGGCAGGGGCACTGCGATGCCTACGCTGCCGGCGACCCTGCCCGCTACCCCGTGAAGGACGCCTCGCGCGAGCTGCCGTTTCAGGTGATCGGCGTTGGTGTGGTGCTCGACGGCGATGGCCGGGTGCTGATCGATCAGCGCCTCAACGAGGGGCTGCTGGGGGGGCTGTGGGAGTTTCCGGGTGGCAAGCAGGAGCCCGGTGAGGCGATCACCGCCACCATCGCCCGCGAACTGATGGAGGAGCTGGCGATCACGGTGGAGGTGGGGGAGGAGCTGATCAGCCTCGAGCACGCTTACAGCCACAAGCGTCTGCGTTTTGTGGTGCACCTCTGCCGCTGGCTGGCCGGTGAGCCGCAGCCGCTCGCCTGCCAGCAGGTGCGTTGGGTGCAGCCCGGCGAGCTGGAGGCCTTCCCCTTCCCCGCTGCCAATGCCCGCATCATCGCCGCGTTGCTGGAGCGGCTGGCCCTGGCTGACGCCGCTGCTGGCTCTGCCCAAGCTGGGGGCGGTGCCGCCGCGGCCTGAGGGCCGCTTCAGCGATGGAACGGGATCCTGCTGCGGCCTTGCCGCAGGTGATCTGTCTTGGGGAGGCGCTGGTGGATCGGCTTGGTCCCCCCGGCGGTGATCCAGCCACGGCCCCGCCGGAGCAGCTGGACGACCGGCTCGGCGGCGCCCCCGCCAACGTGGCCTGCGGTCTGGCCAGGCTCCGCACGCCGGTGGCGTTCGTGGGTCGGCTCGGCCGCGATGCCATCGGTGAGGCCTTTGCCCGGCTGCTGGCGGAGCGCGGCGTGAACCTCTCGGGGGTGCAGTGGGATGGAGAGCGCCCCACCCGGATCGTGCTGGTGCGGCGCAGTGCCGCCGGCGAACGGCGCTTTGAGGGTTTTGCGGGTGAGGCCCTGGTTGCTGGCCATGGCGGTGGCGGCGGTGCGCGTTTCGCCGATCAGGCCCTGGCGGCCAGGGAGCTGGAGATGGCGTTGCCGCCGCTGCTGGCCGGCGCCCGCTGGCTGCAGATCGGCAGCATTCCCCTGGCTTCGGCGGCCTCGGCCCAGGCGCTGGAGCAGGCCCTGGCCCTGGCTCAGGGCTGTGGCGTTGCCGTGGCCCTGGATGTGAACTGGCGGCCCACCTTCTGGGACGCCGCGGCTGATCCGGACGCCGCTCCCGGCCACGCGACGCTGGCGCGGCTGCGGCCCCTGCTGGAGCGCGCGCGCCTGCTCAAGCTGGCCGCCGAGGAGGCCGAGGGCCTGTTCGGCAGTCGAGATCCCGCCGTCATCGCCGCCTCCCTGCCACAGCGGCCGTCCGTGGTCGTCACCGATGGTGCCGCCGGTGTGGCCTGGTGGTTTGGTGCGGGCTCTTCCGGGTCTGGTGATGCCTGCCCTGCCGTCCTGCCGGCGTTTGAGGTGCCGGTGGTGGACAGCACCGGCGCTGGCGATGCCTTTCTGGCTGGTTTGCTCCACTGCCTCTGTGCGGAACCCGCGCTGCTGGCTGATGCGCCCCCCTGGCGGCAGCGAGCGGCGATCCGGTTCGCCTGCGCCTGTGGCGCTCTGGTGTGTCAGGGCAGCGGGGCCATTGATCCGCAGCCGCGGGCCGCTGCGGTGGAGGCGTTTCTGGCCGCACATCCCTGAGCGGGTTCAGAGCACCTCTCCAGTCCAGGTGGCTCCCCCGGTGGTGCTGATCAGCGCCAGCCGACCAGCATCGGGATCTCTGGGATCCGCCAGCTGCAGGGTCACCAGCCAGGCGCCCTCGGGCCGGCAGCTCAGCCGTCCGGGCCATTCCACCGCCAGTAGTGCCCCCAGCAGCAGGGCGTCCTCCTCTTCCTGGGCGAACAGTTCATCGGCTGCTACTGGCTGCTCCAGCCGGTAGAGATCGAGATGCACCAGGGCCGTGGCGGCCGCGTCTGCCGGGCTGGTGCCCTGGTAGTGCTGGGCCAGGGCGAAGCTGGGGCTGGTGACCGGTTCCCCGATCCCCAGGCCGGCGGCGATGCCCTGCACCAGAGAGGTCTTGCCGGCCCCCAGGTTGCCCTCCAGCAGCAGGATCGGCTTCGCCTCCTCCTGCTGCGCCAGCCAGCTGCGGGCCAGCTCCTGCCCGAGCGCTGTGGTGGCGCCCGCATCAGCCAGGAACACGCTGTGGGAATCCATCCCGGTAGATTGCCTGGACGCGAGCCCGAAGCCTCGGCGTCTCTGCAGAACTTCCCCAGCCTCTCGCTCCAGGCGGTCAGTACGCGCCTGGTTTGAGCAGCTCTTCATCCCACAGACGTCCTTCTCCGGAGATCCTTCGATGGTGGCTACCCCCACTGCGCCTGCCCTGCAGAGCACCAGCACGTACGTGATTGCCGATCTCGGCCTGGCCGACTTCGGCCGCAAGGAGATCGCGATCGCCGAAACCGAGATGCCCGGCCTGATGGCTCTGCGGGCGAAGTTCGGCGCTGAGCAGCCCCTCAAGGGCGCCCGCATCGCGGGTTCGCTGCACATGACGATTCAGACCGCCGTTCTGATCGAGACCCTGGTGGCCCTCGGCGCCGAGGTGCGCTGGGCCAGCTGCAACATCTTCTCCACCCAGGACCACGCCGCCGCCGCCATCGCTGCCGCTGGTGTGCCCGTGTTCGCCTACAAGGGCGAGACCCTGGATGAGTACTGGGCCTTCACCCACCGCATCCTTGAGTGGGGCGATGGCGGCACGCCCAACATGATCCTCGACGACGGCGGCGACGCCACGATGCTCGTCCACAAGGGGCGCGAGTTCGAGCTTGCCGGTGCCGTGCCGAACCCGGCCGATGCCGAGTCCGAGGAGTTCCAGGTCTTCCTGACGCTGCTGCAGGAGTCCGTTGCCAACGAGCCGTCCAAGTGGACGACCATCGCCGAGGGCATCAAGGGCGTCACCGAGGAGACCACGACGGGCGTGCTGCGCCTCGGTCAGATGGCGGAGGACGGCAGCCTGCTGTTCCCGGCCATCAACGTCAACGACTCGGTCACCAAGAGCAAGTTCGACAACCTCTACGGGTGCCGTCACTCGCTCGTCGACGGCATCAACCGCGGCATCGACCTCATGCTCGCCGGCAAGTCCGCCGTCGTCTGTGGCTACGGCGACGTCGGCAAGGGCTCGGCTGAGTCCCTCCGCGTGCAGGGTGCCCGCGTGGCGATCGCCGAGATCGATCCGATCTGCGCGCTGCAGGCCCTGATGGAGGGCTACGAGGTCGTCCGCCTCGACGACGTGATTGGCTCGGCGGATCTGGTCATCACCGCG
>CAIZNP010000222.1 GCA_903934375.1 uncultured Synechococcaceae cyanobacterium
CTCATCGGCCGAACGGGTGTTCGGGAAGATCTGAGCAGCCTTCTCAAGCGTGAACATCGGCAAGCCCCGTTTTGTAAAGGAGTTTTGCAGATCCTAGGGGATCACCAGCAGCGATTGGCCCAAAAGTGCTATCAGGCGGCCGATCTGCGGCGAGGGTGGCCCTCCCCGCCTGCCGAAAACCGCTGGCAGCACTGGGGCGCAGGCCACTGCGACAACCCTGCGTCGCAGGCAACACATCTCCATGAACACAAAAAAGCCCCCGCCGAAGCGGGGGCCAGATGCTCACCCGATCCGGAGATCAGCCGATGACGGGGGCGGTGAGGGCCACGGGGGTGGACTGCACGGCCGCGAGGTCGAGCGGGAAGTTGTGGGCGTTGCGCTCGTGCATCACTTCCATGCCGAGGTTGGCGCGGTTGAGCACGTCGGCCCAGGTGGGCAGCACCTTGCCCTGGGCATCCAGGATCGACTGGTTGAAGTTGAAGCCGTTCAGGTTGAACGCCATGGTGCAGATGCCCATGGAGGTGAACCAGATGCCCACAACAGGCCAGGCACCCAGGAAGAAGTGCAGGCTGCGGCTGTTGTTGAAGGAGGCGTACTGGAAGATCAGGCGACCGAAGTAACCGTGGGCAGCCACGATGTTGTAGGTCTCCTCCTCCTGGCCGAACTTGTAGCCATAGTTCTGGGACTCGGTCTCGGTGGTTTCACGCACCAGCGAGGAGGTCACCAGCGAGCCGTGCATGGCGGAGAACAGGGAGCCGCCGAACACACCGGCCACACCCAACATGTGGAAGGGGTGCATCAGGATGTTGTGCTCGGCCTGGAACACCAGCATGAAGTTGAAGGTGCCGGAGATGCCGAGGGGCATGCCGTCGGAGAAGGAGCCCTGACCGAAGGGATAGATCAGGAACACGGCGAAGGCAGCGGACAGCGGGGCGCTGTAGGCCACACAGATCCAGGGGCGCATGCCCAAGCGGTAGGAGAGCTCCCACTGCCGGCCCATATAGGCGGAGATGCCCAGCAGGAAGTGGAACACAACCAGCTGGTAGGGACCGCCGTTGTACAGCCACTCGTCGAGGCTGGCGGCTTCCCAGATGGGGTAGAAGTGCAGTCCGATGGCGTTGCTGCTTGGGATAACAGCGCCGGAAATGATGTTGTTGCCGAAGAGGAAGGAGCCGGCAACCGGCTCACGAATGCCGTCGATGTCGACGGGGGGCGCCGCAATGAAGGCGATGATGAAGCAGATGGTGGCCGCCAGCAGGCAGGGGATCATCAGGACACCGAACCAACCCACATAGATGCGGTTGTCGGTGGAGGTGACCCACTGGCAGAAGCTGTCCCAGCTATTGGCGCGGCCGCTGCGAAGGGCAGTGGTCATGGGAATCGCAAGCGCGAGATCAGGACGGATGCCACAAGACGTGACCCGACAACGCTAAGGAGATGCCGCAATTCGCCAGCGAAGCAAAAATTAAAGTTGCAGAGCTTCGCGCCTGTTCATGAACGGATTCATGAAGTTGTTATGAAGTTTGCTTAAACCTGGGGGTTTGGCAGCGGGCCGCGGTTGTGGGCCTGCGTCTACATCTGGGGCTGGGCCTGGTGCTGGCGTTGCTGCAGCCACTGCCGCCCCTGCTGCAGGAACGCACCCCAGTCGAGCCGCTCCTCTTCCGCTGCCCGGGCGACCAGCAACGGCGCCTGCCGCTGCAGCAGCGCCTCCAGCTCCGCCTCGGGAACGCCGACGGCCAGGGCCAGGTAGTCAGCCATGGCGCGGCCCACCACACGGGTGAGATAGGCGGCGCTGAGGGCCTGCAGGGCACCGCCCACCAGCCAGGTGGCCGCATGCAGCTTCACCAGCGAGCCCACGGCCTGGCTGGTCCACTCCACCACCCCCAGGCTCAGGGCCGCCTTGGCCAGCTGGACCGCGGCGGCCTGCAGCTGCTCGAACGACCAGGGGCAGTCCCACAGGCGCGCCATCTCGCGCAGCATCAGTCCATTGGCAGCCGCCAGCACCAGCAGATCCAGGCTGGGCAGTGGGGCCACCACCACGCCGGCGGCAACCGTCCACTGGGTCTGCTGCAGGAGCTGCTGCCAGTGTCGGCGACGCAGACCCTCCAGCTCCAGCTGCCAGCGGCTGTGGAGCTCCTGCAGGTTGCGCTGCTGGGTGCGCTCCGGTAGCCGACAGGCACTAAGAGCGAGCTGCCGGGCCAGGGGGGCAAGGTCCGTCGCCAGCGCGTCGGCATGCTCCGGCGACCAGGGCCAGCAACGCTCACGGAGCGGCTCGGGCAACTGCAACTGAAGAGCCTGGAACTGAGCCGTCCACTCCCCGCTGGCGGGGCGATCCACAAGCAACCAGACGGCCTGGCCGCGGGGCAGGGCTTCAAGCCAGCGCAGGTCTGCCGCCTTGAGCGGCAGATCCAGGCGATGAATCAGATGATCACAGTGATGAAAAGGCTCTGGCCACTGCCAG
>CAIZNP010000223.1 GCA_903934375.1 uncultured Synechococcaceae cyanobacterium
AGAACCCTTGCCAAGCGGTGGTGGTGAGCGTGGCCAGCCTGTGGGAGCTGAGTGAGGCGGAGCAGCGGGCGGAGCTGCCCGAACTCAGCCCGGTGATCTGGCAACTACCGGAGCTGGTGCTGGCCCAGGCGCAGCTGGAGAACCTCACCCTGGTGAGCGCCGACACCACCCTGCGCCGAAGCGGTGTGCGCTGCTTGTGGTGAACGGCTGCGTGAGGGTTGGCTGGCCGCGAATGAAACCAGCCCAAGCAGCATCGTCCTCACTCCGGCCAGCCCTCGCACCCAGGCAGGGGCTGAGGCCAGTCGTCATCAACGGCGCCGAGCGCCTGAATCAGCGGCGGCAGCCGAACCTTCGGATCCGGCAGCTGCAGCGCTTGCCCCATCCGCCGCTCGATCGCCTGCAGGGGGGCCAGCACGAAGCCCCTCTGGCTCCAGCGGGGATGGGGCAGCTCCAAGGGCTCCCCTTCCAGCTGCAGCCCACCCCACCAGAGCAGATCCAGATCGAGGCTGCGGGGGCCCCAGCGCTCGCGCCGCTCGCGGCCGAAGCGCCGCTCCAGCGCCTGCAGCTGGCCAAGCAGGGCAGCAGCGCGGACAGGATCGGGGGCCGCCGCGACACCGGCCACCAGCAGCACGGCATTGAGATAGTCGGGCTGAGCAGCCGGACCACCCACCGGGGCGGTGCGAAACAGGGGCGACCAGTGCAACTGCAGCACATCCGACGCCGCCCACAGCCTTAGCAGCTGCGCCATCAGCGGCCGCAGGGCCAGCAGCGTGTCCAGCGGCGAACCAGCCAGACTGGGCAGGTTGGCCCCCAGGGCGATCGCCAGGCTGCAGCCCGACGATGCGGCGGAACCACCGCCCTGATCAGCGAGACTGGCGCGCACGACTCAGGGTCCAGGCCACTCCATGGTTGCAAGCGGACAGGTTGCAAGCGGACAAGCTGCAAGCGGAACCGCCACCGGCCGTGACGGCACCAGCGATGCCGCCGCCAGGGCCTTTCCGCTCGCCGCCATCACCGGCCACGGCACCCTGAAGCTGGCGCTGCTGCTGGCAGCGGTGGACCCCGGCCTGGGGGGCGTGGTGATCGCCGGTGGGCGCGGCACCGGCAAATCCGTGCTGGCGCGGGGACTGCATGCCCTGCTGCCCCCGATCGACGTGCTCGACCTGGGTACCCCCAGCCCCGGCCAGCCGGCCCCTGCGGCTCTCAACATCGACCCCCAGCGCCCGGACGACTGGGATGAAGCCACCCGCCGCCGCCTCACCGAGCTGGGCGCCGATCCCAGTGGCGCCGATGGCGGCGCCCTGCGCCCCACCAAGGTGATCCCCGCGCCCTTCGTGCAGGTGCCGCTCGGCATCACCGAAGACCGCCTGGTGGGCTCGGTGGATGTCACCGCCTCCCTGGCCAGCGGCCAGGCCGTGTTCCAACCCGGTCTGCTGGCCGAAGCGCACCGGGGGGTGCTCTACGTCGATGAGCTGAACCTGCTCGACGACAACATCACCAACCTGCTGCTGGCGGCGGTGGGCTCCGGCGAGAACCGGATCGAGCGCGAGGGGCTGAGTCTCTCCCACCCCTGCCGCTGCCTGTTGATCGCCACCTACAACCCTGAGGAAGGGGCCGTGCGCGATCACCTGCTGGATCGCTTCGCCATCTGCCTCTCGGCCAACCAGAGCCTCGAACTCGAGCAGCGGGTCGCGATCACCCGCAGCGCCCTGGGCCACGCCGAATCGAGCGAGCAGTTCCGCCAGCAGTGGCAGGAGGAAACCGACGCCCTCGCCACCCAGCTGCTGCTGGCGCGCCAGTGGCTGCCGGATGTGCAGATCTCCAGAGAGCAGATCGCCTACCTGGTGAACGAGGCCCTGCGCGGTGGGGTGGAAGGGCACCGCAGCGAGCTCTATGCCGTGCGCGTCGCCCGGGCCCATGCCGCCCTGAGCGGCCGCGATCGGGTGGAAGCGGACGACCTGCAGGTGGCCGTGCGCCTGGTGATCGCCCCCCGCGCCCTGCAGCTGCCGCCGCCGGATCCCGACCAACCCCTGGAGCCACCGCCCCCGCCACCACCGCAGGGCGAACAACCGCCGGAGGAGCCCGAACCGCCGGAGAACGAACCCGACGAACCGGAGGACGATCCCGAGGACAACGACGACGACCAGGAGGACGACAGCCCCGAAGACCAGGCCCCCCCACAGGTGCCGGAGGAGTTCCTGCTGGATCCCGAGGCCGTGGCGATCGACCCGGACCTGCTGCTGTTCGGCGCCGCCAAGGCCAAGAGCGGCGGCAGCGGCAGCCGCGCCGTGGTGTTCAGCGATTCCCGCGGCCGCTACGTGAAGCCGATGCTGCCCCGCGGCCCGGTGAAGCGCATCGCCGTGGACGCCACCCTGCGGGCCGCTGCGCCGTATCAGAAGAGCCGCCGCGAGCGTGAACCGCACCGCAAGGTGGTGGTGGAAGACGGCGACCTGCGCGCCAAACAGCTGCAGCGCAAGGCCGGCGCCCTGGTGATCTTCCTGGTGGATGCCAGCGGCTCCATGGCCCTCAACCGCATGCAGAGCGCCAAGGGCGCCGTGATCCGGCTGCTCACCGAGGCCTACGAAAACCGCGATGAGGTGGCCCTGATCCCCTTCCGCGGCGAGCAGGCGGAGGTGCTGCTACCACCCACCCGCTCGATCACCGCCGCCCGCCGGCGCCTCGAATCGATGCCCTGCGGCGGTGGCTCACCACTAGCCCACGGCCTTTCGCAGGCGGCTCGGGTGGCGGCCAACGCTCTGGCCACCGGTGATCTCGGCCAGGTGGTGGTGGTGGCCATCACCGATGGCCGCGGCAACGTGCCGCTGAGCCGTTCGCTGGGTCAGCCGCAACTGGAGGGGGAGGAGCCGGTGGACCTCAAGGAGGAGGTGAAGCAGGTGGCGAGCAAGTACCGGGCCCTGGGCATCAAGCTGCTGGTGATCGACACCGAGCGCAAGTTCATCGGCAGCGGCATGGGCAAAGACCTTGCTGCCGCCGCCGGCGGCAAATACGTGCAGCTGCCGAAGGCCAGCGATCAGGCCATCGCCGCAATCGCCATGGAGGCGATCAACGCGGTGTAGTGGCCTTTGGGCTAGCGGCCTGATCGCGGGTGGTCTGGTCACGGGCCGCCTTGTCGCGAGCCGCGCCGGTCTGGGCGGGATAGAGCTCATCGAAGAACTTGCCCAAACCCACCGCCACGCTGCGGATGCCATCCATGAATTTCGGATCGGCCGTCAGCTTGTTCACATCACCCCCCACCGCATCCCAGCGGGCCGTGAGCCGCTCAGCGTTGGTCACCGTGCCTTTCAGCTCCGACACAACTTTGGGATCATCAAGAGCCCGGGTGAAGTTACGGATCGAGGCTGTGGAGGCATTGAGGTTGTCGAGAGTGGGGCGGGCCTCCTGCACCGCCACCTTGAGGTCGCGGATCAATTGCTCACCTTCCACCAGGAAGCTGCTCGCCTGCTTGGAGGTGGCATCGAAGCTGCGGGTGGTCTGCGCCAGGATCGTCACCAGCTTCTCCTGGTCGGCCTGATCAAGAAGCTTCTGGATCGTGGCGGTCACGCTGGTGATCGTGGCGGCGCTGACGCCGTCCAGCTGAGCGCCGGGACAGACGATCAACTTGGCATTGCAGGCGGGATCCCGCGGTCCGGCGGTGCCTGGCGGCAGGGGGCGGCGGGGCGCCAGCAACGCCACCACCGCATCACCACCCAACAGGGACGACTCCTCCACCTGAGCCACCAGGGGCCGCGGCAGACGCAGCTCCGGATCCGTGATCTCCACTTCAGCCACCACGGCCTCGGAGGTGGTGCGCAATCTGCGCACATTGCCGACCTGCACACCGCGATAGGTCACCGCAGAGCGCTCACCCAGGCCGGCCGCATCCGCGAAGCTGACGCGGAAACTCCATTGGCGCTGACCGAGGCTGATTCCCTTGAGCCACAGCCAGAAGGCACCCCCGCCGGCGAGGGCCGCCAGCAGGGTGAACCCAACGATCGCCTCTCGCACACTGCGGCGCATGGGGTTCAAAGTTCCGCCGGCTGCATTGGTCCGGTGAGGCTAGCGGTCCGGAACTGGAGCACATAGGGATTCTCACTGACCCGGAACTCCTCAACGCTGCCCTGCCAGCGGAAGTGCCCGTCGTAGAGGAGCACCACCCGATCCGCCGTCCGCAGGATCGTGCTCATCACATGGCTCACCACCACCGAAGAGGCGCGGGCGAGCTCGCTGGTGCGCACGATCAGATCTTCGATGCGGGTGCAGGCCACCGGATCGAGACCGGCAGTGGGCTCGTCGAAGAGCAACAGCGGCTGCTGGCCTGGCGGCTGGGTGGGGTCCTCGATGACGGCACGGGCGAAGCTCACCCGCTTCTGCATGCCACCGCTCAGCTCGCCAGGGAGGAGATCCTCAGTACCCGCCAGGCCTACGGCCTCCAGGGCATGGCCCACGCGCTCACGGATCTCAGGCTCGCGCATGCGGCTGAAGCGATCCAGCAGAAAGCCCACGTTCTGGCGCACGGTGAGGGAAGCCAGCAGCGCGGGGTTCTGGAACACCAGCCGCACATCAGGGGGCTGGCGCTGATCCAGGCGGAGATAGGTCTGCGGCACGCCATGGATGCACACCTCACCCTCACTGGGCAGGAGCAAGCCGGCCAGCAGGCGCAGGATCGTCGATTTGCCGGCACCGGAAGGCCCCACCACCGCCAGCCGCTCGCCCTGCTGCAGCTGCAGGTCAACGCTCTGGAGTACGGCATGGGCGCCCCAACGCACGCTCACATCGCGGAATTCCGCCACCGCAGCCACTGCAGCCACCGCTCCCATGGCCACCGGACCACCCACCGTTGAACAGGGTCATCTTGGCCGTTTCTCCGTACAGTTCAAACACTTCCGGTGCGCCATGCGGGCTCCAGGCCAACGAGGCAGCCAGCGCAGCCGCAGGACGCCCGGCTGGCTGGGCCGCGGCGACCTGCACCAACAGGATCTGATGTCCCGCTCGCGGCGGGCGGCCCGCTGGCTGCAGCCCGGCCTTGTGGTGAAGCGCTGGATGCTCACTTCGGGCATCGGCCTGATGCTGGCCCTGCTGGGTGCCGCCGTCTGGGCCGATCTGCAACCGATCTACTGGCTGCTGCAATCAATCCGGTTTGTGCTGCAGATCCTCACGCAGGTGCTACCGCGCGAGATCACCGGCCCGCTGGTGCTGATCGCCGGCGGAGGCCTGATCTGGCTGGGCCAGAGCCGCAGCTTTGGAGCGATCCAGCAGGCCCTGGCGCCCGAGAAGGGCACGGTGCTGGTGGATGCGCTGGTGGCCAAACGACGGCTGAACCGCGGCCCCGCGATCGTGGCCATCGGTGGTGGCACAGGCCTGTCCACCCTGCTGAGCGGCCTGAAGCGCTACAGCAGCAACCTCACGGCGATCGTCACCGTGGCCGACGACGGCGGCAGCTCCGGCGTGCTCCGCCGTGAGCTGGGCGTGCTGCCCCCCGGCGATATCCGCAACTGCCTGGCGGCCCTGGCGACCGAGGAACCCCTGCTCACCCGGCTGTTCCAGTACCGCTTCCGCGCCGGCACAGGGCTGGAGGGCCACAGCTTCGGCAACCTGTTCCTCTCGGCCCTGACGGCCATCACCGGCAGCCTCGAATCGGCGATCACCGCCAGCAGCCGAGTGCTGGCGGTGCAGGGCACGGTGGTGCCGGCCACCAATGCCGATGTGAAGCTCTGGGCCGAACTGGAGGATGGCCGCCGCATCGAGGGTGAATCCCAGATCGGCCACGCCAGCAGCCCAATCGTGCGCCTGGGCTGCACGCCGGAGCGGCCGCCGGCCCTGCCCAGGGCCATCGAGGCCATCGCCCACGCCGATCTGATCGTTCTCGGCCCCGGCAGCCTCTACACCTCACTGCTGCCGAATCTGCTGGTGCCCGAGCTGGTGAACGCCATCAGCCGCAGCAAGGCGCCCCGGCTCTACATCTGCAACCTGATGACCCAGCCCGGCGAAACAGACGGCCTGGATGTGGAGGGTCACCTGCGGGCGATCGAGGCGCAACTGGCCAGCCTGGGGGTGCAGCAGCGCCTGTTCAGCTCCGTACTGGCCCAGGAAGATCTCGGGGACGGCCCACTGGTGCATCACTACCGCCAGCGAGGCGCGGAGCCGGTGCGCTGCGATGTGCGCAAGCTGCGCAGCCAGGGCTATGAGGTGATGGAGGCCCCCCTGCAGGGAACGCGGCCCACGGCCACGCTGCGGCACGATCCACGCAGCGTGGCTTTGGCAGTGATGCGTTACTACAAGCGCCACCGGCGCGAGCGCTCACAGTCAACCTGAGCCGGCCTTATCTGGCCTCAGTAAGCGTCCTGCATCTCGTAGAAGTCCGGCTGCACGTAGTCCTTGCGCAGAGGGAAGCCCTTCCAGTCCTCCGGCATCAGCAGACGCTTGGGATGGGGATGGCCCTCAAAGCTGATGCCGAACATGTCGAAGGTTTCGCGCTCCGGCCAGTCGGCCCCGCGGAACAGTCCGTAGAGGCTGGGGATGCTCAGGGCGCCGTCACGCGGAAGGAACACCTTGAGGCGCACCTCCTCCGGCCGCACATCCGCTGGCAGGTGCTGGCTCGCGGTGGATTGATCCGCCAGAACACCCAGCTTCACCAGGTGATAGAAGCTCACCAGACGTCCGCCCGGGCCTTCGTCGTAACCGCCCTGGCACTGGAGGTAATCGAAGCCGCTTGCCTTGAGCGCCGCTGCGATCACCGGCAGAAAGGGCACCTCCACACCGATCACCTCAACGCCGAGATGGTCGGGGTCGAGCTGCTCATGCTCAAAGCCCTGGCTGGTGAGCCAGCGGCTCACAGGGCCGGGTTGCGGGACAGCAGCCACCGGGGCCGCTGCTGCTGATGGGGTCGTGTCGTCGGACATCGGAGCTGGATCAGGAAGCGGCGGTGTTGCTGGCGGGAATGGCTGCAGGTTCTGCGGCAGGGACGGCCGCAGCGGCCCCAACGGGCAGTCCTGCCGCTGCGGCGAACGCGGCCTGCTGGGTCTCTGCCCGCAGATACCTGCCGTCCACGATCGGCTCCACCGGCTTGAGCTGGTGGGGCACGGTGCAGTAGCGGTGGGTGGGCAGCAGGTTGCCGCGCTCGGCCAGGGCCTCGTTGCCCACCTTCTTGCGCAGCTTGATCACGGCGTCGAAGATCGCCTCCGGCCGGGGCGGGCAACCGGGCAGGTAGAGGTCCACCGGGATCAGCTTGTCCACCCCGCGCACGGCGGTGGTGGAATCGGCTGAGAACATGCCGCCGGTGATCGTGCAGGCGCCCATGGCGATCACGTATTTCGGCTCGGGCATCTGCTCATAGAGCCGCACCAGAGCCGGACCCATCTTCATGGTCACGGTGCCGGCCACGATCAACAGGTCCGCCTGGCGGGGGCTGGAACGGGGCACCAGACCGAAGCGGTCGAAATCGAAGCGGGAGCCGATCAGAGCGGCGAACTCGATGAAGCAGCAGGCGGTGCCGTAGAGCAGAGGCCAGAGGCTGCTGAGGCGGGCCCAGTTGTGCAGGTCGTCGAGGGTGGTGAGGATCACGTTCTCGGAGAGATCCGAGGTGACTGCCGGTGCGCCGACCGGGTTGCAGCTGGCGGCGCGCTGGTCGCGCAGGGTGTTGATGGAGAGGGCCTCGGCCATGCCGGAGGTTGCAGAGGAGGGGGTCATCTCAGGTCAGCTCCACTCGAGGGCGCCTTTGCGCCAGGCGTAGGCCAGGGCCACCACAAGGATGGCGATGAACACCAGCGCCTCGATGAACGCCAGCAGACCAAGACGATGGAAGGCCACCGCCCAGGGATAAAGGAACACCGTCTCCACGTCGAAGATCACGAAGACCAGCGCGAACATGTAGTAGCGGATGTTGAACTGAATCCAGGCCCCGCCGATCGGCTCCATGCCGGATTCGTACGTGAGGTCGCGCTCCCCCGTGCGTGAGCTGGGCGACACCAGCTTGTTGGTGACAAGCGCCAGTACGGGCACCGCCGCTGCGATCAGCAGGAAGCCCAGAAAGGCGTCGTAGCCGGAGAGAACGAACACGGGCGCAGGCAGCCCAACGTGAGCGGCAGTCTGGCATCCACGGCCGGAGCCTGGGTCGGCTGGGGTCAGCCCGCGCTGATCTCAGGCCGGAGGCTCATTGGCCACGAGCCAGCGGAGATCACGCTGGAGCTCGGCGGCCATGCGGGACTGGCCCTGCAGCAACTGCGCAAGCTCCGCCGTGGTCAGCACCAGGGCATCACAGGCGAGCGGCAGCTCTTCGAGTGGCCAGTGGAGGAGGCGCTGCTGCTGGGGCCCCTCGGCCTGATCATCCACAAGCAGGAGATCGAGATCACTACCCACAGACGCAGTGCCACGGCCGTAGCTGCCGAACACACCCACCCGCTGCAGACCGGGATGGGAGCAACGCTGCTGCAGGGCCCAGGAACGGGCCTGCTCCAGCACCTGCTCAGGGCTCGGCCAGCGCAGAACCGATTGCGTCAACGAGCGCACGGGCATGGCAGAGAGCGTCGTGGCTTTGTAGCCGTCCGAAGTGATCGGTCGGCGCGCCTTCCGGCAGGCTATCGGGGTAGCGGGTGGGGATATACAAGGCATCCAGCACCCGCAGACGATCCTCCAGATCGACCACCTGCGCCGCAAGCTGCTCAGCGATCGGGGGTGGCAGCTCGCGGAAGCAGCGGCCCAGGCCATGGCCCCAGCTCTGCTGGGCGTGCCGCAGATGCAAAGCCTTGAGAGCCTTCTCAACGGCCTGATGGCAGGCGAAACAGGCCCATTCGTGATGGCCGTTCTCCGCACTGAGCTGGGCCTGGGCCAGATCAGCCCGGGCCTGATGCAGCCAGTCGGCGGAGCGGTTCATGCCGGCATTCTGAGCAGCGCCTGCCCAGGCCGCCAGGCAGGCCTAGCCTCGCCCCATGGCCGATCCGGATGTGCGCTGGCAGCAGCGCTTCGCCAACTTCTGCCGGGCGCTGGAGCAGCTGGAGCTGTTCTTCGAACCGCCAGCCCTCAACGCGCAGGAACAGCAGGGGCTGGTGAAGGCCTTCGAATCCACCTTCGAGCTGGGCTGGAACTGCCTGCGCGACCTGCTCCTGCGACTGCAAGGCCTGGCCGCCGCGGAAGGGTCATGAGCTCCAACGACCTCAACCAGGCCCCGCTCCAAGCCAGGGAGCCACTTCTTAGAGTCCGCCGCAGCCACCGAGCCGCGCCGTGAGCGACGAACCCGCCGACGACCAGGCCACAGCAGCGGAAGCGCCGGCGACAGCCACGGTTGTCGACGATCCCGACACCCATCGTTTCGAGTGCCGCAGCTGCGGCTTCGTTTACGACCCGGGCGAGGGCATCAGGAAGCTGGGCGTTGAAGCCGGCACGCCGTTTTCGGCGATGGATCCGCTCAGCTTCCGCTGCCCGGTGTGCCGCAGCAGCATCAAGGCCTTCAAGGACATCGGCCCCCGCAACAAGCCCAGTGGCTTCGAGGAGAATCTCGGCTACGGGCTCGGGGTGAACCAGCTCACCCCCGGCCAGAAGAATGTGCTGATCTTCGGCGGCTTCGCCCTGGCGTTCGCCTTCTTCCTCTCCCTCTATTCCCTGCGCTGAGTTGCCCGTGCCCGCTTCATCCCTCCAGCGCCTGCTGAGAACTCTCTCCGCCCTGGCCCTCACGCTGCTGCTTGGCGTCGGCCTCTCGGGCTGCGTCAGCACCGGTCTGCCAGCCGCCAGCGCCAGCCCCTGGCAACCGGTGGACATCCACACCAAGTCCAACCCCCTGGCTGTGGCCTTCACCGACAGCCAGCACGGCTTCCTGGTGGGCAGCAACCGCCTGATCCTGGAAACAGACGACGCCGGCGCCAGCTGGGAGGAGCGGGCCCTCGACCTGCCCGCCGAGGAGAACTTCCGCCTGATCAGCGTTGATTTCAGCGGCGATGAGGGCTGGATCGTGGGGCAACCCGGCCTGCTGCTGCACAGCACCGATCGGGGCCAGAGCTGGAGCCGCCTGTTCCTCGACACCAAGCTGCCTGGCGAGCCCTATCTCGTCACGGCGCTTGGCCGCAGCAGCGCCGAACTGGCCACGAACGTGGGCGCCGTGTACCGCACCCGCGACTCCGGCAACTCCTGGCAGGCCGAGGTGGAGGATGCCGCCGGCGCCGTTCGCGACCTGCGCCGCAGCGCCGACGGCCGCTACGTGAGCGTGAGCGGCCTGGGCAACTTCTTCGCCACCTGGAACCCTGGCGAGGGCGTCTGGACACCCCACCAGCGGGTGAGCAGCCA
>CAIZNP010000224.1 GCA_903934375.1 uncultured Synechococcaceae cyanobacterium
GGCCGGGTGCTCGGTGACGCTGCTCCGCCCCTGCCGCTGCCAGCGGGGATCACGGTGGCCTTCAACCAGCGGGCCGCTGTGCACTACCGCAGCCCGATCAGTGGCCAGCAACGCCGCGGCGACGATCTGGAGGCCATGCTGCTGCAGGCGATCGGTAGCGCCAGGCGCGAGGTGCGGGTGGCCGTGCAGGAGCTGTCCCTGCCGGCGGTGGCCGAGGCACTGGTGCAGCAGCACCGGCGCGGCCTGCGGGTGCAGGTGGTGCTGGAGAACAGCTACAGCACCCCCTGGAGCGAGCAGCACGAGGCAGACCTCAGCCCGCACCTGCGCAGCCGCAGGCGCCAGCTGCTGGCCCTGGCGGACCGCAACCACGACGGGCAGCTCAGCGACACCGAACGCAGCCAGGGCGATGCCGTACTGATCCTGCGGCGGGCAGGTGTTCCCGTGATCGACGACCGCGAGGACGGCAGCGCCGGCAGCGGCCTGATGCACAGCAAGTACCTGCTGGTGGATGGCCGGGTTGTGATCACCGGCTCCACCAACTTCACCCCCTCCTGCGTGCATGGCGATCCGGGCGATGCACGCACGCACGGCAATGTGAACCACCTGCTGCGCTTCGAGAGCGCTGCCCTGGCCGCGGTGTTCGCCGTTGATTTCGAGCGGATGTGGGGCGACGGCCCCGGCGGGCGGCAAGACAGCCGCTTCGGCCAGGCCAAAGCCTCCGGCCCAGCGCAGACGGTGCTGGTGGGGCGCACCCCGGTGCAGGTGCTATTCGCCCCCCATCGCCGCGACGACCCGGACAACGGCCTGAACCTGCTGGCCGCCACCCTCCGCCAGACCAGGCGCCAACTGGACATGGCCCTGTTCGTGTTCTCCGCCCAGCAGCTCACCGAGGTGATCGCCGAGCTGCAGCTACGCCGGGTGCAGCTACGCCTGCTGGCGGATGCGGGCTTCGCCAGCCGCCCGTTCTCGGAGGTGCTGGATCTGTTGGGAACCTCGCTAGCGGATCGCCACTGCAAGCTGGAAGCCGGCAACAAGCCACTGACCACAGCGGCCGAAGGCGTGGGCATCGCCAGGCTGCCCACCGGCGACAAGCTGCACCACAAGGTCGCTGTGATCGACAAGCGCACCGTGATCACCGGCTCCTTCAACTGGAGCCCCTCCGCCGCCCATCAGAACGATGAGGTGCTGCTGGTGATCGAGTCCCCGCTGCTGGCAGCCCACTTCACCCGTGAGATGGATCGTCTCTGGAAGGGCGCGGAACTGGGACTCACAGATCGGCTGGCACTCAAGCTGCAGCAAGGACGACAGCGCTGTGGCAGCGGAATCGCGAGAGGGTGAGGCGAAGGCCTGGCGGCTTGGGAGTGGGCTTATGGGGACTGGGCGGGAAAGGAAGCCAGATCGGCGCAATAAGAAGCACATTGCGCCATAGCGCAGCACTATTGATGTCTTTTCAGAAATCGCTCAAGGCCTGAGCCCACCCTGCCCAGCAAACAACTACCCCAACGAAACCGACATCGCGTAAAGTTAAGCACTACTTGGGGGCTTGCATTGATTTATCGAGTTCTATCTCGCCAAGCGCTCAAAGCC
>CAIZNP010000225.1 GCA_903934375.1 uncultured Synechococcaceae cyanobacterium
CGAACCCTGCCGCCGCCCCACCGACGGCCGCTACGGCGACAACCCCAATCGGGCCCAGCACTACTTCCAGTACCAGGTGCTGATCAAGCCCAGCCCGGATGCGATCCAGGAGACCTACCTGGCCTCGCTCGAGGCCCTCGGCATCCGCGCCGAAGACCACGACATCCGCTTCGTGGAGGACAACTGGGAATCGCCGACGCTGGGCGCCTGGGGCGTGGGCTGGGAGGTGTGGCTCGACGGCATGGAGGTGACCCAGTTCACCTACTTCCAGCAGTGCGGCGGCATCGACTGCCGGCCGGTGTCGATCGAGATCACCTACGGCCTTGAGCGGCTGGCGATGTATCTCCAGGACGTGGAGAGCATCTGGGATCTCAGCTGGGACGGCAACCGCTCCTATGGCGACATCTGGCTGCCGTTTGAGAAGGGCCAGTGCACCTACAACTTCGAGGCCGCCAACCCGGAGCGGCTCAAGCAGCTGTTCGCCCTCTACGAGGCCGAGGCCGCGGATCTGGTGGCCGCCAAGCTGCCCGCGCCAGCACTCGACTTCGTGCTCAAGTGCAGCCACACCTTCAACCTGCTGGAGGCCCGCGGCGTGATCTCGGTGACCGAGCGCACCGCCACCATCGGCCGCATCCGCCATCTGGCTCGCCAGGTGGCCGAGGCCTGGCTGGCGGAGCGCGAGGCCCTCGGCTTCCCGCTGCTCAGCAAGGATCAAGCCTAAGGCCATCAGGGCGGTGGCGGCACCGGCACCGCCGGGCCATCGAGGGTGTTGCTGCACAGATCCAGCAGGATCCGCTGCCCCACCGACCCCGGCATCGGCGCCTCCCAGGGCTGCCCCACCGGCAAACAGCACGAGGAGGAGCACGGTGTGCCGCAGGCGCGGCCGCAGCCAATGCCTGCGCTGCCGGCTGCGGATCAAGCGGAACGACTGCCGGAGCATGACCGCGTGGCGTGCAGCTGAACGGCAGGGGAACCCTCAGGGGGTCGTTGCGGAACGGTGATGGCGGCGCGCGTCCTGCCCCTGGTGCTGCTGGCCCTGGCCATCGGCGTGCTGCCGCTTGGGCTGCCGCTGCAGGCCACCGCCCTTGCCGCCCTGCTGCTCACCAGCCTGCTGCTGCTGCGACGGAGCTGGCCGGCGGCGCGCTGCCTGGCCCTGGGCCTGGTGCTTTTGCTGGCCTGGGGTTGGGGGCTGCGGGGGCAACCGCAGCCCGGCCCGCAGGATCCCGTTCAGCGGATCCCGAGCTCTGGCAGCACGGTTAGCGCTGAGCTGCGCGGGCAGCTGCTCAGCGATCCGCAGCCTGGCCAGCAGGGGCAGGGCTGCCGGGTGCTGCTGCAGCAGCAGGACGGCCGCAGCGAGCTGCTGTTCCCAAGCTGCCCGCCCCTGCGGCAAGGCTGGCGCCTTGAGGCCAAAGGCGCGCTGCAGCGCCCCCAGCCGGCCCCCCATCCGCTGCTGCCGGGATCAGCGGAGCGACTGGCGCGCTCAGGCTGCTGGAGCCAGCTGAAGGTGGAGCACTGGCGACTGCTCAGCCGCCCGGCCACCCCCATCGCCGACCTGCGCCGCCGCATGGCCACCGCCCTGCTGAGCGCGGGGGGGCCGGATGCCGGCGGCGTCCTGGCGGCCCTGGTGCTCGGCAGCGCCGTGGTGCCGGTGCCGGCGGCCGTGCGCGAGGCCTTCCGCGCCGCCGGCCTCTCCCATGCCCTGGCCGCCAGCGGCTTCCACCTGACGGTGCTGCTGGGGGCCGTGATGGCCATCGGCCGCTTCGCCCCCCGGCCCGTGCGCTGGGGGCTGGCCCTGGGGGCGATGGCGCTGTTCCTGCTGCTGGCGGGGCCCCAGCCCTCGGTGGTGCGCGCTGTGGCAATGGGAGCCATGGCCTTCCTGGTGCAGGAGAGCGGCCGGCGGATCCGCCCCCTGGGGGTGCTGCTGCTGTGCGTGCTGCTGATGCTGCTGGTGGCCCCCGCCTGGCTGCTGGATGTGGGCTTTCAGCTGAGCGTGGCGGCCACGGCGGGGCTGCTGCTCAGCGCCGGCCCCATGGAGACCTGGCTGAGCCGCTGCCTGCCGGGCTGGGCCGCCGGCGCCATCGCCGTGCCCCTGGCCGCCTCCCTCTGGACCCTGCCGCTCCAGCTGCTGCACTTCGGCGCGCTGCCGCTCTATGCGGTGCCGGCGAATCTTCTGGCGGCACCGCTGCTCACGCCGCTCACCCTCGGGGCCATGGGCATGGCCGTGGCGGCGGTGCTGCTGCCAGCGCTGCTTCCTCCGCTGGCCTGGGCGCTGGTGCCGCTCACCCACCTGTTCATCGCCCTGGCCCGGGCAGCGGCGGCCCTGCCGCTGGCCCAGTGGCAGCTGGGCCGGATGCTGCCGCTGGCGGTGCTGCTGCTGAGCCTGGGGTTGCTGCCCTGGCTGCTGCCCCTGAGCGATAGCGACGGTGGCCGCCGCCGCAGGCTGCTGCGGCCCTGCGGTGCCGCCCTGATGGCCGTGGTGCTTGTGTTGCACCTGGCGGGGCTGGCGGGGGATCAGCTGCTGCTGGTTCACAACGGCAGCCGCGATCTGCTGCTGGCCCGTCACGGCAGCCGCGGCGCCCTGATCAGCCGACGCGCCGACGGGGTGAGTTGCCGCCACGCGGCGCAGCTCGCCCTCGGCCTGGGGATTCAGCGCTACGACTGGATCCTGCTGCTCGACCCGGTGGCAGCGGAGCAACCCTCCTGCTGGGGCAGGCTCACCCCCACCCTGCTGGCCCAGCAGGACGGCAGCCCTGCCCTCAGCACCGGCCAGCGCCTGGCCAGCCCAGGCCTGGCGGTGACACCCCTGGCGGACGACAGCCAGGCGCTGCTGCTGCAGGCGGGCCGCCAACGCTGGGCGCTGCTGCCCGATCGCCAGGCCTGGTGGAGCTGGAGCCGCAGCGACCAAAACCGCAGTCGCCTGAGAGATGTGCACGGCCTCTGGCTGGGGTTCCGGCCCTCGGCGGCCGAGCGGCGACGGCTGCCGGCCCTGCCGCCGGAACGGCTCTGGTGGCCGGCTGCCGGTTCAGGCAGCGGATGGCGACTGGCCTGAGCCGGGAAGGCCGATCCCTAGAGTGCGGCAGTCGCCTGGAGAGGTGGCTGAGTGGTCGAAAGCGAACGACTCGAAATCGTTTGAAGGGCAACCTTCCGTGGGTTCGAATCCCACCCTCTCCGTTTCCGACCTCCCGGCCTGAGGCTTGCCTTAACGCCCGCAGGCGAGCCCACCCTGGCGCGACTGCGATGAGGCAGGCCACCGAAGCTGAC
>CAIZNP010000226.1 GCA_903934375.1 uncultured Synechococcaceae cyanobacterium
AGTTGTCCGGGGTAAGGCAGATAATGCCAAGGAGAGAGTCATTTAACTCTTGTGCAATTTCGCTGGACCAGCGTGTGCCTTTAGTGATGTCATCGGGAGAAAAGTATGGACGTGAAGCCTGAATGACACTAGGGAACCACTGTCGAAGCACTTCCGCTAAGCCACGGCTTGTCTCGCCTGACCAAGAAAGAAAGATGCGCATTCCGACGATGGACGTTTACCAGCTCAGAGTTTAGTACAGCTAACGCTGAATAGGCAGGTCCACCAACGCTACCGCCCATCTAAACCCTGTCAGGATAAAGAGCGGCTCACACCTCGTCCAGAGCACATGAAGTCCTGATCCAGCGTGGGCTCCGCTGCCGTCCCACTCGGCGGGGAGGAATGTTATGCGGATCCGCGAACCAAATGTGTGGGGGGATACAGATCAGAGCAGGTCGGCGGGGCTTGCGACGCCCATGGGGCCGCGATTGAGCACATGGGTATAGATCATCGTTGTCTTCAGATCGCTGTGGCCCAGCAGCTCCTGAATCGTGCGGATGTCCTGGCCACGCTCCAGCAGATGGGTGGCAAAGGAATGGCGCAGGCTGTGGCAGGTGGCCGGCTTGCTGATACCTGCGGCGAGCACCGCTTGGCGCACCGCCTTCTGGATCAGGCTGGGATCCAGGTGGTGACGCCCCTGTTCAGCCGTGGCGGCATTGATCCAGCGGCCGTGCTGCGGAAACACCCATTGCCAGCCCCATTCCACCGGCGCATTGGGATACTTCCTGGCCAGAGCATGGGGCAGCAGCACACGCCCCCAGCCATCAGCGAGGTCCTGCGCGTGAATGCGGCGCACCTGTTGCAAATGGCTGCGCAAGGAATCAGCCAGCCGCTCCGGCAGCAGTGTGCGGCGATCCTTGCCGCCTTTGCCATCGCGCACGGTCAGCTCATGCCGGCTGAAATCAAGGTCGTGAACCCGCAGGCGCAGCGCTTCCATCAGCCGCAGGCCACTGCCGTAGAGCAACCCCGCCACGAGGGCCTCAGCTCCCTCCAGCCGCCGCAGCACGGAGCGCACCTCCTCCTGGGTCAGCACCACCGGCAACCGTCGCCGGGTGCGCGCTCGCACAATCCCATCCAGTTCAAGATCACGCTCCAGTAGCTCGCGATAGAGGAACAGCAGCGCAGCCAGCGCCTGGTTCTGGGTCGACGGACTCACCTGTAGATCCACCGCCAGGTGGGTCAGGAAAGCATTCACCTCCTCACTGCCCATCTCACGCGGGTGGCGCAGACCGTGGAAACGCAGAAAGCGGCGCAGCCACTGCTCGTAGGTCTTCACAGTGCGGCGGGCGTAATGGCGCACCTGCAGCTCCTCCCGGTAACGCTGGATCAGTCCCGGTGGCTGGCCCTGGGAAGTCATCCGCACAGACGCTCTGCTCTGTGCTGAACATTCCCCTCTCAGGGGCGTTCCGGCACTGCCGCCGCATCCAACCGGCGCGGGTCTGCCACGCCGAGGCTGCCGCTGGGCTGCTGGCCGCCAGCGGCTGGGTAACGCACCTCCACGGAGTTGGCCGATCCCATGGCCGGCACCAGGACAACCTTGTGGCCCTTCGCCTCCAGCAGCCGCAGCGTGTCGGCGCTGAATCCCTCCTCAATGCTGATCTGGTCGGGCCAGAGCTGGCTGTGCAGGCGCGGTGCCGCCACCGCCGCGGCCAGGTTCAGGCCGTGCACCAGACGGTTGAGCAGCACCTGCAGCACGGTGGTGATGATGCGGCTACCGCCGGGGCTGCCACTGGCCAGCAGCGGTGCATCATCCGGGCGGAACACCAGCGTGGGAGTCATCGAACTGAGCGGCCTGCGCCCCGGTGCAATCGCGTTCTGGGCACCCTGGCGCAGGCCGTAGGCGTTGGCGGCCCCCACGGCGGCGGTGAAGTCGTCCATCTCGTTGTTGAGCAGGAAGCCGGCCCCAGGCACGCTGATGCCGTTGCCATAGGCGGTGTTCAGGGTGGTGGTGGTGGCCACCAGCCCGCCGTCGCGATCCACCACCGAGATGTGGGTGGTGTTGGTGCCACCTTCGGCCGGGCTGCGTTCGGCATCCAGCTCAGCCGCAGGCCGGTGTCGATCGGTGCGCAGCTGGCGCCGTTGGCCCTCGGCATAACGGGCGCTGAGGAGCTGATCCAGCGGCATCGCCACCTGATCGGGGTCGCCCAGCAGTCGGTTGCGATCGCGGTAGGCCAGGTTCATCGCCTCCACCATCGGCTGGATCGTTGCGGCGCTGTTGAGCCCTGTGGCCGCCAGATCCATCGGAGCCAGCACGTTCAGCAGTTGCAGCAGCGTGGCGCCGCCACCGCTGGGGGGCGGCATCGTCAGCACCGGATGGCCGCGGAACACCGTCTGCAGCGGCCGCATCCACGTGGCCCGGTAGCGCGCCAGATCGGCCTCGCGGATCAGGCCTCCGCGCCGCCGCATCAACTCCGCCAGGGCGGTGGCCAGGCGGCCGCGATAGAAGCAGGCCTCCCCGTCCGCGGCGATGCAGCGCAGGCTGGCGGCCAGCTCCGGCTGGCGCAGCAGCTCGCCGGGCCGGTACGGGCGCACGCTCTGCGGCGACTCGCCATGGCGAGCCAACACCGGAGACGCTCTGAAGAACAACCGCCGCGACGTTGGATCCGCTCCCAGCCATGGCTGGGCCTCCCGCAGCGACCTGGCCAGTTCGGCTCCCACTGGAAAGCCCTGATCCGCCAGCTGAATGGCCGGTTGCATCACGGCGGCCAGGGGCAGGCAGCCATAGCGCCGTTGCACCTGCACCAGGCCGGCAACACTGCCCGGCACGGCGGTGCTCAGCAGGCTGCGGGTGGCCCGTTCCCGATTCACGCTGCCATCGGCGTTGAGGAACAGATCCGCCCGCGCCGCCTGCGGGGCCATTTCGCGGAAGTTCAGGGCCACCGCCTCCCCACGGCCGATCGGCAGCGCCTGAGCCAGCGGCGGCACACGATTGGCGGCCGCACAGGTGCGGATCGGCCCGCGGCGTGGCAGCCACAGCAACAGGAAGCCGCCACCGCCGAGGTTACCGGCCTGGGGCAGGGTCACCGCCAGAGCGAACGAGGTGGCCACCGCCGCATCCACCGCATTGCCACCCGCTCGCAGGATCCGCGCGCCCACCGCCGCGGCCTGGGCCTCCTGGGCTGCCACCATCCCCCCGCCGGACTCCACCGGCTGCGCGCGCTGGCTGCGCTCCTGCAGCAGGTTGACGCCGGGTGAAGCTGGCTGAACCTGAGCCTGCAGGGGAAGCGCTGTGAAGCCACACACGGCCAGCCCAATCGCGCCGGCCCGGGAAACCCAGCGGCAGTCCACGCTCCTGCGCGTCACAGCGCACCCCCCCAGGCCGACCCACCCATCGCCTCACTCGCGCTATAGCCCCCGCCGCCCGGCGTCGCGATCCGCACACCATCGCCTGCCGCCAGCTCCACGGCGATCGAGCCGGGCAGGGCCTCCTCATGGCCATCGGCAAGGAGCAGCGTGTTGATGCCGCAGGCGCCGGCGCCGCCACCCTCCAGGCCGAAGGGCGCCACCCGCCGGCTGCCCGTGAGCAGAGCCAGGGTTAGCGGCTCCAGCGCCCGCAGCTCGCGGATCACACCGTCGCCACCGCGCCAGCGGCCCTTGCCACCACTGCCGCGGCGGATGCTGAAGCGCTCCAGCCGCACAGGCAGTCGCTCCTCCAGCAGCTCAGGATCGGTGAGGCGCGAATTGGTCATGTGGCTCTGCACCGCATCGGCACCGGCGAAACCGCGGCCATCGGCGTGGCGCCCCGCTCCGGTGCCGCCGCAGATCGTTTCGTAGTACTGGCAGCGGCCATTGCCGAAGCTGAGGTTGTTCATCGTGCCCTGGGCTGCCGCCATCACCCCAAGCGCGGCAAACAGGGCATTGGCCGCAGCCTGGGAAGTCTCCACATTGCCGGCCACCACAGCCGCCGGCGGCTCGGGGTTCAGCAGACAACCGCGCGGCACCACCAGCTCCAGCGGCTCGAAGCAGCCGGCATTGAGCGGAATCGGCTCCGGCACCAGGCAACGGAACACGTAGAGCACCACCGCCTTGGTGATCGCCAGCGGCGCGTTGAGATTGCCCGCCTGCTGGGGCGATGTGCCGCTGAAGTCGATGCGGGCCCGGCGGGCGGCGTGATCCACCACCACGGCCACAACGATCCGCTCACCGCCATCGAGCTCCAACTCGGTACGCCCGTCCTGGAGACGATCAATCACCCGCCGCACCGCTTCTGCGGCCTGGCACTGCACCTGATCCATGGCGCCCTGCACCCGCTGCAGCCCCGCAGCCGCAATCAGCGCCTGCAACCGCTCCAGGCCCAGCTGGTTCGCCGCCAGCTGGGCCTGCAGATCGGCGAGCAGTTGGTCGGGGTTGCGCACGGGATGGCGACCAGCCGCGAGCCGTTGCCGCCAAAACGTCTCATCAAAAGTGCCATGCTCCAGCAGAGGCACATTGTCGAGCAGCAGGCCCTCCTCCTCGATGCAGGTGCTGTGGGGCGGCATGGAGCCCGGGGTGATGCCACCCACATCGGCGTGGTGCCCCCGACTGGCCACGAAACCCACCAGCTGCGCCGAGCCAGGCCCAGCGAACACCGGCGTGATCACCGTGAGATCCGGCAGGTGGGTGCCGCCGTTGTAGGGGTTGTTGGACACCACCGCATCGCCAGGCGCCAGCGGTGGACGCTCGCCCCGCTCCACCGCCGCCAGCAGCGCCACCACGCTCTCCCCCATCGAGCCGAGATGCACGGGGATGTGGGGTGCATTCACCACCAGGCCGCCAGCGGCATCGAACAGGGCGCAGGAAAAATCAAGCCGCTCCTTGATGTTCACCGAACTGCTGGTCTGCTGCAGGCGGGTGCCCATCTGCTCCGCGATGGCGGTGAAGCGATGGCTGAACAGCTCCAGGCTGAGCGGGTCCAGATGGACTGTGTCGGGGCTCGATGCTGCAGCCTCCCCCTCCAGCAGCAGGCTGCCGCCGGCGAGCAGGCGTGCGCGCCAGCCCGGCAGCAGCAGATTCGTTCCGGTGGGCTCCACGATCAGGGCGGGACCCGCCAGCGCAACACCCGGCTGCAGCTGGCTGCGCTGCCAGAGGGGGATCTCCTGCCAGGCCCCGTACAGATACACGGAGATCAAGCCAGCCTGCGGCGGAGCCGACGCCAGTTGTGCGTTGCCCGGCGCGACGGCCGCCGGCGGATCCCCCTCCTCCAGCGACAGACCGGGCCGGATCCGCTCGATGCTGAGCCGCTCCAGCACCGGCGCGGCAGCCCCTGATCCGCTGAATGGCGCGTAGCCGAAGCGGCGGCGATGAGCCGCGGCGAACATCTCAATCAGGCCGTCGCAGCTGACCGCGGCCGAGGCATCCGCACCGGCGAGCGACGGATCGGCCCAGGGGATCGGCACGCAGGTGTCGGCACCAGCGGTTCGCAGCTGCAGCGTGCAACGGCGGCGCGCGCCAGCATCCGGGGCCGGCTGTTCGGCGTTGGCGGCCAACTCGGCAGCCAGGGTCTGGAGCAGCTGCGGCGTGAGGGGTTGGCGAACGCTGCGTTCGATCAGCTCCACCTCATCCGCCAGGCCGATGCCATAGGCGGAAAGCACACCAGCCAGCGGATGCAGCAGCACCCGCTCCATCCCCAGGGCCTCGGCCACGGCGCAGGCGTGCTGACCGCCGGCACCACCGAAGCTGCAGAGCACGGCATCACGCAGATCGCGCCCCTGCTGGATCGAAATGCGCCGGATCGCCTCGGCCATCCGCTCCACCGCAATCGCCAGGGCCCCTTCTGCCACCTGTTCGGCCGACGGCATCTCAGGCGGCCGCGCCGCTGGACTCGCACCGCCAGCATTAGCCGCGGCAGCCCCCAGCACACTGGCCAGCTGCTCGAAGCCCAGCCGCGCCGGCAACGGATCAAGGCGCTGATCGCTGCCTGGACCGAACACCGCCGGCATCTGAGCAGGCTGCAGACGCCCCAGCAACAGGTTGGCGTCGGTGATCGTGAGCGGACCACCGCAGCAGTAACAGGCGGGGCCTGGATCCGCGCCGGCCGATTCCGGCCCCACCTGCAGCCGCAGGCCATCGAAGCGGATCCGCGAGCCACCGCCGGCCGCCACGGTGTGGATCTCCAACATCGGCGCCTGCAGCGGCAGGCCGCCGAGCTCGCTCTGCTCGCACCGCTGCCAGGCGGGCGCGCCATCCGTTCCTGCCTCACTCCAGCTCACATCGGTGGAGGTGCCGCCCATGTCGAAGCCCACCAGGGCCGCAAAGCCGGCCGCCGCGCCGATGCGGCTGGCCCCCACCAGGCCACCCGCCGGTCCGGAGAGGATCGTGTCCTTGGCGCGCAGTTGCTCCGGCGCGATCAGGCCACCGCTCGACTGCATCACCCGCAGCGGCACCTCTGGCCCAAGAGCCGCCTGCACCTGGGCCAGATAGCCCTGCAACACCGGCCCGACACTGGCCTCCAGCGCAGTGGTGTGGGCCCGCGGCACCAGCCGCGGCAACGGGCTCACCTGATGCGAGAGGGCGATGGCCTCGAAGCCGAACGTCTCCAACCAGGAGCCGAGTGCCAGCTCATGGCGAGGGAAGCGGTAGGCGTGCAGCAGGGCCACGGCGATGCTGCTGAGCCCATCGGCACGCGCCTGATGCAGCTGCTCGGCCAGAGCCCCATCGCACTGCAACGGCTCCAGCTCCGTGCCATCCGCCGCCAGGCGGCCACCAACCTCCAGCACCCGCCGGGCCAGGGGCTCCGGCCGCCGGATCTCCAGGGCAAACAGATCGGGCCGGTGCTGATCGCCGATGGTCAGCAGATCGGCGAAGCCGCGGTTGAGCAGCAGCAGCGTCGGCCGGCCCTGGCGCTCCAGCAGCGCATTTGTGGCCACGGTGGTGCCCAGGCGCACCTCGGCGATCAGCCCGGCGGGAATCGGCTCAGCGGCGCTGGGATCGAGCCCCAGGAGCCCGCGGATCGCCCGCACCGCCGGATCCCCCGGAACGCCCGGCTGCACCGACAGCAGCTTGCGCACCAGCAGCCGTCCCTCAGGACTGCGCGCCACCAGGTCGGTGAAGGTGCCTCCGCGATCGATCCAGAAGCGCCAGCCAGCGGGCATCAGCGGTAGTTCTGGAACTGCAGCGGCACCTCCACGTCCTGAGCCTTGAGCAGATTGATGGCGGCCTGCAGGTCGTCCTTGCTCTTGCCGGTCACCCGCAGGGTGTCGCCCTGAATAGCGACGGTGACCTTCTTCAGCTCATCGCGCACCGTCTTGCTCAGCGTCTTAGCCAGCTCCTGGCTGAGGCCCTTGCGCAGCTTCACCAGCTGCTTGACCCGGTTGCCACCGACGGGCTCGGGGGTCTGAAAATCGAAGATCTTCAGTGAGAGATTGCGCTTGGTGGCCTTCTGCAGCAGCACGTCCTCCACCGCCTGACGCGTCATGTCACTGGCGGTGGTGATCGTGAAGCTGGTCTCCTCCAGATCGATCTCGGTGCCCGAATCCTTGAGGTCGTAGCGGGTGGACACGTCGCGCCGCACCTGATCGAGGGCATTCACCAATTCCTGGCGATCGAAATCGGAGACGACGTCGAAGGAATAGGTGTCGGCCATCGAGACGAACAACGCAAACTGCCACGCCCAGCGTAAGCAAGGGATCGCTGGAGTCCTGTGTGGGAGTCCTTTATGAGAGCTGGAGCTGGAGTTGGAACCCGAGGTGGAGCTGGGAAACCCTGCAGCGCCGCGTCCAGAAATGGCTCGCCATGGCGCGTCATCTCTGGAGACTCCAGCGACGGCAGACCGGCAGCTCTTAGAACTGGAGTCATACCGCCGCTCACCGTCATGGCTCTCGAGCCCGCCTTCGCCTGGTCGTTGCTGCTGGCTGCCGGCGTGGTGCTGGCCAGCCTGGTGCCACTGGGTGCCGCTCGCTCGCAGGCGAACTTCACCATCAACGACCTTGCCGCGCCACGCGCCATGGCCGATCGGCTGCCGGACTGGGGCAAACGAGCCAACTGGGCCCATCAGAACAGCTTCGAGGCCTTCACCCTGTTTGCCCCGGCGGCTCTGCTCTGCCTGCTGGCCCACGTCGATGCTCCCGCGGCGATGGCCGCGGCCTGGATTCACCCGGCCCTGCGACTGGCCTACATCCCCGCCTACGTGGCCAACCAGCCGGCCCTGCGCTCGATGAGCTGGGCGGGCGGCATGGCGTGCACCGGAATCCTCTACGTGGAGGGTCTGCGGGCGGTGCTGGCGGCTGCGGGCTGACCGGCTACCGCACGCCGCGGCAGCCGGTTCAGTCGAAGAACATCACCGACACCACCTTGCCCATGTCCTCGGCGGTGCGGCAGCTGGCCAGCAGGGTTTCGCTGTCGTGGAAGGCGTAGCAGATCAGCTGATCGCAGCGGTTGATGATCTCCTGGTTGCAGAGGCTGCTCGCCATCGGCAGGGGCAGCTCATCGTTCTCGGGCTTCTCCACCAGATGGAGTACGCGCTCAAGCTGTTCGCGCGATTCGCTGGGCTGGCGATCAAGGCTCTGGGGCAGCAGCACCGTGAGCCGTGAGGGCTCAACCTCGAGCACGCTGCGGATCACGGCCGCATTCACCCCCTGAGCCCCGGAGGTGATCAGGTTGTGACCCTCCTGGGCCAGGGAACGCGCCACGAGCTCCACGAGATGTACCGAAACGACCGGCACATGGCGGCTGCCGAGGATGGCAATACGTCGTTTGCTGCGGTCTTGCAGCAACGCCAGCTCCTGGGCCAGGGTGTCAATCCGGTCGAGGGCCGGGAGATCGAGGGACCGGGTCAACGCTCGCCCATAGCGGACGCCTCGAAACTAGCAGTGTTCACGCGGCAACCGGCAGACGCAGGCGAGCGAACAGCGCCTCGAAATCGCAGTGCTCCTCCACCAGTCGGAAGGCATAGGTGGCCTTCACCGATTCCTGCAGCCGCACATGGCCGAAGGTGTTCTCGATCACCTCGACCGTGGTGAGCGTGTCGTGCTCCACCTTCAGCAGCGGCACCTCCAGTTCCTCGGCGCGGGAGATCAGCTGGGGGAGGGGATCACCGGCGCCGGTGAGAATCAGGCACTGGGTGGAGGCCTCCAGGGCCGCCAGCTGGATGTCGGTGCGGTCGGCGCCAGTTACCACAGCCATGTTGCGGCGGCGGCGGAAGAACTCCATGGCGGAGTTCACGTTCATCGCCCCGATCGAGAGCGTTTCCACCAGCAGATCGAGGCGGTCGCGGCAGCAGAGCACCTCGGCATTCAGCCGACGCGAGAGCTCCTCCACGGTCACGCTGCGCAGCAGCGGTGAGCGGGGCATCACCCCCAGAACCGGCAGGCCCAGCCGCTCCAGGGCGGGCACCAGCTCCTGCTGCAGGCCGGCCACCTGCTCCGGCACGACACCGTTGAGCACCACGCCGGCCAGCAGATCGCCCAGCTGCTCGCGGGCCTGCAGCAGCGGATCGATGCTGTCGCTGTCGTTCCAGGGGTGCACCAGCACCACGGGAGCCTGCAGGCCGCGGGCCACCTGCACCAGGCTGAGGCCGTAGAGCAGTCCCTCGCTCAGGCTGCCCGGCCCCTCCAGCAGGGTGAGCCCCGGGGAGGCCGCCACCAGCTGCTGCCGGAGGGCCTCAAGGCCTGGCCCGGCGCTGAGCTCGGCGTCGAGCAGACGCCGCTGGGATCGCGCGGAGCTATGGCGGTGCACCGCAGCGATCAGCTGATCGTCCCTGAGCCCAAGAATCTGGCCGACAAAGCGCACGTCCTGATCGATCAGGTCGTGAGCGGCAGGCAGTGCATCAGCCACACCATCGCTGTCAGCATCAGCATCAGCAGCAGCCAGGGGCTTGCCGAAGCGCACGCCGATGCCCCGCTGCATCAGCTGGCGTGCCAAACCGAGCACCAGCGCGGACTTGCCACTGAAGGGTTCGCAGGAGCCGATCAGCAGGGCCGGCGACCCGTTGCCCCAGGAGCTGGGCGGGGAAGCTGCGCTGACCTGGCCCATGCAACCCGGAGCTGGTCGCTGGAATCTAGGCCGCAACGGCGGCGGGATCGAGCCCCAGGATCAGCCAGCGCCAGAAACTGTCCGGCAGATCCGCCGACTGGGAGGAGTCGCCACCGGCCGCAACCCAGTCCATCAGCCAGAGCACCAGACGATAGGTGGGCAGCTCGAAGCTGTACTCCTGAGGCGCCAGGTCTGGTAGATCCGCAAAGCACAGGCTGGCGGCGGAGGGATCGAGGGGGGAATCGGCCGCACGCCAGCTCAGGCTGAAGGGGCGGGTGCCAGTGGGCCGCAGCCGCCTCTCCCCCTGCAGGGAGCCGGCGGCCAGCAGCTCGAGCGCCCGCTGCAGCTCCTGCCGCCGGGCCGTGCCCTGGCAGTAGGGCGCATAAAGGGCCACAAGAGCCTCCGACATTCAGCACAGCACCTGTCTCTGCCACGAGGATGGCGCACGCTGCAATCAACTGACAAACCACCGCCATGGCCGACCAGCCTTTCCGCGGACGCACCGTGGCCATCACCGGCGCCGGCGGCAGCCTGGGGCAGGCGCTGCTGCACCGGCTGCACCGGCAGGGGGCCAGCCTGATCGCCCTCACCAGCAGCCCGGCGCCACTGGAGCTGCTGGATGACAACGGACAGTCCATCCCCCTGCAGCAGATCCGCTGGCAATGCGGCCAGGAGGAGGAGCTGCGACCTGTGCTGGCGGGGGTGGACATCCTGGTGATCAACCACGGTGTCAACGTGCACGGCGATCGCAGCGCCGAGGCGGTGCAGCGCTCGCTTGAGGTGAACGCCCTCAGCAGCTGGCGCCTGCTGGAGCTGTTCGGATCGCTGGCGGCAGCGGATGCCACCGGCGCGGCAGACGGCGCGGCAAACGGCGCGTCAGATGGTTGCAGCGCCAGCCCACGCCCGCCCCGGGAGCTGTGGATGAACACCTCCGAGGCGGAGATCCAGGCGGCGGTGAGCCCGCTTTATGAGATCAGCAAGCGCCTGCAGGGGCAGCTGTTCAGCCTGCGCAGCCTCGAACTGGCGGGGCCTCACCTCCGTCTGCGCCGCCTGGTGCTGGGCCCGTTCCACTCAGGCCTGAATCCGATCGGCCTGATGAGCGCCGAGTTCGTGGCCCGCGAGGTGCTGCGCCAGGCGCGTTGGAACTGCGGGCTTGTGATCGTCACCCCCAACCCGCTCACTTATCTGTTGATGCCGATCGCCACCGCCAGCCGCTGGGCCTACTTCCAGCTGGTGAGCCGCAAGGCCGCCTGACGGAGGGCACAACGCCGAGCGCGTCTGCTCAGAAATCCCGGTCGGTGAGGATCTCGCAACCGTCGCTGGTCACGGCGATCGTGTGCTCCCACTGGGCCGAGAGGCTGCCGTCCACGGTCACCACGGTCCAGCGGTCCTTGAGGGTGCGGCAGGCCTTGCTGCCGGCGTTGAGGATCGGCTCCACCGCCAGGGTCATGCCGGCCCGCAGCTTCATGTTGGGCAGCTCACGGGTGCGGTAGTTGAACACCGAGGGCTCCTCGTGCAGGTTGCGTCCCACGCCGTGGCCCGTGTAGTCCTCCACCACGGCGAAGCCGTGGGCCTCCACGTGGTCCTGCACGGCGCCGGCCAGCTCGAACAGGGTGCTGCCGGCCTTGATCGTGGCGAGGCCCTTCATCAGCGATTCCTGCGCCACCCGCGCCAGGGTGTGGGCCTGCTCGGGAGCTCCCTCGCCCACGCACAAGGTCACGCAGCTGTCGCCGTGGTAGCCATCGAAGTAGGCGCCGGTGTCGATCTTCACCAGGTCGCCGGCCTTGATCAGCCGTTTGCTGCTGGGGATGCCGTGCACCACCTCGTTGTTGATCGAGGCGCAGATGCTGGCCGGGAAGCCGTGGTAGCCCTTGAAGCTGGGCACGGCTCCCATCGCGCGGATGCGCTTCTCGGCGTGGGCGTCGAGGTCGCCGGTGGTCATGCCCGGGGCGGCGATGTCGATGATCTCGCGCAGCACGGTGGCCACGATGCGGCTGGCCTGGCGCATCGTGTCGATCTCGCGGGCGCTCTTCACCTCCACGCCGCGGCGACTTTTCTGGATGCGCGGGCCCACCTGGGTGGCCTGCGCCTGCCCGTTGGCTGAGGCAGCGGCGACGCCGGCTGCGGTTGATTTCTGGGAGGCCGCCAGCAGATCAGCGAACAGGTTCATGCGAAAGGTGCAGGCGGGCGATGCGGCGGTGCCCGAACGATGCGGCCAGGGCTGAGTTCAAGTTAGAACCTGAGGCCACTGGTCTGCACGCTGGGATGGGTCAGCTGCCGGTTCAGCTCCGCCGACTGCACGGTGCCGTGGCGCCGCTGGTGCTCACACCCCTGCTGCTCACGGTGTCCAGCGGCATGGCCTACCGCCTGCTGAAGGACTGGGGTGGCCTCAGCCGCGACCAGGTGCACTGGCTGATGGTGCTGCACGAAGGGGAGTGGCTGGGCCACGCCGCCGAACCGTTCTATGTGCTGCTCAACGGCCTGGGGCTGCTGTGGATGTTGATCACCGGCGGGGTGATGCTCAGCCAGCGCTGGCTGAAGCGCCCGGCCGTCGAGAGCCCGGCCGTGAAGGCCCCGGCACCCTGAGCCAGTACACTCGTTGTTTGGCCAGGCGTTTTTTCGGAACTGGGATGGCAGCGGAATCCAACGACATCAATCAAGAAACCAGCGCAGTGGACGCCGCAGCTGAGGCCGACATCGCCGCTGCCAGCGAAACCACCAGCGTCGCCGTGGCCGAGAAGCCTGCAGCCACGAAGGTCAGCACCGGCAAGCTCAGCGCCCACGCACTGATCCAGGCTTTCGAAGCCGAGCAGATCGCCAAGCAGTCCAAGGATCTGCCTGAGATCTACGTGGGCGACACCGTTCGCGTCGGCGTGCGGATCACCGAGGGCAACAAGGAGCGCATTCAGCCCTACGAGGGTGTCGTGATCGCCAAGCGTCACGGCGGTCTGAACGAGACCATCACCGTGCGCCGCATCTTCCAGGGTGTGGGTGTGGAGCGGGTCTTCCTGCTGCACAGTCCCCAGGTGGCTTCCGTGAAAGTGGAACGCCGCGGTAAGGTGCGTCGGGCGAAGCTCTTCTACCTGCGCGACCGAGTGGGCAAAGCCACCCGCGTCAAGCAGCGCTTCGATCGCTGAGGCCCTCCGCCTCAATTCATTAGGCCGTTACGCTCTGTATCGGCCTGCCAAGAACTCCGGGATACCCCGGATCCTTCTTGGTTGGGGGGACATCGGCCCTGCGCCGTTAGTTCAGTTGGTAGAACGCAGGTCTCCAAAACCTGATGTCGGGGGTTCAAGTCCTCCACGGCGCGTTCGATGTCCCCTCCCTGCAGTCTCTTGGTTCCGGACATGGAGTTGGATCTACAGCCCGGTGATGTGGTTAAGGTTCTCGAATCAGCCGCCCTTGGCTGGGTTCGTGCCCGGGTGATCCGTGTGAAATCCGGTGGTCGCGTGGTGGTGCAAAGCGACCAGGGTCGTGAATTCACGGCTCGCGGCAACCAGGTCCGCCTGATCGAACCCGCAGGTTTCCGCCCCTGAGCGGCCTTCAATACCGCCCTCGCCACGAGGGCCCCTCGCTCGCCCAGGTGGCGGGCTTTTTTGTTGGCCGTGATCGGCGTACCTGGAACCTTCACTTGGTTGACGGAGGGCACCGCGACAACGGATACTTCTTAAGTCGCTGACGCGGCGCAGACGCGGCTGGAAAGCCCAGTCTGGGAGAGCCTTTTGGCCCTCATGGGACTGTAGTTCAATCGGTTAGAGCACCGCCCTGTCACGGCGGAAGTTGCGGGTTCGAGCCCCGTCAGTCCCGTTTCAATCAGCAGGAGAGCAGGGGTGGCAGCAACCGGAGCGGCGGTGCGTGTGCGTCTCGCCCCCAGCCCCACCGGCACCCTGCACATCGGCACAGCCCGCACGGCGGTGTTCAACTGGCTGTTCGCCCGCCGCCAGGGCGGTCAGTTCCTCCTGCGCATCGAAGACACCGACAAGGAGCGCAGCAAGCCGGAGTACACCACCAACATCCTCGACGGCCTGCAGTGGCTGGGCCTGAACTGGGACGCCGAGCCGGTGATCCAGAGCGAGCGCATCGCCGAGCACCGGGCCGCCATTCAGCAGCTGCTCGACTCCGGCAGGGCCTACCGCTGCTACGCCAGCGAAGCCGAGCTCACCGAGATGCGCGAGCGACAGGCCGCCGAGAACCGCGCCCCCCGCTACGACAACCGCCACCGCCACCTCAGCGCGGAGCAGGAACAGGCCTACATCGCCGAGGGCCGCGAAGCCACGATCCGCTTCCGCATCGACGAAGACGCCGTGATCACCTGGACCGACCTTGTGCGCGGTGAGATGCGCTGGGCCGGCTCCGACCTGGGCGGCGACATGGTGATCGCCCGCCGCGCTCCCGCCGATCAGATCGGCGACCCCCTCTACAACCTGGTGGTGGTGGTGGACGATGCCGCCATGGCCATCAGCCATGTGATCCGCGGCGAAGACCACATCGCCAACACCGCCAAGCAGCTGCTGCTCTACGAGGCCCTCGGCGCCGCAGCACCGGTGTTTGCCCACACGCCGCTGATCCTCAACAAGGAGGGCCGCAAGCTCTCCAAGCGCGATGGCGTGACATCGGTGAGCGATTTCCGCGCCCAGGGCTACACCGCCGAAGCCCTGGCCAACTACATGACCCTGCTGGGCTGGTCGCCGCCGGACGGCATGGATGAGCGCTTCTCCCTCGCGGAGGCCGCCGCCGTGTTCGATTTCGATCGCGTCAACAAGGCCGGCGCCCGCTTCGACTGGGACAAGCTCAACTGGCTCAACAGCCAGGTGCTGCACGAGCGCAGCCCCGAGCAGCTGCTGGCGGAACTGCAGCCCCTCTGGGCCGCCCAGGGCTGGGATCCAACCGCAGGCCCCACCACCGCCACCGCCACCACCACCACCACCGGGCATGCCGGCTGGGCGCACGAGCTCTGCGCTCTGCTGGGCCCCTCGCTCACCACCCTGCAGGACGGCATCGAGCAGGCCAGACCCTTCTTCGAGCGTCCGGAGCTGAACGAGGCGGCACAGCAGCAGCTGACCAGCGAGGGCGCTCGCCCGGCCCTGGCGGCCCTGCTGGAGCGCCTGCCCGAGGGAGCGCTCACAGCCGAGGCAGCCCAGAGCCTGCTGGGTGAGGCGGTGGCCGTCGCCGGCGTCAAGAAGGGTGTGCTGATGAAGAGCCTGCGCGCCGCCCTGCTTGGCAGCCTGCAGGGGCCCGACCTGCTCACCACCTGGCTGCTGCTGCAGCCCAGCGGCGAGGCCCGCGCCCGGATCAGTCGGTCGTTGTAGGAACGCCGGCAGGCACGCCGGCCGCCTCGCCAGGCACCGCCGCCGCCAGCTCCACAAGCCCCAGCCGCCCCGCCAGCCAGGGGGCCGTGAACCCCTGGATGCCCACGGTGAGCAGGATCGCCAGGAACACCAGACCCTTGAGGGCGCCGGCACCGGCGATGCCGGCCGCCTCCAGCTCGAGGGCGAACAGGCTGGCCACCGCGGCGGTGACGATGCCGCGCGGGGCGATCCAGCTGAGCATCAGCTTGTGGCGCCAGGCCAGGGACGGCAGGCCGAGTCCGCCGATCTGGATCACCAGCCAGCGGTAGAGCATCAGCGCCAGAACGCAGGCCACGCCGCCCCAGCCCAGGGGGCTGAGCTCCCCCCAGGAGAGGTCGGCGGCCAGCAGAGGAAACAGCACCGTGATCGCCAGCTGGGCCAACTGGGCGATCAGCTCATCGAGCTGACTGGCCTGCTCATCGAGGCGCAGGCCAACCACCACCCCGGCGGCCACCGCCGCCGGCAGACCGGCCTCCGGCAGCAGCGCCTGGGCGCCGCTCACCAGCAGAAACAACATCCCAAGCGTGAGCTGCAGCCGCAGGGCATCGCTGGCGTCGCCGGGCAGGCGCCGCAGCACCTCCACCAGCAGCCAGCCGCCGACGGCGCCGATCAGCACCCCGCCGCCGAGGCGCAGCAACAGCAGCGGGGCCACGGCCTGCCAGCGGTCGAGATCGCCGAGGGCCACCTGCAGCAGCAGCAGGGCCAGCACCGCCCCTGCCGGCTCAAGGATCAGGCCTTCAGCCTCCAGCACCTTGCCGAGGCCCGGCAACAGGCGCATCTGCTGCACCATCGGCGTCACCACCGTGGGACCGGTGGCCAGGGCGATGGCGCCGAACACCCAGGCCAGGGGCCAGGACAGCCCCGCCAGCTGATGGGCCAGCCAGGCCCCACCGATCAGGCCCAGCACCGCCCGCACCAGCACCAGCTGCACCACGGTGCGCTGCAGATCGCGGCCGGCCAGGCGCAGGTTGAGGCCGCCATCGAACAGCACCAGGCTCACCAGCAGGCCCACCACGGGCTCGAGGCCGCGGCCCAGCAGTTCTGGATTCACAAGGTCCAGGCCGGCCCGGCCGATCAACAGCCCCACGGCCAGCAGCAGCACCACCGAGGGCAACCGACTCAACCGCGCCAGCAGCTGGGCGAGGGCGCCGGCGAAGAAGGCTTCACCCCAGAGCAGTTCCAGTGGATTCATGTCCAGGGAGCAGCCGGAACCTGCAGGTTGCCATGGCCCCTGGGCAGAACCCTGCCGCAGGAGCCCGCAGTGGAAGCCGCGCCGCTGCAGTGAAACTGCAACAGATCTGCCTTACCATCCGACAAATTGAATCTGGATGCAATGCGAGAAAGCATGAAGCGTGCGCCAGAGGTCCGCTCAGTGATCCGTCAGGCGAACGATCTCAAGGCCTCCGATCGCCTCCGCGTGGTTGCCAATGCCCCGGGGCAGCTCTGGAGACGCTCCAGCCATCTGGCCACAAGGGCTTCCCTGCTGACCCTGATCGGCCAGACAGCCCAAGTCCAGGCAGTGCCGGCATTCTCAGGCGTTGAGATCAGTGCGAACCCAGCGAGCGTCCGAAGTTCGCAGGATCGCATCGATCTGGTGATCGCCATTGCAAAGAATGCAAGCTTCGACGAAATTCAACTCTTCCTACCCAAGGCCAAACAGATCCTGCGAAACGGGCAGCAGTTTGCGCTGATCGATACCTATCCCACCCAGGAACAGGCGCGCAGCACCGGCCTGGCCCTGCAGGATTCCCTCCCCTGGCCGCTGGAACTGCTGATCTACAAGACCGCCGGATCCGCAACGGACGTCTCAGCCGCTGGACAAACTCCAGTTGCGCCAACAGATGCCGCCGCTGCACCACGACCGGAAGCGAAGCCGGCATCCTTCCAGGCCCCTGCCGCGGTCCAACCCGACCCCAGGCAGCTCTTGGCATCTCGGGGACTGGCGTTCAACTCAGGTTCAGACGCAGTTCCCAACAGGCCACAAACCCCTGCAACCGCCCGCAGAAACCAAGCCAAGGCGTCCGACCTGGGCGGCGAGCTTTCCGCTTCGGCCATGGGCCTGGTTGAGCCCTCACTCCTGCAGCCTGCCGGGTCGTCACCCGAGCCGGCGCCCAACGCCTCAGCTGACACCATGTCTGCGGTGGCATCTGCCTCGACTCCGGCGAGCCTTGAAACCGGTGTCGCAACATCCGTCATTGTTCCGCCGATTCTTTCGGAACAACGGCAGATGGTCGCCAGCAAGCCAACACAGCAGCCCCTCGATCCAGCCCCATCCGTTGGCAATCCCACGCAGACCCAGTCAGCCGGAGTTTCAGCAGCCATGGAAAGCAGCCGATCCCAGGCATCACCAACCGTCAAGATCGGCGGCGGCACTCCGGACGCTCAGCTATCCAGCAGCAGCCCATCAACGGACGCGAGCTTCATCGCCATCCGCCCAGATCTTGACTACCTGGGTGTGATCATCCGATCCGATCAGGACCTGGAGGCATTACGGCAGTTCGCCACGGTCAGCGAGATCGGATCACTTGGTGGCCAAACAATTGCCAGGGTTGGCGTCTATGCGCGCAGCCGTGTTGGACAGAATCTGTTGCGGCTGCGGCTCCTGCAGATCCGGCAAGCAGGACTCACTCCGGAAGTGATCAGCAATCTGGGTAACACACCTGCATCTGCGGCCTGACCTCCATGGCCTGCTCGTTGGCCATGCCGCCACCCCCCGACGCTCAATTATAAGCAGAAACCGCACCAGAACTACCATTGGCTCTGGATCGTTGATTAGAAAACGCGCACCGCAGCTGGTCATTCAATCACCACAAACGGGCTCGCTTCAAGGCAAGCGGCCTACAATTGGACAGCGTGACCAAAGTCCAACGGTATCTGCATAGGTATCGATCTTGCCAAGACACTAACGCCCAGTCGTCCCACAGGGCTCAGCCTATCCACCATGAACGCCTTTCACGACCAAGACATGGCACGACCAACCGCCAAGCTTGGCCAGGAGTTGGCGGATCTGCCGGCCAGTGAGGGGTTTACACGGCTCAGCAAACAACGTCAGGTGCTTGTTTTCCAAACGATTCAGGATGGACTGA